>CAJTVK010000022.1 GCA_910579645.1 uncultured Lachnospiraceae bacterium | reverse complement strand
TTCCGCTGCTGCCGGCCACTAAAAAAACTCACGCACGGGCGTCCGCCTCCCAACACAACATTCAGGCTGAATTGTTACCGAGAGTTTAGAAAATGTTCACTTGTGCATTGATTTCCTATGCATTATAATGAATGGGAGATAGTCCGTTTATCATCGGAAAGAGGAAAATTCTGCGGGCAGGGAAGGATATGTAGAAATGGGAGATTTTGACCATAAAGATTTTGACAAAGAGTATCATGATGAGGAACTTCATCTGGGAGATGAGGAAATCAGCGAAGACGACTACGAGGAAGAGGATGCGGAAGGGGAGAATGCCATAGCAGAGAAGGGGGAGGAAGGCCGGGATGGACATGCGGATAAGGATTCTGCGGCAATAGGGCAAAAGAAGAAAGAGAGCGGCGGGGAAGGGCAGAAAAAAGAAAGCGAATATGAAGATGTATGTTTCATCTGCCGCAGGCCGGAGAGCAAGACGGGTAAGATGTTCAAGCTTCCGAACAACATTTCCGTATGCAATGACTGCATGCATAAGACAATGGATACGGTCAGTCAGTTCGACTATCAGGGTATGCTGGGAAACATTAATTGGAACGAAGAATTGGACAAATTCAATAAGGGGCAGGGATTTCCGAATATCAGCTTTGTGAATCTGTCGGATTTGCAGGGAGAGGGGGGAATCCCCAATAAGCAGAGGCTGAAAAGAAAGAAGCCGAAGGAAAAGGCCGAGCCGGCTCTGGATATCCGGAATATCCCTGCGCCCCATAAAATCAAGGCACAGCTGGATGAGTATGTAGTGGGGCAGGAAAAGGCCAAGAAAATCATTTCCGTTGCGGTCTATAATCATTATAAGCGCGTGGCTACGGGAACAATGGATGAAATTGAAATCGAGAAATCCAATATTCTGATGATAGGGCCTACCGGAAGCGGCAAGACTTATTTGGTAAAGACGCTGGCACGGCTGTTGGATGTGCCGCTTGCCATTGCGGATGCCACGTCGCTGACAGAGGCGGGCTATATAGGCGACGATATCGAGAGCGTGGTTTCCAAGCTGCTGGCTGCAGCGGAAAATGATGCGGAGAAAGCGGAAAGGGGTATTGTTTTCATTGACGAGATAGATAAGATTGCGAAAAAAAGAAATGCCAATTCCAGGGATGTGAGCGGGGAATCGGTGCAGCAGGGGATGCTGAAGCTTCTGGAAGGGGCGGAGATAGAAGTGCCTGTAGGAGCCAACAGTAAAAATGCAATGGTTCCGCTGACTACCATTAATACGAAAAATATCTTATTTATCTGCGGCGGTGCGTTTCCCGATTTGGAGGAAATCATCAAGCAGAGGCTGAATAAGGGAACATCCATAGGGTATGGCGCGGATCTGAAGGATAAGTATGATAAGGAAAAGAATATCCTAAGCAAGGTAGCCGTGGAGGATATCAGGAAATTCGGCATGATTCCCGAGTTTTTGGGGCGGCTTCCTATTATCTGCACGTTGGACGGGCTGACCAAGGAGATGCTGGTAAAGATTCTGAGGGAGCCGAAGAATGCCATATTGAAGCAGTATCAGAAGCTGCTGGAACTGGATGAAGTAAAGCTGGAGTTTGATGAGGGTGCGTTGGAAGCCATTGCGGACAAGGCCATGGAAAAGGATACGGGGGCAAGGGCGCTGCGGGCAATTATTGAGGAATTTATGCTGGATATTATGTACGAGATTCCGAAGGACGACAATATCGGCAAAGTGACGATTACCAGAGAATATATTGAAAATACCGGAGGCCCGATTATCGACATACGCAGCAACAGCCTGGAGGCGGCGGAAAATCTGAACGTTATAGAAGGATAGGACATTGATATAAATCGGCCTTGGAACGGCAGCGAATGGGGCGGCAATTCCGGCGGAAATCCGGACGGGAACATAGCATACCGGGTGGATAACCGGATAGACGGGAAGAATATTCTGGTAAGCGGCTTGGATGCGGTGGCAGCCACAGGAGAAAATGCGGGTGCGGCAGAAGTGGTATTTACCGTCAGGGGCTGACGGAAGATACGGCAGCCGGCGCGGCAGAAATCAAGCCTGCGGCAGGCGACGGAAAATGACGCTGGGAAAGCGGGCAGCCGGTGCAGGCGGAGGAACTGAACGTTATGGAAGAACAGGGCATATAATATGAAAAAATATATGTGGGTAATTTATGGCCTGTAGGGAACAGACACTTTCCAATGACTATGCGGAGGCATTGGTAGATTTCATATTGACTAAAGATGATTTGACGGGAATGGATTATTGTACGTTTAAACTGGATGAGCAATTTGCAATCCTTTATTTCCGGCGCGTTGGGATGCAGCCCATCAATGTGAGCCAGTATACTTATAATTCCATTCCCAAGCTATATGGGCTGATGCAGGATGAGGACGGCAGGGTAGGCGGGTTTGACACGATGAGCCTGTCACGGACCGGTGTGCTGCAAGTGCAGCGTCCACCTCTGTCACTCACCGGAAAAGGGGTTATCATAGGGTTTGTGGATACCGGGGAGCGTGTTATTATGTTGTTAAGTTAGTGAAACCAAAGTAAACACAAGGGGTTCCGCTGATTTAGTCCTACGAAAAAGTGCCTTTCAGGCAAAAGATTTGGCGGTAGGACAGGCCTGTTTTATTAAAAAATCTAAGGGGAAATAGCGGTTTGCAATAACGTAACACAAGGCGGTTCGTTAAAGGAAATGTTATTTTCCATGTAAAAGTATTCTATATTGGACTGGATTGGCTTTTGATTTACCGGCCGATGCAGTCCTGTTTCTTTGCCCGGAAGAGAGGACGGAAAGCTTATTGTGGAAAGAACCGGCAAAGGAACTTGGAATCAGCAGCCCGGCAGTATCTGCGATATTGTCACAGGCAGCCCGGAGACTGCGGAAAAAATATTATTCCCTGAACCATGCAGAAAGGGAGACAGCGGCTGTATGAGAGGGAAGAAACCGAAAGAACGGGAAAAATATGTTATCCGATTAGGTGACGGTACGCTGGTGGAAGTGAACCGGGAAATTTATCTGGAATGGTACCGGTCAGAGCGTAAGGAGCGTTACCAGAAAAAGCTGGGAAATGCCGCGAAAGTCTCTTGACAAAAGGTTCACGGATTATCCTTTTTGACAGAAAAGGGGCTGCTGCTCCTTTTCTTGCTTCCGGCGAGGACGGGTTCGGACAGCGCCCGGCAAAAGGGTCAGGGAACCGATCCCTTGCAGGTTCTCAGGGCGGCGCCCTGAGAACCTGGAGAGCTTATAAAGTTTTCACAGCATTAATATAGTTTTTAAGCCTGCTATAATATCATTTTAAATCATCAATAACCATACATTTTAACTCATCAAACTGACGTAACTGCTTGTCATTTGTGAGGAACAGGTCGCATTGCTGTAAACAGGCAGTGGCAAGCTGCAGACAGTCCATGGTTTTAAAATCCTTATATCAGGCGCGTATCTGTGCAGCTTTTTTTGCTATGCTGATATCAATCGGATGTATCTGCACATTGCAGTCTGTTAAAAACTCAAAGAAAACATTTATTTTATCCGTGTTCCCTGTCCTGTATGGATAGGTCAGGTATTCCGTACAGGTGATTGTAGATGTTGCCATGGGCACTTCTTTTCTATAAATTCTTCAAAAAGCTGCTCTACTTTTTCTGCATAATTAATATCTGCATCAAGGAAATAAATAATAGGAATGGTGTCTAAAAAGATTTTCTTATATTCTGTCACTGTCCCGCATCTCCCTTACATAATCCTGTGCATCGGAATGGAACATTTTCTCGCCTCTTCCCATGTATTTTTTCAGGTCTGTTTTCTTTTTGGGTACGCTTTGCGTGTCCAGAATAGTCACAATGACTTCCTGCCCGGCACTCAGGCTGATGTCTTCATTGATTACGATATGGCTGCCATTATAATATCCCTTTACTGCCGCTAACATAATAAACTGCCCCTTTCTTTTATGTATTTTATGCTGTTAGGTTATATTATATCCAAAATCACGCTGTTTGTATAGTGAACTGGTTTTTGATATTCCATATCAGTAATTCCCAATACGGCTGTTTAATTCATGCTTTCAAAAATCTGGCTGAATCCTGCATACAACGGCGGAGGTCTGCCTGCCAGGTGAGAGGCGGAAAACATTACTGTCCGGGGAGTATGAATTTTAAAGCTCGATATTACGATTCCGGTATTGGAGAGGTGTCATTCCATACTTCTTCTTAAAGACATTTTGAAAATAGCTCTGGCTGGAGAAGCAAAGATAGCTGCTGATTTCACTTAACGGCTTGTCCGTGAAGGTCAGCAGGCTCTTTGCTTCTTCCAGTTTACAGCGCATGATAAAGCTGCTGATGTCAAACCCCAGTTCCTGTTTGAATTTTCGGGTGATATAGGAACGGCTCTTTCCAATGAAAGCGGCAACATCATCTACGGTGACAGGTACATTGGGCCGCCGGGAAATATACTGTACACACTGGAACACTTCTTTTGACATTCCTTCAATCGGCAGCTTCCGGTTCCCGACCCGGGTGGTAAAGTCGACCAGCATCGTGTAAGTCAGAGACTCAAATGAATCCACGCTTTGCGTGTTTTCGCATTCCCGGATATAGAGGTCGCTGAGCTGGTAAGCCTGCTGCGTATCCAGTCCACCCGATACGGCAGCTCTGGTGGCGAGTGTGACCGTGACAATAAAGAGGTTGCGGGTATGCTGGAGGACGTTGTGGGACAGGATACCGGATTTAATGGGAAATTCTTTCTGTTGTGACTGGATTGTTTTTTGGAGCCTTGGAATATCGCCATGGGAAATACAGTCCATCAGCGTCTGCTCAAATTCCCAGGTGTTGTGGTATTCGGCATTTTCACGGTTGTCATAAAGCCTGCTGGAATATCGTCTGGAAATCGTGTCCTGCACAGAGGCATTCATGCGGGTGGAAAAGTGGCTTTCAATGTCTGTTTTTTCACCGTTGATACACAATTGTATAAAGGAAATCATACTTAAGAACTGGTGGAATGTAATGTTGGGGCTGTTTAAGAGAACGTTTCTCATTTCTTCCGCGTTTTCGCCTGCAAGCCTGCACTCACGGAGAAAGCTGCGGATGGTTTCCTCTGATAAGGGCGTGCTGTAGACGGGGCCAAGAATGATAAAGTCCATTTTGGAAGGGGAAGCGTCAATATTGACGAAGCCGAAATAGGTATAGGAATCCGTGATAAAGTAATCCGGATTTTTATGGAATTTGATCTTCTCTTCCATAACGGTATTCTGGGTGCTCATTTCTTTTAATACGGACGGGCATGACCATTGTATCTCATGAGGCCAATGGAAATATAAGATCGGGATAAAGGTGGAAGCGTAAAACTGCTGGCAGAAATCAATGATATCTGTGATCATGGGGATACCCTCCGTTTCAAATATTCAGGAATAAACAGCAGAACCTGTCTAGACAAATCTTAAAATATAATTCGTGAAATTACAATATTATATTTGAATTTACAATACATATTGCTTTGAAAGAAATATGATGTGTAAAAGATGAAAGGGACTAAACAGGAATCTGATCAGGAAGGAGAGGTGGTATGGAGAGGAAAGCTTCAAAAAAAGCAAAGAAAAATCCAAGTTTCAAAGCAAGGCTTATGAATCTTTTGTTTTTTGCGGCAAGGAATTCCAGCGTAAGGCGTGAGCATGATTACGAGGGGGAACGCAGGCAGAATGAGAGAAGGATTCCAAAATCGCCGAAAGGGGTGCGGACTACGGAAATTTCATTGGACGGGATTCATGCAGAACGGACAGTGAAAGATAAAAAGAGCAGATATACAGTGTTTTATATCCACGGCGGAGGGTTTACAACGGGGTCTGCACGGCAGAGGAGGGATCTGTGTCAGTTTATGGCAGGAAGATACGGGTGCGAATGTTCGTGAAGGGCATCGAGGAGGCGGAATGTTCCCTGGAATCCCCTTACGGGAAGATTGTTTCATTCTGGAGCTGCCGTGATAAAAAGATCCATATCAGAGTGCAGGTACCGCCCAACACAACTGCGCTGATTTATCTGCCGGAACGGGAGGGCGCGCTGGAAGTCGGCTCGGGCATCCATGAGTATACCTATGAAACGGATACCTGCCTTAAGAGTGAGCGGTACAGTATGGACAGTAATCTGGGAGAAATCTGGGAACAGCCGCAGGCAATCGAGATGATAAAACAGGCAGCGCCCCAGATGCTGAATAATCCGATGGTTGAGTATGCCTTTTCTATGACGCTCTCGGAGCTTTTGGGGGCAGCGCCGGAGGCGAAACCGCTGTTTGAGGCGATTGTAAAGACACTGAATGCACAGGAGGAAGTATAGATGGAAAGAATTAAAGTATCAGGGGATCTGTTTGTAAATGAGTCCGGCAGGCAGGTGCTTTTGCAGGGAATCAACTTTGTCTGTAAGGAAAAGGAGATGGGATATCTGTGGCCGGAGCATGAGAGGGTATTTGCGTGGTTTGCAGAGAGCGGATTTAATCTGGTCCGTCTGGGAATTTTCTGGGATGCCGTAGAACCCCGGCCGGGTGTTTATGACGATGGTTATCTGGAAAAGATCAGCTGTGTGATTTCGGACGCGGAAAGGGAGAATCTTTACGTTCTGGTGGATATGCATCAGGATCTGTGGTCGGTGCTATACGGAGACGGTGCGCCAAAGTGGGCGACCCTCACAGACGGGGCAGAGCATCCCACGGACTGCGCCATGTGGTTTGACGCATATTTAAGGAGTGAGGCTATCATCAACGCGGCGGATCATTTCTGGAAAAACGACCCGGCAGAAGACGGTATCGGATTAATGGATCACTATGCCGCAACGTGGGAATATATCGCAAAGAAGTTAGACGGGCATAATAATGTGATTGGGTATGAACCTATGAACGAACCTTTTATGGGCAGCCTTGCGAGGAATACCTTTGGGATTGCGGGTAGGAAGACCAAAGAGAAATTCCCGGAATTTGATTTTGCCGCCATGCAGGGAATCACGCCGGAAAGCACGGCTTATATGACGGAAATTGTCAATCAGGCTTTTATGGAATTTGATAAAGATACCCTAATGCCTTTTTACCAGAAGATGAATGACGCAATCCGCCAATATACGGATATTGCGCTTGTAACGGGCGGGAATATCTATTGCAGTGCGAATTTTAAGACAGGGATTAGCCGCGTCAGGGACGTGGACAAAGAACCGGAAACACAGCAGATTTATGCGCCCCACGGGTATGATTCGGTGGTTGACAGTGATCAATACGAAAACTTCAGCCAGGAGAATGTATATGCCCTCTTTGCGGATAAGCGTGCTGCGCAGGAACGCTTAAACATGCCGGTTATCGTAGGCGAGTGGGGTGCTTTTCCGAGCAGAGAGTTTACGGGGAAGCTGATAGAAGATATGAATGGGATTCTGGAAAGGTATCTTTGGAGTTCCGCTTATTGGCAGTACCTGCCGGGGATGGAAACGGATGGAAACTTCAGTGCCTTGAAACGTGCCTATCCGGCGGAAACAGACGGGGAATTGAAGGCTTATCATTATGATAGGATTGGAAAGAAGCTGGAAGTGACGTGGAAAGGCAGGGAAGTTCTGTGCTATGTTCCATTTAAAGAAGCAGAGTTTGATGGCGGCGATAATGTGAAAGCAGAGGTGACAAGACATTTTTCAGACGGCAGTTATGTGCGTTTCGCTTCGGTGGGGGACGAAGAAAAAACTGCGTGGATTAAGGCGGCAAACACATAGTCTTTGTAGAGTTTAAGCATAGCAGGATATTGTGAGCCAATCTCTTTCTGATAAGTTCAAGTTGTAAGGAACTTGTCAGAAAGAGATTTTTTGTGGTTGAAGAGTCCGTGATATGGCATAAATGCAATTGGGAAGGGAATAGCAGATATAAAGAGTGTTTATCAGAACAAAAACATTTCGACAGCAAAAAGTGTTTCGTGATGAAAGAAAACGAACCATGCCGGAAAAGGCTGAAAATGCAGTGGAAAAAGGAAGAAAATGGTGGAAAGGCTTGAACTGCCCAAATCGGAAAAAAAGGACACAACCAGTCACTATGCAAACGGGAAAGATAACTTTATAATAAGCACACCAGTCAGGAGGTACAAAATGATATGAGCAGAAGGCATTCATTTAGGCAAGACAATAGGGAAACTATGTGGGGCATGTGGGATGAGCAGGAAGGAACTTGCGGAAGCTGCGGGTATCAGCGAATCCCATTTAAAGAAGATCGAGGCAGGTACCAGGCAGCCGGGAATACAGGCATATGAGAGGATGATGGGCATCCTGGGTGCATATCATCATAAGGAGCGAGACAAGGACTGTGAAAGGGGAATGTGCGGAAAAAGTCCAGAAAATTCTCATGGACAGTACGGAGAAGCAGGCACTTTTTATGGTACATATGCTGGAATGTATGGCGGCGGGGTTAGATTTAATGACATAATGGACGTTAAATTCTGCTGACCTGTTAGGAAATATCCGCATTGCAGTCTGGCTGGGAAGAATGAACAGAAAGATAAGTTTTATGTGAAGTAATTTCAGGTGCAAAGGTGTAAATCCTTCGCCTGTCTGTAGCATAGGGTATGTGCAGGCATAGGACAATCAAATGCAGGAATAAGATAGAAGTGTGAAGAGAAGTGTGTTAACGTAAAAGGGAGATGGTTGTGCCATGGGACTCGCGGCAGTGGCAGGGGTTACATCAGAGGAATTAAGGGAACTGGCATCGGTTGATGTGCGGACAGTGAACATTCCGTGCCATGCCTGTATCGACAATGCCATTCATTCAGCGGCGGGGCTGCAGCTTAGGAATGAATGCATGGAACTGGCAGAAGCCAATGGAATCAGGAGCATTGCATTCTGCTGTATTTCGACGGGGGTATTCTGTTTCCCCAACGAACGGGCGGCAGAGATTGCTGTCAGGACAGTCCGGAAGTGTCTGGAAGGTTCAGATATTCAAAAAGTGGTTTTTAATGTGTTTCAGGATTATGACAAAAGGATTTATGATGCTATTCTGCGTTAATCTGTGTGGAAGAAGATGAGAGAATGGAAACAAAATGTGAAAATATTTATAAAAAAATTTCCCTTTTTGGGAGAAAATATCCGATGCAGACAGGGAGTACATCTGTCAGAATTCTCATATGCTTACTTATCCGAAGGGAAAGAATATCCACAACGGCGAAGAATGTTCCGGCGTAATCTTCGTCTGTTCCGGGAGTCTGCGTCTTTATATGATGTCGGATGAGGGAAAGGAAATTACGCTTTACCGTCTGCACAGAGGCGACCTGTGTATGCTGTCTGCTTCCTGCGTACTGGATGCCATCACGTTTGATGTATTCGTAGACGCGGAGGAGGACAGCCAGTGCTGTGTGGTCAGCGGGCCTGCTTTTGCGGCAGTATCTCGGCGGAATCCGGACATCCGCATATTTGCGCTGGAAACTGCGGTCAGCCGTTTTTCGGATGTGATGTGGGTGATGCAGCAGGTTTTGTTTATGAGCATGGATAAACGTCTGGCAATCTTCCTTTCGGATGAATCAGCAAGGACCGGTTCGGATACCATTGCTCTGACGCACGGGCAGATTGCCCGGTATATGGGTTCTGCCCGTGAAGTGGTATCCCGGATGCTGAAATATTTTGCCGGTGAGGGGATTGTGGAGGTTTCCAGGGGCGGCGTTACAATCCTTGACAAAAAGCGCCTCCGTGATCTAGCCCTTTAGCATGGCGAGGATATCTGCTTTCGGTCTCGCGCCTGCCGACTGGCTTATGACATTTCCGTTTTTGATCACAGCCAGTGTGGGGATGCTCATGACATGGAATTTCTGTGCCAGTTCCGGTTCTTTATTTACGTTGATCTTGCCTATCAGGTACTGCGGGTTTTCCGCTGCGATTTCTTCCACTATGGGGGATATCATGCGGCAGGGGCCGCACCAGTCGGCGTAGAAATCCAGGAGTACAGGCTTTTCGCTGGTTTTTACAGAATCGAAGTTGTCTTTGTTTACATGGATTATGGACATAATCAGTACCTTCCTTTCTTTATTCCTGCGCTGCTTTTGGCGCATTGAGGTACACCCGAAGGGTGTTTCTTTTTATCTGTTAGCAGTGTATTATATCCCGCTTACTGTTTCTGTGACGTAGTCACGTTTTTTGCTCTGCATATAAGCTGCGTCATTGTTCCCATGGGGCAGTATACGCACCAGGAGCGGGGTTTGAATAAGACCATGGTCAAAAATCCCAGTACGGTGGAGGTGAGCATCATGCTGTAGAAGCCGAAAGCGAACTGGGCGACACCGTCAGAGAAGAGGGTTCCATGATAAGCCCAATGCCATGGGAGCTTGAATGTCCATAGCAGCGTTACTACGGCACTAAGATTTTTTTCCCCGGCGAAAACCAGCCATGTGTTCCACAGCATAAGGAAGAACATTGCAAAGAAGAATATCAAAAATCCATATCGGAAATAACCGGATCTCATCCAGCCGGGGATATCCTTTTTCCGTGACAGCCCGAACCTGCCGCCGACCAGGGAAAATAGCTGACCCCTGCCGCAATATTTGTTGCAGTATGCCTTATTGCCTTTTACAACTGCTATGGCAAGGGGGATAAAAAAGCAGAGAAGCCCCAGCCATGCGAAGAGGATATTAAAAAATCCAAGAATCAGGTAGGCCAGTGAGGCAATCCAAAGGTAATCATACCATTTCTTTTTTCCTTTCATTCTTCAGTCACCTCCAATGAGATAATACTTGCGGGGCATTCCTTTACACATTTCCCGCATCCGACACATAATTCCCTGTTGATGACCGCATGGATGCCGTCTGGGACGGTGATTGCGTTTCGTGGACAGACTTTTATACAGCATCCGCAGGCAACGCATTCCCGGATGCTGACAGCCGCTTTCTTTTTTGCCATGGTAAAACTCCTTTTGTTTTTCTTTATGATACAGGGAGAAACTGTTTGATTCTGTGACGAAGTCACATTGATGCTGGTTCTCAGGAAAATACCCCGCAGCAAGCTACGGAGTATACATTGGGGAATAGGACATACTTTGTGTGAAATATAATGTAATGTAATGCTGGAGGGTTTGGTATGTATTTATCTAAGGAAGAACTACAGAAGATGGAGCAGGCGGACTTAAGGGAGGCTGACCCGGATACCCTTGTGGATATCAGCGGGATAGAGATTGACATGAAGAAGCCGGTTCCGGCAAGGGTGGAAGATTATGTGCGGAAGGTGGGGAACCCTTTCCTTGTGAGGGTGGGGGAATATGTGGTCAAGATCGGCTACTCGGACCAGGCCGGGACGCTAAATGACAGGATGAAGCAGTATATCAGAAAAGTTGCCGAGATAAAGTATTAGCAAAAGCCTTTACAGGCGTCAGGAACTGTGGTAATCTATAAAAAGGACAGAAATCGACGGAATCCTGACTTTGTTAAAAACTGTGAACCTCGTAGGACAGGTTTTGCTGACGGAAACATAATGAAGTTAGGAGATACGTGGAATGAAAGAACATACTATTTATTCTGCCGCTATTTATCTTCGCCTGTCGAGGGAAGATATAGACAGCGGCACGAAATCGGAAAGCAACAGCATAAGCTCTCAGAGGGAGATGGCGCGTACCTATGTCAGGGAACAGGAGGACATGGAGCTGTTTGACATCTACGTGGACGACGGGTATTCCGGGGCCAATTTTGACCGGCCCGAGTTCAAAAGGATGATGGCCGACATTGAAGCGGGGAATGTGAACTGTGTGATTGTAAAAGATTTGTCCAGGTTAGGACGAGACTATATTGAAGCCGGGCGGTTGATTCAGAAGACCTTCCCGGCTTTTCACGTGCGCTTCATTGCGCTGACAGACAACTTTGACAGCCGGAGTGCGGACAGCAGCACGAAATCCCTTGTGGTCCCGGTGAAGAATTTCATTAACGATTCCTACTGCCGGGATATTTCCCAGAAGGTAAAGAGCAGCCAGAAGGCCAAAAGAGAACAGGGGAAATTCATAGGCTCCTTTGCAGTCTATGGGTACCGGAAGTCGGCGGAGGATAAAAACAGGCTCTGCCCGGATGAATATGCGGCACAGATTGTCAGGAACATATTTTCATGGAAGTTAGGCGGTATGAGCGCACAGGCCATTGCACAAAGGCTTGACGCTCTGGGGGTGCTTTCCCCCATGGAATACAAGAAATCCCTTGGGGAGAAGTATTCCACCAGCTTCCGGACGGGGACAACGGCGAAATGGTCGGCTGTGGCGGTAAATCGGATACTGACAAACGAAATGTACACCGGAGTGATGGTGCAGGGGAAAAGCGGGAAGGTCAACTATAAGGTAAAGAAGCTGGTGGCAAAGCCGGAGGAGGAGTGGGTCCGCGTGGAAGGAACCCATGAAGCCATTGTTTCCCGCGAGGATTTTGAGATTGTGCAGGAGCTCCTTAAAGTTGACACCCGGGCAAAGGCGGACGGAACCTGCTCCCATTTCTTCTCAGGGCTGTTATTCTGCGGGGACTGTAAGGAGCCCATGTACCGGAGGGTGAACCGCTATAAGGGTGTATCGAAGGTTTATTTTATCTGCCCCACAAGGAATAGGGGGCAGGGCTGCACAAGGCACAGCATCCCGGAGGAAGAGCTGAAAGCGGTGGTATTCCAGACGCTGCAGGCGCACCTGTCCGTCTTTCTGGATTTATGCAGCCAGTCAGAGCATATCCGGGATATGGAAGTGGATTTTGAGGAGGTTGCCCGGTTCGACAAAGAAATGGAAAGGCTCCGTAAGGAGCAGGAGAAGTATCTGGAACTGCGGGCAGGGCTGCATGAGGATTTGAAAACGGGGCTGATCACGGAGGAAGATTTTAGGAACTTCCGTGCCATTTATGAAAAAAAATATGAAGAGACGGAAAGCACCCTGCAGAAGCAGGAGGAAATGATTAAAAAATTGTTCCGAAACGGCGTGGCGTCCGGTGTGAAGCTGGAACGGTTCAGGGAAGCTATGAAGCTGACGGAGCTTGACCGCGACACCTTATTATGTTTTATCAGCCGGATTGAGGTATTCGAGGGTAAAAAGGTCTACGTCAAGTTCCGATGGGAAGAGGAATTCCATAAAATGCTGGCATTACAGGAATATGCCGCATCCAAAGCGGAAGGCGGAAAGGGGGCCGCAGTTTAAATGGCAAGGACTTCCAAAAAGAAGCAGGAAACAAAAAAGCTGCCGGAAAAGGTTTATTCCACAGGCATTTATGCAAGGCTTTCCGTAGATTCCGGGGAAAGGAAAAATGAGTCCATAGAGACACAGGTGGAGATTGCCAGGGATTTTATCGGGCGGCAGCCGGATATGGAGCTGTATGATACCTATACGGACATAGGAAAGACCGGGACCAATTTTGAGAGGGACGGGTTTGAGCGCATGATGCGGGATGTAAGGACGCGCAAAATTGACTGTATCGTTGTAAAAGATTTGTCAAGGTTCGGCAGGAACCATATCGAGACGGGGAATTATATCGGGAAGATATTCCCTTTCATGGGTGTGCGCTTTATCGCCGTTACCGATAATTTCGACAGCATGGGCATATCCGGCCAGAATGAGGATATGGGTATAAACCTTAAAAATCTGGTAAACGAAATGTATGCGCGGGATATTGCGGTGAAGGTAAAAGCCAGCCGGAAGGCAAAGTGGGAGCAGGGCAGCTATACGGGCGGCGTACCTCCTTATGGGTACCGTGCGGAATGGATCGGGGATAAGAAGTGCCTTTTTATTGATGAGGTTACTGCGGATATTGTGAGGAAGATGTTTGCATTATTCCTCTCCGGAAAAAACATGAAGGAGATTGCTGTGTGGCTTTATGAAAATAAGATCGTCAGGCCGGAGCAGTACCATAAAACGGGGCAGGTTTACTGCCATGAGGAAGGAAAACTGGAGCAGTGGTCCAGGGCGACGGTCAAAATGATGCTGAAAAACCCGGTATACACAGGCTGCCTTGTCCAAGGGCGCACCTGTGGGAAAGATTATATGAGGCGCAGGCGGCATGAAGTTGATCCCGGCGACTGGTCGGTAAAGGAACACACCCATGAAGCCATTGTCAGCGAAGATACCTTCTTTGCGGCGGCAGAGAAGTTTGAGGAATCTTCCAGATACTGTAACAGGGACGGCTTTTTAAAAGCGTCCCCTGTAGAGGAGGATATCTTTGTAGGCATCCTTTACTGCGGTGACTGCGGCGCAAAGATGAAGAGGGTCTCGGCGGTGAAAGAGTTCAGTTCAAAGGACCGGGTCAGGACATACAGTTATAAATGCCCCAATTCCGGGAGGATAGACAGCCTTAAGTGCGCAGGGAAAAGCATAACCCTGAATATCCTCACCAGTATTGTAAAAGAAGTAATACGGCAGGAATTTACCCTGTCCGGGATGCGCCCAAAGGAACTTGTGGAGATGAACGGCCGGGAAACGGAAAGGTTAAAAGAAGAGTGGAATGCCCGGCTTGCCATGCTTGAAAAGAAGCTTGACGGGCTCAGGCAGCTTGGGAGCGAACAGTACCTGAAATACCGCATGGGCGAGATGGACGGGGAAAGCTTTAAGAGGGCGAAGGAGGAAAACGATAAAAATGCCGCTTCCATACAGGAAGAGAGCAGGGGGATTGCAGGGAAGCTCCGGCGGATAGATTCCGAAACAGCCGGGAGGAACCATTTCCTGCGCACCCTGATGAAAGGCAGCGGGAAGGGGGAGCTGACTGCGGAGATTGTAAGGACGCTGATCCGCCGGATAGAGGTTTACCCGGAGCACAGGGTTAAGGTGGTTTTTGCTTTTGGGAAAAGTGAACTGCTGGCAGGAAGGGAGGGGATTTAAAACATGAAGAAATACCTGATCGCAATCTATCTCCGCCTGTCCAAGGAAGATATGAAAGACGAAGCTGCTGGCCGGAAAGAGGAAAGCAACAGTATCGCCATGCAGCGTATTCTATTAAAAAGATATATAGAGGAAAATTTTGCAGACTATGAGGTAATTGAGTTCTGTGATGACGGTTATACAGGCACCAATTTTGACCGTCCGGGCATGCAGGAAATGCTGGAAAGGATAAGAAATGGTGAAATCAACTGCGTCATTGTGAAGGATTTTTCAAGGTTTGCAAGGGATTATATTGAGCTTGGCGCTTACCTGGAACAGATTTTCCCATTCCTTGGCATCCGTTTTATCTCTGTCAATGACGGGTATGACAGCGCCGGCATCCAGGGCGGCATTGCGGATATGGACGTAAATTTTAAAAACCTGCTTTATGACTTATACAGCAGGGATTTGTCGGGCAAGGTCCGTTCCTCCCTTGCCATCAGGAAGGAAAAGGGGCAGTATGTAAGTGCAAACAGCCCCTTCGGCTATGAAAAAGACCCGGAGGACAGGCATGCGCTGTTAATCGCGGAAGATGAAGCGGAGGTTGTCAGGAAGATTTTCTCCCTGACGCTGGAAGGGCGCACGTCCGTGGAGATTGCAAGGCTGTTCAATGAAACCGGGGTAAAGACGCCGGTTGAATTTAAAATTGAAAAGGGGAAGACAAGCCGGATTCCCAAAGGGGGAAGATTCCTGTGGAGCGGGAGCACCATATGCCAGATACTCCGGAATGAAATCTATATCGGGAATATCGTGCAGAAAAAATATGAGAAGGATTTTGTGGGCGGGAAAAACCACATAAAGCCCCGTGAAGAATGGCTGGTCACTTATGGACACCATGAACCTGTTATTAATAAGGAAGTCTTTGATAAGGTACAGGAGGGCAGGGGGAAGAAAAGGCCGCCGCAGTACCACGGGACGCACCCGCTTGTGGGGAAGCTGGTGTGCGGCTGCTGTAAGAAGAACCTGCAGTACCGCAGAGGGCTGAACCCATACTTTACCTGTTCCCACCGCTATTCCAATAACAGGAAGGACTGTGTCCGGATGGTAAACGCCATGTTTGCGGAACAGTATGTCCTCCTGATGATGCAGGATAAGCTGGAAGCGGAGGGGGAACTGGAAAAGCTCCGCATGGAAGCGGCAGAGAGGCTGGGGCAGGAGATCCGGAAATTAAAAGAGAAAAAAAGGCGCCTGTCGGCAATGGCGGAAAAGGCAGAACAGCAGAAGTTTGAAGCGTACCAGAATTATGCCAGCGGGAAGGCCGGGAGTTTCCAATCTGACGGATCAGTGGTACAATCAATAGAAGAAGAGATGGCAGATTTGGAGGGCAGGCTTGGGAAAGTGGAGACGGAGTATTCCGTTATGGAGCGTAGTGTGGAAGGATATTCCAGAGAGCAGTTTGCGGAGCTGTCTAAAGAGATGGTAGGGAGGTATATTGAAAAGATTGAAGCCTATGATGAACAGCATATGGAAATCCGGTGGAAGAATGACTAAAATCTGTAAAAAATTTATAAAAAACAGAAAAATACAGCAGATTGACTTTTCCCACCAGGCAATGTATACTAAAAGCAGGAACAAAAGACAATATAGTCGGGACGGCGACTTTAAATCCGTTCCCAGCGGTCGGGATGAAGACCTAAAACTCATTCCCATTGCAGAGAAAACTGTTAAAAATCGGAGAAAAGGATGGCTGCGGTCATCCTTTTTCCATACAATAAGCCGGCAAATGAAGCGCGGCAGTGGCTGTTACGAAGGAGCAATGAGGGCGGGGGAAAGCTTTAAGGAACGTATCCGGCAGGAAGCCATAAAGGAAGCGAAAAGGTACAAAGAGATTTATGTAGATTATGAATACCTTATCTGTTCAGAGGCATTTGCAAAAAGGAAATATTACATAATCAATGCGGAGAAAGATAATTTCCAGCATTTAACAGGGGTGCATTCAAAAATAAGCGCACAGGCTTTTTTCGATAAATGCGTTGACGGTTCCTTATCGGAGCAGGATTTTGATTTTGCCAAGAAGGGGCAGGACGAAAAATCAGTAAAAGGTACTGTCAGAAGGAAGATCAGGGCACTCCCGGAAATGATGGATTTGTTCAGGGAAGGGCTGCAGGCGGAAGAAGGATTTAAAAAGAATAAAGTAGTATGCTCTTTTGCAGTAATTTTACTTGGACAATTTTATTTTAAGGCAATGGCTTAACAGCAGGCAGGAAAATGGAGTCTGAAAGCGGAAAAACCTTGAAAAAAAGGTAAAAAAAGTTATTGCAGACACTTGACAGGAGAGGGAATCCGCTATAGCATGGATGTATTTCGGAGAGAAGACGGTACGTCCAGGATTTTTTCCATATGGGATCAGACGATTCAGGACGGCACTCCGCCGGAGGGATTCTGCTTCGGCACGGAATATACCAATGAACAGATTAATCTGGCACTGCAGAGTGAGGATCCTTTATCGGTGGTGCCGTCCACCGATGAGGACGGACACGGGACGGCCATGGCCAGTGCGGCAGCGGGGAAAAATACGGAGGCAGGGTCAATTTTCCAAGGAGCCGCCCCGGACGCGGATATTGTCATGGTAAAGTGCAGGGAAGGGAAGCAGTATCTGCGGGACTACTATATGATTCCCGACGGGGTTCCGGCCTATTGCGATACGGATATCGGCATGGCGGTGAAATATCTGGATGAATTGGCAAGGGTAGGGAAACGCCCCGTAATTATCTGTATTGCAATGGGGACGAACTGGGGAGACCATGCCGGAAACTCCGTTCTTTCCCGTTATTTAAGCCGGATAGCGGAAAAGAGAAACCGGGTAGTTATAATTCCGGCGGGCAATGAAGGGAATACAGGTCATCATTACAGCAGTCTTTTTGCCATGAGCGCCGCCACCATGGAGCAGTCCGTAGAGATGCGTGTGGGGGAAAACGAGCCGGGGTTTGTGATGGAACTGTGGGGAGAGCGGCCAAATATTATGAGCATTTCCATACGGTCGCCGGGCGGTGAGACGATTCCTACCGTGGATTTCAGAAGCCGGGAGACAAGGAACTTTTCCTTTGTATATTCAAGGACGCGGATTACTATAGACCATGTGCTGGTGGAACAGGGGTCGGGGGACGAGTTGGTAGTGCTGCGGTTTACGCTGCCCACGGCAGGCGTATGGACCTTCCATATTGCAGTGCAGGGGGATATTGACTATGGGGCATTTAATATGTGGCTTCCTATTTCCCAGTTTATGAAATCCGACACTTATTTCCTGCGGTCTTCCCCATACACCACGTTGACGGAGCCTTCCGTGGCAAGAAGCGTCATTACGCCTTCGGCCTATGATGCGGGAAATAATAGTTTCTATATCGACTCCAGCAGAGGGTTCGGGCGGGACGGCACCGTGAAACCTGATTTCGCGGCACCGGGCGTGGATGTGCCTACGGCGTTGGGAAATAAGAGCGGTTCCAGTGTGGCCGTGGCGATTACTGCAGGGGCGGCGGCGCAGTTTATGCAGTGGGCCGTGGTGGAAGGGAACGATGTGCTGGCTCAGAGCGTGGAGGTTAAGTCATATTTTATAAGAGGGGCGGTTAGGGATTTGGATGTGGTTTATCCGAATCGTTCTTGGGGGGATTGTGATATTATAGTGTCAAGCCGGCAAGGCACCCTCCCGGGGGTGTCAGTGAACCATCTGATATATTCAACTACCGTTTCCGTTCGTGGTGTATTTGCAATTACCTCCAGATAAACGGTATCCGTAAAACCGGCCTGCCGGATAAGCTTTGTTCCGGATAAATCCAGCCCGTAGAAATGTTCCTGCGTCACTGCCCGATAGGGAAGGGACGGGTCAAGGACAAGGTCGTCCGCATTGTCTTCCAGAATGACGATATTGCCGGCAAGGTTATGTTTCATGGCTTCATGCAAATCCGGGTCATTTGCCGAAAGGAAGCTGTCCAGGTCATAAAGGTAGCCGTTCTGGGAAAAGGCATCGAAGGCTTCCTTGTTCATGAGGACGATATCCATCAGCTGTCCCTCAATGGCGGCGAGGATTTTCATGCGGGAGGCATAGGTATATTCATGCCAAGTGCTTAGTTCGTCATCTGTCAGATAAAGCCCGGTATACAGTTCCAGTTTGCAGGAGGATGTATCCGCTTCCAGATAATCAAGGAAATCTCCCTCCAGTTTTTCTGTCAGGGTTTCGCCGGCGGTCACGTTCACTAAGGCGGTGTAGAGCAGGACATCCTTATGGGTGAGCCTTCCGTAAAGGTGATAGCCGATAAAATATAGCAGAATGCAGAGGATGACGAGGGGGAACTTATAGTAGGCCAGGATATGCTGCACTTTTTTTCTGCCGTGCAGTGTGGCCAGATGGTCATCTTTCAGCAGCGCAGCCAGATTTTTCCTTCCGGATATCCGGGCAGGATTTACGGAAAAGCGTTCTGTAAGCTTCATAAATTTTCATATGCCTCCTTCCGGGCAAATTTTATTGCGGATATTTCGTCTCTTAATATTTTATTTCTTAATATTTCATTTGTTAATGATAGACTGCCCGTTTTCGGATAGTTCCGCTTTTTCTGCGCAGAGCTGCAGGATATTGGCAAGGAGATGGGAGCACAGGAGGGCGCAGAGTCCTTCGCCGAAAATCACTGCCGGTGTAAAAAGATTGATGATGATAAATCCCATGGCAAAATAAATGACAGCCATAAGCACGGTGCACAGGAGAAAACGCATGCCAAGCATGATAGAATTTAAAAACATAGCCTTTACCGTGTTTTCAAACCTTGCAAGGAGAGGAAATATGTACATCAGGATAATGGCGTAGGCAGCCAGGGCAACGAAAAAGATTGCCGTGCCCAGCGTCCAGAGGGCATTCTCGGAGTGCATATGGTAAAAAATGTAACCGTCCAGCGCCAAGATGATTCCCAATGTCAGAAGGATAAGCCAGATGATGGTGGCTTTCTTGAAGTTTTGACAAAAGGCGCGGAAGAAGGATTTGGTGATATTGCCTTCTTCATCTTTTGCTATTTTTAAGGTTACATAAAATAATGCGGTAGTGGAAGCCCCGGCTGTCACTATGGGCAGGCAGAAGATAAGCCATAAGACGTTCAGGTATGCGCTGTAGGCTATTTTGGTAAAAAGAAGCATTAATTTTCCTTCCGGATTTAATAGGTTGTTCATAATTTTCCTCCTTGTTTTAGTCGCCGGTGGATTCCCTGTAAATCAGGCTTGTTTCCGTGTGCATGGTCCGAAAATTTAAGGATGGCTGTTTCATTCTGGACATCAGCAGGTGCACTGCGGAGAATCCCATAATTTGGCTGTGGATATGGATTGTGGTAAGTGCGGGTGTCACAACTTTGGATTCCGGGGAGTCGTCAAACCCACAGAGCCATATATCGTCCGGTACGGAAACGCCCATATCCCGCAGGACTTTCAGCGTATCCAAAGCCACAAAGTCATTGGCACATAGGAAAACTTCCGGCATGTCGTCCCTGTTCAGGCATTTGGCCAGATATTCCTGATAATCATGGCTTTGGGGGTTTTTGATATCCGTCCGGTTGCTGATGATACAGTCCTGTTCCAGACAGGGAAGACCTAAAAGGTGCATAGCATTTCGGTAAGCCATGTACCGTTCAAAAAAAGAATGGCAGTGCATACATTCCCCGATGAAGCCGATTCTCTTTTTTCCCCGTTTGGCCAGTTCGCGGATTAGGGCAAAGATATTATTTTGGTTTTCCATATAAAGACAGTCTGCCTTGAAGGAGATTCCCGGAACAATGACAGGGGAATCTACAAAAAGGACAGGAATCCCAAGTCCGCAGAGCATGGAAGCATAATCCCGGTGGAACATTTCCAGACAGAGGAAACCGGCAGTCTTTTCTTTATTATAAGAAAGGGGGAGCTGCAATTCTTCCAGTTCATCTTCACAAACCTGGTGCATGCTCAGGCTGTAGCCCAGAAGAGAAATCTCTCTTTGGAATTTATCGAGCATGGTAGAAGCAAAATGAGAACTGCCGATAAAGCCGGTGCTGATGAGTGCGATATCATTCTTTTCCATAGGGGGTTCCGGTCTGCTGCTTTTTGGATTGGTGAAGGAAAGGTAGGAAAACTGCTTATATCCCATGTCTGCTGCTTTCTGCAGAATTCTTTCCCTTGTGGCGTCGGCCAGAAGGCCTGTGTTGTTGATGGCCTTTGAAACTGTATTTCTGGATACGCCCAGCGCATCCGCAATATCCTGTATAGTAACTCGTTCTGCCATAGATTTATATTCCTCCGTTATTTTTTAAACAATAAGCTGACTCGCGAAGCGTGGCAGCGTTTGTTGCAATAAGCTGACTCGCGAAGCGTGGCAGCGTTTGTTGCAATAAGCTGACTCGCGAAGCGCGGCAGCGTTTGTTGCAATAAGTCGGCTCGCGAAGCGCGGCAGCAGCTTTGCTGCATGCACTCCGCGCGGTAAGCAGGGAAAGTCTTCCCTGCTTGATTAGCATCTGCTTATAGTATAATGCACAAATTGAAATGTGTCAAATGTAAAAATAAAATGTTTCGTTCATAGTCAGAAACCAAGATGCAGGAAGCTGGCAGCAAGCTTTCAATGCCGCAGAGCGCAATACATTTTCGATGTATGGATATTGCCTCTCGCGGCAGTTACCGAATATCCGCACAAGTGCGGCTGTTTGGCTCGTTGCCTGCAGGAATAAAAAGATGATTTATATATTATTCAATTCAGGAAAAGTAAACAAATGTTAAAAGAAATTGAGCAAATATAAAAATGTAATAAAAAAATTTGACAAATGTAAAATAAAAGTATTGACCGTTAAAAAGAGATATGATATTGTATAGTTACAAAAAACAAAATATGGTTTTACAAATGCACAAATAATATGTAACAGTAGGGAAGAAAAAGACAAAAGTGCAGAAAGGTAAAACAGAAAGCAGAAAACAGAAAGCAGAAAACAGAAAGCAGAAAACAAAAAGCAGAAAACAGAGAGCGGAAATCAGAAAGGAGAAAATCTATGAAAGCAAATGTGAAGGCCGTGTCTCCTCCGAGGGACGGCGCAGGAAAAAAGGGATTGGCCGGTACGCTTCTTTACATGCGGCAGCATTGGCAGCTGTACATTATCTTTATGCTGCCTGCCGTAGCCCTTACAATCATATTCAGGTACATTCCCATGGGGGGCATTTTGATTGCCTTTGAGGATTACAATCCGATTCAGGGTCTTTTGAACAGCCCATGGGTAGGCTTTTCCCACTTCAAGCGTTTTCTGTCGTCGCCGGATTTCTTAAGTTATCTGGTCAATACGCTGAAGCTGAGTGTCTATGGCATGCTGTGGGGATTTCCGATTCCGATTATCCTGGCCTTCTTGCTGAACCGGGTGGAAAGTACCAGGCTTAAACAGAAGATACAGTTGGTACTCTATATGCCGAACTTTATTTCCGTTATCGTATTATGCGGTATCGTGAAAATTCTCCTGTCGGTTACGGGGCCTGTCAATATGATGCTGGGTACATCCGCTGACTTCATGACCATGCCGGAGGCATTCCGGACGATTTATATTGCCAGCGGCATCTGGCAGGGGGCAGGCTGGGGCTCCATCATGTATACGGCGGCGCTGTCAAATGCCAGTGCGGAACTGAAAGAGGCGGCTATTATTGACGGGGCGAACATTTTTCAGCAGATTAAGGCGGTGGAGTGGCCGGCAATCAAGGATGTGGTCATTATCCAGTTTATCATGCAGGCGGGCAATATTATGAGCGTGGGTTTTGAAAAAGCATATGCACTGCAGACAGACCTGAATATGCGCTCTTCGGAAATCATTGCCACTTATGTTTATAAGAAAGGTCTTTTGGACGGCGATTACGGTTTTTCTACGGCAGTAGGTCTGTTTAACACAGTTATCAATGTCATCCTTCTGGTCACGGTAAATAAGATTGTGTCAAGGATGAACGAAGGCAGAGGGCTGTAAAGGAGGGGCAGGATGACAAAGAAAAAATTTAGCAGGTATTCCTTGCAGGATAAGACATTGTTATTGACAGGCTACCTATTGCTGGGGCTGTTTGTGATAGCTATCATTATCCCTATGATATATATTGTGGTAGGTTCGTTTATGGATCCCATTACTCTGCAAAATAAGGGAATAACGTTTGACTTCAGCAAATGGACGCTTACGGCTTACCAGCGTGTGTTCTCTAACGCACAGATATGGGTCGGGTTTAAAAATGCAGTTGTCTATTCCGTGGTGTTTACGGTGATTTCCGTATTTATTACTCTTTTGGCGGCATATCCCATGTCAAGGCCTGATTTTAAGGGAAGAGGCTTCATCAATGTGATTTTCGTGATTACCATGTTTTTCGGGGGAGGCCTGATACCTACCTATTTGCTGATTAACAATCTGGGGATGAAGAATACCATATGGGCAATCGTGATTCCCGGCGCTTTCAGCGTATGGAACATGATTATTGCAAGGACGTATTATCAGGGCATCCCTTCGGAACTTCGGGAGGCGGCCGATGTGGACGGGGCAAACGAGATGCGGTTTTTCTTCATGATATTGCTCCCGGTATGTACGCCCGTCATTGCGGTACTGGCTTTGTGGCAGTTTGTAGGTATGTGGAACAGCTACTTTGACGCTTTGATTTATCTGGATGATACGGCAAAACAGCCCTTACAGGTAGTGCTCCGTGCCATACTGATTCAGAATAAACCGGAATCCGGCATGATTTCGGATATGCAGAGCACTGCGGAGAGGGCACAGCTGGCGGAACTTTTGAAATATGCAACAATTATCGTATCAAGCCTTCCTCTTCTGGTAATGTATCCTTTCTTCCAGAAGTACTTTGACAGCGGGATTATGGTAGGTTCAGTGAAAGGTTAAAAATTTTTTAAGGCTTATGCCGCCAAATGGGCGGCGGAATGGAGGTTATGAATGAAAAAGAATCATTGGAAACGGATAATTGCTGCCGGGCTGGCGGCAGGCATGCTGATTTCCCTGACAGCATGCGGCAAGAAAAATGTGGAATTAAATGACGGGACGTTTAAGCCTATGGAGGCTTCCGAACTGTCGTTCCCACAGGCTGACGGCACGACTCTGACAGGCATGATCAGCTATCCGGCAAACACGGAGCCGGATCCCAATAACCGTACTATTTTTAAGCGGCTGGAGGAAGATACCAACGTACATATTGAATGGAATGCCATCCCCGGCAACCAGTGGGGCGAGAAAATACAGACAATCATGGCTGCCCCCAACTCCCTTACGGATTTTATCTTTACGGCCGGTTTTGGTGAAAATGACCTGTTACGGTTTGCGCAGCAGAAGGTCATCATTCCTTTGGAAGAATACATTGACAATTATATGCCGAACCTGAAAGCGGTATTTGATAAATATCCGGAATACAGGAAGATGAGCACGGCGGCCGACGGCCATATCTATGCCCTTCCGTGGATTGAGCAGCTGGGAGCCAATAAAATGGCAATCCAGACGGTTGGCAATATGAGCTTTATCAATAAGAAATGGCTGGACGACTTGGGGCTGGAAATGCCTGAGACAATAGAAGAATTTGAGCAGGTTCTGATTGCATTCCGTGACAATGCAGCCAAGCTTCAGGCGGATTTCGGGATTGAAGGGGACATTATCCCTATGTCCTGCATTGTGAATGACGGCGACCAGGATCCCAGTATCCTGATAAACAGTTTTGGCGAAGGCTATGGGGACCCGGACAGGGGAAGGCATATTGCGGTTACGGATGACAAGCAGGTGATTTTTACCGCAACGCAGGAAGGGTTTAAGGAAGGGATGAAGTGGCTGCATTCGTTGGCAGAGCAGGGGCTGATCGATCCGGAATGCTATACCCATGAATGGTCCCAGTATGTGGCAAAGGGGAAGGCACACCGATATGGCGTATTCTTTAGCTGGGATCCGGCCAATATTGACAATTTGGAAGACTTTGTACCCCTGCCTCCGCTTTCGGCAGACGGGCAGAGAATCCTTACACCGCAGAATGGTTCCTTTACCAGCGGTTATGACCGTGGGCGCTGCGTGGTCACCGCAGTTGCGAAACAGCCGGCGTTAGTCTGTGCATGGCTTGACCGGATGTATGACCCGTTCCAGTCCCCGCAGAACAATTGGGGAACCTACGGCGAGGATGATGAGTTTGACATTTTCGAATTGGGTAAAAACGCGGACGGCGAAGATATGCTGCAGCATGCGCCTTTAGGGGATGCGTCGCCCGTGGAAGTAAGAGAAGCGGAAGCTGTGGGCGGGCCGTTGGCCATTCTGGATGAATACTATGGTGTATATGTGACCTGCCCGGACGACGCACAATACCGCCTTGACTGGATTGAGGAATATTATACGCCTTATATGACCAGAAACTATGTTTATCCGAATGTATTCATGAGCCAGGAGGATGTAAAGGCACTGTCAAATCTGCAGGCGGACATTGAGAAGACGGTCAGGGCAAAGAAGTCCGAATGGATTAGGGACGGAGGTATTGACGAACAGTGGGATGAGTATTTAAAATCATTGGAGGAATATGGCCTGCAGGAATATCTTGCCTTGTTCCAGAAGTACCTTGATGCATATTTTGCTGAGTAATATAGAAAAGTAGGTGATGAGTATGACAAGTCAGACATTGCGGGAAGCCCGCAAATATGAGGAAGCTTCCGAAAAGATGATATCTCCGGAAGAGCGGCCGGCATTTCATTTGTCCACGCGTACAGGATGGATGAATGACCCTAACGGATTTTCGTGGTATAACGGGAAGTATCATTTATTTTATCAGTATAATCCTTATGAATCTCACTGGGGTCCCATGCATTGGGGCCATGCAGTGAGCGGGGATTTGCTGCACTGGGAATATCTTCCCGCCGCATTGGCTCCCGACGAAGCTTATGACAGGGACGGATGTTTTTCGGGGAATGCGGTAACGCTTCCCGACGGCCGGCAGCTTCTGATGTATACGGGCGTGGTCAGGGAGAGATTGGAAAGCGGCGGATGCAGTGAGGTGCAGACACAGTGCCTTGCGGTGGGGGACGGAACGGATTATGTAAAATATGCAAACAATCCGGTTTTAAATGAGAAAGATATACCGGAGGGCAGCAGCAGATTTGATTTCAGGGATCCTAAGATATGGCAGGAAGAAGACGGGTCTTACCGCTGCATTGCCGGAAACAGGGATGCGGAGGGCAGCGGGCAGATATTGCTGTTTTCCAGCCCGGACGGTTTCGGGTGGAAGTATGAAAAGGTGCTGGCGGCAAATAAGGACCGTTTCGGGAAAATGTGGGAGTGCCCTGATTTCTTCCCGCTGGACGGGAAATGGGTTCTGTTGGTCAGCCCACAGGATATGCTTCCTTCCGGCTTTGAGTATCATAATGGCAACGGTACGCTCTGCCTGATTGGGGATTATGACAAAGAAACGGAAGCATTTACGGAAGAAGCAAATCAGGCAGTTGATTACGGGATAGATTTTTATGCGCCCCAGACGGTGCTTACGCCGGACGGGCGGCGGGTCATGATTGGCTGGATGCAGAACTGGGATACCTGCAACCACAGGAGAAGGCATGATGAGCCTTGGTTTGGGCAGATGAGCCTTCCTCGGGAGCTTTCCGTAAAAAATGGCAGGCTGATTCAAAATCCCGTCAGGGAACTGGAGGAAATGAGACGGAATAGGGTTGCCTATGAGAAGGTGACAGTTTCCGGGGCAGTGAAGCTGGACGGCATTAAAGGCCGGAGGGTTGATATGGAACTGACAATCCGTCCGGAGGAAGGGTGCGACCTCTATCGGAAGTTTGCAGTCCGTTTTGCCCAGAATGATGCATATCACACTTCTCTTAGTTTCCGGCCGGGAGAGTCGGTGCTGAAAGTGGACAGAAAGTTTTCCGGTTCCAGAAGGGCTATCATCCATCAGAGACGAAGCAGGGTAAACCATGACGGCGGGATATTGAAGCTGCGGATTGTTCTGGATCGGTTCAGTGCAGAGGTCTTTGTAAATGACGGGGAGCAGGCTTTGAGCGCTGTGCTGTATACGGAGCAGAAGGCAGATGGGATTTCCTTTATTGCGGACGGAACCGTAAGTCTGGATGTAGTAAAGTATGACCTGATGTGAAGAAAGTTATGAAAGCTGCGCAGAAATTGGCATCGGTTTCTTCGCGGAAAAGGCAGACTATAGGTAAATATAGTCTGCCTTTTCCGTGCACAGATGTGTGCGTCATGCTGCACGCACCCCGTGCGGCGAGCAGGGAAAAGCCCTCGCCGCAGGCGGCTTGGAATGGGCAGATTCCGTAACAGGGAAGCCGCAGGCTGCACTGTTACAAATGCAAATGTAAAATACATTTTGCTTATTGACACAAAATAGTAAGAGTGATAGTTTTTACATTAGGAAACATTTGACACAGAAACGGACAGCTTACCGGAAAGGAAAGAAAAGGAGAAAACCATGGCGGCACGGGTAACTTTACAGGATATAGCAGATGCGCTCGGCGTTTCCAGAAATACGGTCTCAAAAGCCATTAATAATACAGGTCTGCTGGCAGAGGGAACAAGGGAGAGAGTACTGAAGAAAGCCGTAGAAATGGGATATAAACAGTTCTCCTATTTGAATGCCGCAGCGGAGCAACCGGAGGCAGAGGTTCCGGGAAAGGGGGCGGTGGGGGAAATAGCGCTCCTGACCATGGGATTTGCCGGGAATACCGGTTTTTTGCCTATCATGCTGGATCAGTTTCAGAGGAAGTTTGCCCGGATGGGTTACAGCTTTACCATGCACCGTGTCTTTGGTGAGGATGAGGAAAAGCTTTGTCTGCCGGCATCCTTTGACAGGGAAAAGATATCGGGCGTTATTTGTATTGAAATGCTGGACCGCGGATATTGTTCTATGCTCTGTGAACTTGACCTGCCGATTTTATTTGTGGATTCTCCGGCGGCAGGGCTTCACGGAGCGCTTCCGGCAGACGTTATTTATCCGGATAATCATTCAAGTATCTATAGCTTTATAAGAGAGATGGGCCGCAGAGGGAAAAAAAGGATTGGCTTTATCGGGGAATGTATGCATTGTCAGTCTTTTTTTGAACGATACATGGCTTACCGGAATGCAATGTATCTGATGGGGCTGCCATATCAAGAAGAATTCTGCATCACAGGGAATAAGAAAGGGGTAAAAAAGCCCGGGGCAGAGGAATATCGGGAATATTTGGCTGAGAACTTTTCCGGGCAGGATGCGCTGCCGGAGGTATTTGTATGTGCCAATGATTATGTGGCGTTTGACGCAATGCGTGTGCTGAAGGGGATGGGGATATCTGTGCCCGGAGAGGTATGGATATGTGGTTTTGACGATACTATGGAATCCCGGATTATGATGCCTTCCCTTACCACAGTCCACATTCATAGCCATGTCATGGGTGACTGCGCGGCATACCTGCTGTCATCCAGAATGAAGGATTCCTCCTTATATTTGCGCACGGTACATACCGAGACAAACGTTTGTTACAGGGAAACCACAGGGGACGAACCGATATAGGGACTTTTCCCCGTGAGCAACGGGCCAAGCGGCTGCGGCAGTGTAGGAAATGTCCTGCATTGGTGCAGGCATAGGACAATCAGAGGAAGGAATAGGATAGAGGTGAGAAGAGAATTGCGGAAGCAGAAAAGGAGATGGCTGTGCCATGGGACTTGCGGCTGTGGCAGGATATACGGCGGATGAATTAAGTGAAATGGCGGCGGTGGATATACGGACAGTGGACATTGCCACACTGACAGATTTAAGGGATATACGGATAGATACAAAAGCACCGGTGGAAAAGAAGCTGGCATCTTTTGCAAGGCAGGCCGGAAATCCATATGTGTGCAGGATTGGCGACTATGTGGTGAAGGTGTGCTATCAGAAGGAGGGGGCTACTTTAGATGAAAAGATGGAAGAGTACATACGCAGGCTTGCGGAAGTTTATGTATAATAGATTGAAAAGAAATGGGTATCCCCATACTTCGTAAGCAGATTTACTGAGCCGAGTATAAAAGTCAGTGGTGGTGCGGGTATGAAAGAAAAGTTATTCTATGCGGCCATGTACCTCCGCCTTTCAAGGGATGACGCTGCCGGCGGCGCAAAAGACAGCGGGGGTAAGGCATCTGTAAAAAATGAGAGCGAGAGCATCGTAAACCAGCGGGAGCTGATCAAGGCCTATATCCGTGAACAGGCAGATATTGAGCTGTATGATAGTTATGTGGATGACGGATTTTCGGGCAGTAATTTCGACAGGCCGGAATTTAAGAGGATGATGTGCGACATCGAGGCCGGGAGGGTAAACTGTGTCATAGTAAAAGACCTTTCCCGTTTCGGGCGCGATTACATTGAATCCGGGAGGTATATCCAGAAGACTTTCCCGGCGCTTGGCGTACGTTTTATTGCGCTGACCGACTGCTATGACAGTTTCTCGGCAGATACGGGGGCAGGCTCTATTGTGCTGCCGGTGAAGAATTTCATCAACGATTCTTACTGCAGGGATATTTCCGCAAAGGTAAAAAGCGGGCTGGAAGTGAAGCGCAGGAACGGGGAGTGCATTTCTCCTTTTGCGGTGTACGGGTACAAAAAGGACGAGAAGAACAAAAATCATCTTGTGGCGGATGAATATGCAGCCGGGATTGTGAGACAGATTTTCAAGTGGAAAATCGCAGGCATGGCAGTATCGGCTATTGCGGAGAAGCTGAACGGGCTGGGAATCCTTTCCCCGAAGGAGTACAAAAAATCCCTTGGCCTTAAGTTTAACGGAGGATTTCGGGGGGCGGGGAAATGCCTCTGGGGGAGTGCTTCCGTAAAAAGAATACTTACCAATGAAATCTACTTGGGGCATCTGTGGCAGGGAAAGACGCAGAAAGTTAATTATAAAGTCAAAAAGATTGTGGAAAGGCCTAGGGAAGAGTGGATTTGCGTGGAGAACACCCATGAGGCATTGGTGACAGAGGATGATTTCCGGATTGTGCAGAACCTCCTTAAAGCAGACAGCCGGCAGGGGCCTGGAATGGAAAAGTACGGGCTGTTTGCGGGGCTATTGTTCTGCGGCGACTGCAGGGAGCAGATGGTGCGCCGGGTGGTCCGCTATAAAGGGACGGGAAAGGTCTATTATATCTGTTCCACAAAGAACCGGGGAGACGGGTGCAGCAGGCACAGCATAGAGGAAGAAACGCTGAAAAATATCGTGGAAGACACCGTAAAAAGATATGCCAACACGTTCCTTGAAGGGAAACGGCTTTTGAACCGGGCAAGGGCGCAGGGGACGGGAAACTTTTCGGAGGTTTCGGTATATGACAGGGAACTGCGGAGGCTTAAGGCGGAACAGGACAGATATCACAGTCTTTGCGACGGGCTTTACGATGATTTAAGGGAAGGGGTGGTTACGAAAGAAGAGTTCGAACGGCTCCGTGACGGCTTTGAAAAAAAGGCTGCGGAATTGCGGGAAGCGCAGAAAAAACAGGAAAACCTGATTAGGGAGATGTTCCGGAAAGGAGTCCTTTCCGAAGGAAAGCTGAAAGCATTCCAAGCTTGTGCGGAACTTAAGGAAATCGACCGCCATACCCTGAGCAGCCTTGTAAAGCGCATTTATGTATATGAGGGCAGGCGGATTGAGATGGAATACTATTTTGTGGACCCGTACCAAGCGATGCTTGCGGACAGTGTGAAACAGCAGGCATTGTCGGCTCCGCGTTATATTTTTTCACATGAATAGGATTATGCGGTGCATAATAATAAGGGACATGGGACTTGACATTAACTTGACATAAGAGGGATTCGGCAAGCTCAACGTGGCGCGGGCATTTGAAATCATTGCGGGGACGACAAGCGTGTAAGGCCGGAGGGACATCCCAAGGAAAGGAAGGGCTATGGTATACATTCTGATTGCGGCGGGTATATTTTTTGCGGATTTACGGATTAAAAATTATGTGGAGCGGAAGTTCCCGGAAGAGGGGGAGCAGTTAAAGCTGAAAGGCTTTCTCCGGCTGCGCCGTCATTATAATAAAGGTGCGTTTCTCAATATGGGGCAGAAGAAGCGGCAGGCAGTGGCGGCTTTGTCAGTGGGGCTGACGGCCTTGGTGACGCTGCTATTTGTGCTGAGTTTGGGAACAAAAGGGAATAAGGCCTTGAAAACGGGCCTTGCAATGCTGCTGGGAGGAGCCTTCAGCAATACTTATGACAGGCTGAAAAGGAAATATGTGGTGGACTATTTCAGTTTTGGCGTAAGATGGAAATGGCTTTCCCGCATTATTTTCAATATTTCCGATTTGGGTATTATGGTTGGCGCACTGACAGCCGCACTTTCCGTTGGAGGAAAGTAGGAAGCTGTCCGGGACGGAACTCTAGTCAGAATCATAGAGACAGCCGAAACAGCCCGTCAAAGCATATGGCATGCTTTGACGGGCTGTTTTGGCTGTCTGCCGCGTTGTCATCGGTCAACGATGCCACTGCGAGAGCCAAATGCCGTGCGTAAAAGCAGCCGGAAAGTGAGATACTCTTTAAGAAGGGCTATTTAGTCTGAAGGAAAAGGCGGAATAGGCCAATGCGGTCTGGAAAGGAGTGATCTTATGGGAAATGTGTATGGTTATGTGCGTGTCAGCACAAGGGAGCAGAATGAGGGGAGGCAGCTGCTTGCCTTGAAGGAAGCGGAAGTTCCGGCTGAAAATATTTTTATGGACAAACAGTCCGGCAAGGACTTTGAGCGTCCTATGTATAAACGTCTGCTGAGAAAGCTGAAGACAGAGGATTTGCTTTATGTGAAAAGCATTGACCGGCTGGGAAGGAATTATGAAGAGATTCTGGAACAGTGGAGGATGCTGACGAAGGAAAAAAAGATTGACATCGTGGTGATTGACATGCCGCTTCTGGATACCAGGAGGGGAAAGGATCTGATGGGGGCATTCTTAAGCGATATTGTGCTTCAGGTATTGTCTTTTGTGGCGGAGAACGAGAGGAAAAATATAAGGCAGCGTCAGAAAGAAGGGATAGAGGCCGCCAAAATCCGCGGGGTACAGTTCGGGAGGCCAAAGCATCCTCTGCCGCCCAATTTCAGGAAAGTATATGACAGATGGGTCATGGGGGAAATAGCCGGGACGGAGGCCGCAGGGCTGTGCGGCATGTCTGTGACTTCGTTTTACCGAAGGGCAAAAAAATATGGGGAGTGCCCCCAATCATAAACGGTCTGTATGCAGCGGCATAAAAAATTCTTTTACCAAAAGGTGTACTTTTTGATAATTACATCCACACTACATAATTTTTAGTCATTATATAACATATTTAATCAAAATTCAAGATGCAGTTCTTTCTTTTTTTGGTGATTATACCCTGAAAATTTCAATTCCAAAAAGTACACTTTTTGCAAAATAATGGAAATAGCCCAAAAGGAAAGCGCAAGATGGAAAAGAATACAATATGCAAAACTGTCCATCAATATAATAAGGAACCGATACCTGCCTATGAAATGAAGAAATTGCAGGAAATTGCCAAGGATTACAGAAGCATAAAGAACTATGTATATGAACGTTTCGGAGGGATACAGTCACTGAAGGCAATCTATCCCGGATATACGGTACAGAAAAAAATGACGGACAGCGGACTGCGGAAAAATTTAAGGGGGGGGGGTACCGTCCGTATATTTTTATCTGGCAGTTATGGATGCCGTGGGGGATATCAAAAGCCAGTGGACAAAGACAAAAGTGAAGATATTCGGCTTGGTCAGCCGTAACGGAAATTTCAGTGCGGAAGACAGGCACTACCTCCGCTTTCTTCTGAAAGTGCCGGATGCTTTTTCGGCCGCATTAAACGGAATGCCGCCGAAGCTGCCAGGGGATTTTCAGGAGCGGCATGACAGGCTGGCAGAAAAAACGGATGCGGAGCGGCTGCGGCGTTATCTGCGCAGGCAGGTGAGGAAGTATCATGTAAAGCCGCATACGGAAAAAGCAGACGGCTTTTCCATAGCGGAGCGGGCATACCGTTATGGGAATCACGGGATTTACATTTCTACGAAAGAAAAGAGAAAGCGGATATTTGTGCCCCTGACGGATAATAACCGGTACGGCTGCCGGCTGTATGTGAAACTGTATCCGGAAGAAAGCCGCTTGGAAATAAAGGCACCTGTCCAAGTGACGGTGAAAAGGCATGAGGATTACCGAAGCCGGGTGGGTGCGGCATTGGGAATGACTGTTATGCTGACGGCTGACAGCGGGCATCGCTATGGAGAAGAACTGGGGGCATATGAGGAAGAGTATGCAGGCTGGGTACGGGAACAGACAGGCAGATACAGCCGGAATAAGGAAAGCAATCCGGGCAGAAAAAAATACCGTGCCCAAAAGAGGAGGCTGGAAGAGCGGCTCCATTCTTATATCAATAAAGAGTTAAACCGTTTCCTGCGGGAAGAGAAGCCACAGGTTGTTTATATTGCAAAATTGCCGAAACCGCAGGGCTGGGGCCGGGAAGGAAAATTCCGCTATCCGGCGGGTATGTGGCAGAGGGGATATATCCTTGGCCGCCTGAGACAAAAATGCAGGGAACAGTCGGTAACGATAACGGAAGTCCCGGGCAGGGGAATCGGCAGGGAGTGCAGCCGCTGCGGGGCGGAAGGGATTAGGAAGAACGGCGTATTTATCTGCGGTGCCTGCGGTTATAGTACGGATGGTAAGACAAATACGGCAAGGAATGTCTTACGGCGCGGCGGGGATGTGGATCCGCCGCAGAAGCGGGAAGAGTTTGCAGGGGATGGTCATAAGGGCAAGCCGGCAGGATAAATTATGGCAGCAGGCCATGATTTGACCGTAAGGACCGGGCGGCTTGCCCATGATAGATAAATTTTTGTCAGGACGGATAAAGCGGAATGGCGGACATCGTTCCTGATACGGCATTAGAAGGCAAACCGCCGGGTGCGGATTTGCGTATTGGGTATGCCAAGACCTTGGGAACACAGCGGGAAAGGGTATTTTACGGCCAATGTGACGTACCGGGGAGCGAAGCGGAATTATCCGCATCATCTGTGGGAGAATGCCGGCAGGTGACCAATATGTCTTATTTCATGCACAGCCCTGTGCTGATGACATGCCTTTTTCCGAAAGGAGATTTGGGGTTCATGCGAAGTTATGAGAAAAAACAATTGTCGGAAATGATAAAAGGGCTGTATGCGCTTTACAGGGAAAGCATGGCGAAGTTTTTGGAGCAAGATTATGAAGCGGCGTTGGCAGGCTTGGGCAATTGTCAGGAAACGGCAATCCGGATAGGCGAGCGGATTGAAGAGTCGGAAGGGATGGGGACGGCAGCCGTCCGGTATTTGGAACAATATTGCGAGAGTCTGTATCGGGTCGGAGCAAGGATGGCGGGAAAGCCCGGAAAACGGGAGGAATGGTGCCCGGAAGAACTATTGGGGCGGGCGGAAAAGGCGCTGAACGGCATGCCGGTAAAGAAGGAAATGGTTTTTTTGCCGTATAAGGCCAGTATGTGGGATTCCCTGGAGAGCATATGGAGGGCGGCGGCAGAAGACCCGGAATGGGATGTTTATGTGATTCCCATTCCGTATTATGACAGAAATTCCGACGGCACGTGGGGAGAAATGCACTATGAGGGGAAGGACTACCCGGGAGAGGTGCCGATTACCCCTTATGATACATATGATATACGGGCCCGGCATCCGGATGTGATTTTTATCCATAATCCATACGACGGAGGCAACAGTGTCACGGACATTCCGCCGGAATATTATTCTTCGGATTTGAAAGGAAACACAGAGCTCCTTTGCTATGTTCCCTACTTCATAACCATGGGGGGAATCGGAAAGCATATGTGCCTGCTGCCTGCATGCCTCCATGCGGATAAAATTTTTCTGGAATCGGAAAGAGTGAAAAAGATATATGTAGAATCCTTTGCGGAAGTCCGCGCGGGGCTGGGGGAATATTTTAGGAGGAAGTCTGAAGTCTTAGGCTCCCCTAAAATTGATAAGATTTTTGGTCTGGGTCAAAGCGGCGGAGGGCGGGAGGGCATTCCGCAGGAGAAAAAAATCATTCTGTTTAATTCTTCCATCAGCGGGCTGCTTAAAAATCCGGAAGGCTGGCTTATGAAATTACATAGAGTTATCCGCATTTTCCAAACAAAACAGGAGGCTGTCCTTTGGTGGAGGCCGCATCCGCTGATGGAAGCCACCATAAATGCCATGCAGCCGGGGCTATATAACAAGTATCGGGAAATCGTCGAGGAATTTATGGAAAACAATATAGGAATATACGATGACAGCATGGACATGTACAGGGCAATCGCAGTCAGTGACGGATATTACGGAGACAGAAGTTCCGTTGTCCAACTATATGGCCTGACCGGGAAACCTATTTTGCTGGAAGATATTTTGCCTGAGAATGCTTTGCCGAAGGACATTTTGCCTGGGAATGCTTTGCCGAAGGACATTTTGCCCGAGAATGCTTTGCCGAAGGACATTTTGCCTGAGGCAGCATTATCGGAAGACGGTATGTGGGAAGACGGGACGGCAAAAATGTTGGAAAAGAAAATATATGCGGTGAACGGTAAGAAAAGCGTGAAAATCCATGAATTCCTGCTGCAGGAAAAGGATGTCCCTCTGCGGTATTTCATTTCCTTTGTGGCTTCCCGCCCGGGAGGAAAAGGTTATGAGGAACGGAAGAGAAAGCAGGCACAGTGTTATGAAAACAGTATGGTATGTAATAAAGGGCATACGGGGGAAAGGATTTTTGAGTATGTGAAAAAATGCCTGGAGGAGGGATGAACAGATGAATTATGCGGTTATTTTGGCAGGCGGGAAAGGCATCCGTTTCGGTTCGGGAAATGTCCCTAAGCAATTTGTGGAATTAACCGGCATGCCTATGCTGGTATATTCCATGAAAACGGCACAGGCAAACCCGAATATTCATGAAATATGCGTGGTGGCATTGGAGGCATATATTCCGCAAATCCGTGAGTGGGCGGGCAGTTACGGGATTACCAAGTTAAAATATATTGCGAAATCGGGGGAGGAGCGGTCGGATTCGGTATACAGCGGCATATGTGCCATACCCGCCGGCAGTTCCGACACGGTTATGATCATGACTTCCGTATGCCCGCTGCTGTCGCAGGAAACGATAGACAGGCATTATAAATACATAAAAAAATATGACGGCGTAATTACGGTGGTGAAAGCTACGGATGCCATTACGTTCAGCGACGGAGGGGAACAGGCGGACAGGACGCTGCAGAAAAAGAAGCTGTTTGTGCAGCAGGGGCCACAGACCTATCAATATGGGGTACTGAAAGAAGCCCATGAGCGGTACCGGAACGGCCGGGAAAAGAAGGAAGTGTATGAGGACAGCGAATTGGTTTTGGACTTGGGAGTGCCTATAGCCATGGTGCAGGGAGACCGTTTCTGCATCAAGGTCACTTACCCGGAAGACTTGGCCATTGCGCGTGCATTATATCCGCTTTTTTGCGAGAAGGAGAACAGGAGGGGCATTGCCTATGAATGACATTATTGCGGAAGATGTGGAAGAAATCATAAGGGGCGGGATTGGCTTGGAACAGTTCCGCGGCCGGACCGTGCTGATTTCCGGGGCAGACAGCTTCCTTATGTCCTATCTGGTCTATGCCTTGCTGGCCAACAATAAGGAAAATGACTGCCTTACAAAGATAGTCGCCTTATGCAGGAACCGGGAGCGGGCGAGGGAACGTTTCGGGGAATGGGGCAAGGAGGCCGGCCTGCATCTGCTGATTCAGGATGTGCGCGACCCGGTGGAATACGGAGGGGAAGTGGATTACTGCATACATGCGGCCAGCCCTGCGGGCATTAACTCCAGGCAAGAATATCCTTTGGATACTTTCCAAGCCAATCTGCAGGGGTGCTTTCAGCTGCTGAATTTCTGCGGAAAGAGGGAACTAAAGAAATTTATGCTGCTCAGCAGCGTGGATGTATACGGCAGGTGCGGAAAGGAGGGGCGGCTGAAGGAAACGGATACCGGAGTGTTGGACTGGAATTATAAAAGAAATGCTTATGCCGCCGGAAAGCGGGCTGCCGAAACGATGTGTACCTTATACCATGCCCAATATGGCCTGCCGTGTGTGATTGCCCGTCCTTTTCAGGTTTACGGACCGGGCATGTCACTGACGGACGGAAGGCTGCACGGAGATTTTATCCGGCAGATTACGGAAAAGAATTCCATATTGCTGAAAAGCAGCGGAACTGCGGTAAGATCGTTTATGTATCTGAAAGATGCCACTCTGGCCCTGCTGCGGGTATTGCTCTGCGGTGAGGGCGGAGGGATATATAATATATGTGACGAGAACGGCGAATGCTCGGTTTACGGGCTGGCGCAAAAGTATGCGGAGGCAGCAGGGAAAGAAGCCGGAGTGGAGTTTTCTTATGATGAAAGGGATGCCCCGGAGGTGACGGAAGCACTGCCGTCAGCGTTGGGCGATGCATCTAAACTGCGTGCTCTCGGATGGAAAAGCGGCACATCCCTGGAAGAGGGGATTCGCAGGACGATGCGGCATTACTGCGGGGAGAAAGGAGAGAACCATGACTTATAGGGAGGTAGTGGGACGGAAAATATTTTTGTGCGGCACGGAAAAAAGATGCAGGGATATAGAAGAATTTTTCTGTGAGATGCGGATTGTCCGAAGGATGTATTTCGGGAACGGAAAAGAAATCCCGGACAGGGAGCAGGAAGAGGAACTGCGGGAATATTTTGCGCAGAGACAGGAAGAGGACTTGCTGGTAATCAGTGAAGAATATTCCGAGTTTCTTTTTTCCGTTCTGGAAAACGGGGGGATGAAACGGAGGGAAGATTATTTCTGGCTGGATGACCTGTTGGGGCTGACGGATGAAATAGAGACTTTCTATGTGGATAAGACGAAGGCAGGAAAGAAGATAGCGGTTTACGGGACAGGGAAATTGGCGGAGGATTTGATACGCAGAAATCCGGGGCTGCCGATTGCTTATTTTATTGCTGCAGGCAGCGGGCCGGGCGGCTGCCTGCAGACCTTTGGCGACGGCGATGAAGGGCGGAGGCTGTGCGGTTCTGCGCCGGGGGATTTGCTGTCTGCCGGCGGTGAGCAGGAGCCATGCCCGCAGGGCCGTCCGGCTGATTGCGAATGCCGGCCTCTGTACGGAGTTGCGGAGGCTTTGCGGGAAGGAGGGGAAAATATTTTTCTTATATTGGCGGTGCCGGCAGATGCGGAGGTGAAGCGGCTGTTTTTGGACAGAGGGCTTGTGTTCGGCAGAGATTTTCATTTTTATAATCCCCGTGTGCCGAAGCATCCGACTTCTTATTATCTGAAGAAGACGATGTATGACCGGCCGGCATATACCCTGCCTTGCAGCTATTCCACAAGGGCTTTGAGCATTAAGAACCATGGGAATGTGATGGCATGCTGTTCTGCCTTGACGCTGGAATTGGGAAATTGTAAGTTTACAAGCGTGGAAGAGATTTTATCAGGCATACAGGCGCAGATTGTGAATCTGACAATAAATAACAGAACTTACAGTTTCTGCGGGGAAATGTGCCGTATGTTCAGGGAAAATGCTTATCGCCTGCGAGACGAGGAAAGCATTGCAAAAAATAAAAGGAAGTATGGCAGTCTGCATTCCATACCGGATTTCAATGTTCAGCTGGGGTATGACCGAAGCTGCAATCTTGCCTGCCCGTCCTGCAGGAAGCATCGTATTACGGAGCCGGAAGAAAAACGGGATATAGTGGAGATGATTCATGAGGAAGTAAAAAGTATGTGTCTGAAAAAACCGAGAAATATACGGATTGGAAATGGGGAACTTTTCTTCAGCAAGTATTACAAAGATATTATTTTTAATTGTTATGAAAATGACAAAATTGTGCTGATTACAAACGGATTGCTGTTTCATCAGGAAAATTGGGGGTACTTGGAAAACAGATACGGGCAGATTGCCTTGGAAGTGTCTGTGGATGCAGTGAACGGTGAGACTTACCGGAAAATCAGGGGAGGGAATTTTCAGATTCTTTTACGGAATTTGGAATTTGCCGGCCGTCTGAGAATGGAAAATAAACTGATGAAGTTTTCTCTTTCTTTTGTGGTGCAGGCAGAAAATTTTGAAGAAATGGTAGACTTTGTGAAGTTCGGAAAGAATGTTCATGCAGATCGCATTTGTTTCATCAAGCTGAATAGTTGGGGACATATACCGCAGGAGGATTTTATAAAAATGGATGTGTATGATCCCAGAAACAGCAGACATGGGAGATTTGTTGAAATTCTGCACCATCCGGTTTTTCAGGAACCCAATGTACATGTAGATAATATTAACAATTATATTTAGAACCTATTGAGAATTAACTTTTCATATGACGCAGGATGTAAAGATTTATTCCAAGACAGTTTTTTCGACGAGGAGGAAAGTGATGGGATATGTATACCAGTCAATGGAGAATTTCAGGCAACTGGCGAAGACAATGGATATTGTTTTATTTGGGAGCGGTGAGTATTGCATGCGTTTCCTGAACCGTATAGGAAGCCTGACAGAAAAGGTGAACTGCATTTTGGACAATAATGAGCAAAACCATGGAAGGAAGCTGTACGGGATTCCCGTAAAAGATCCGGCTGAGCTGAAAGAAAGGGAGGTGTCGGATACACTGGTGGTTATTTCCACAGGGAGCAACATTGCGGAACTTTACGCACAGGTGCTTGCCGTGGGAGATTATCCTATCATGGCGGCAAGAATTCTGATAGATGATTCTTTTCTGACATTTACAGAGGAAATATACCGGAATCAGCATTTGGTGCGGCAGGTATCCGGGCTTTTATATGATGATATATCAAGAGAGATTTACCGTGAGGTGATCCGGAGACGCATGCTGTACGGGGAATGTGACTTTTCGGATTTGATACGGCAGGCTGACTGCGAATACAGGCCTTCTTTTATGTATAGTGACAGCAAGCCGGAGGAAGAGGTTATTTTAGACTGCGGCGCATTTAGCGGGGATACGCTGCGGAAATTTGTAAATACTTTTGGGCCGGCCCTTAAGCGGATCTATGCTTTTGAATGCATGCGGGATTCCTTGAAGAAACTGGAAAAGACAGTGTGCTATGCGCGTAATACCAAGTATTCGCCGGACATTAGGATTATGCCATATGCATTGTCCGATAAGGAAGGAAAAATGTCCTTCATAGAGACTTTAAGCCCCGGGGCAAGTTTTGTGCTGGAAAACCGGAAGTTTGCGGAACATAATTATTATAGGAACACGGAAGTAGAAGTGAACGTAAGCACGATAGATACGCTGATTCCTATAGAGGAAAAAGTTACCTTAATTAAGATGGATATTGAGGGAAGCGAATACGAAGCCATATTGGGTGCAAAGCGTGTGATTCAGTCATGCAGGCCGAGGCTGGCGATAGCCATTTATCATAGCGGGAAAGATTATTATAGGCTGGCATTATTGGTCAAGGAACTTGTTCCGGAATATAAAATTGCCGTAAGGCATCATAACAAAAACCATTGTGACACCGATATGTACTGCTGGATATAGAGGGTGGGTGAAATGGAAGGATACACAAAGGCGCAGCAGGATGCATTGTGTCTGCTGCGGACAGTGGATCAGGTGTGTGCGCAGGAGAATATCAGATATTCCTTGGCGGGCATTGCACTGGTCTGGCAGGAGTACGGATTTGATTTTGACCGGCTGAACCCTAATGTATTGTCTGTCTGCCTTTTGTACGAGGATTATGTGCGGCTGACGGAACTGCTGGAAAGGCGGAAAAGTATACTTGGCATTGTGGTGGCAAATCACGGGAACAGGGAGAATTTTGACACGCTGTCCACATGGATTTTCAGGGAAGAGGAATGTCTGCTGCCTGCCGGCAGGGGAGGGGATGAGATTTATTACCGTACACCCTTGTTTATTCAGCCGGTATATTATGCAGGCAGGACGGAACGGGACTATAAAAAGGCGGAAAAAGAGATAGCGGCGGTGTTCCGTCTTTTGAATGCCAGGGCGCCTCTTCCTCACAAAAGATGGTTTTCCGGGCTGAGAAAGAAATACGGAAGGATGCGGGGGCGGATATACCGGAGTCAGAGGATAAAAAAGAATCCAAGCATTGGGGAACTGAACCGGAAGCTGGCGGAAAGAAGCGGAGACAGGGGCGGAGGAGACAGGGCCGGAGATGGCAGAGCCGGAGGGGACGGGGAGAGCGGAATGGAAGAAGGGTACTTGATTTTCAGGAATGAAGGGGGGCGTATCTCCAAACTTTCTGTAGATGAATTTCAGGTACGCAGGGTACGCTTTATGTCGGTGGATACTTATGTGTTTGCCGACAGCAGAAAAATCGTGGAACGGAACTATCCGCATCTGTTGACGCCCCCGGACAGAAAGGTTTCCGATCTTCTGCTGCAGGGCGGGAAAAATCTGCGGAAAGTGCAGCTGATTCAGTTGGAAATGATGGCAGAGATAGACCGGATCTGCAGGAAATACGGACTGAAATATAATATTGCATTCGGGACTTTGCTGGGAGCCGTCCGGCATAAGGGATTTATTCCTTGGGACGACGATGCGGACATCAATATGCCCTATGAGGATTACGAGAAGCTGAAGCAGGTGATGGAACAGGAAATAGATCATGAAAAATATTATTTCCGTGTGCAGGAGAAGGAAGCGGACTGCAATATTACCTATGCTCATCTGAAAAGAAACGGGACGGTGTATACTAAGCCCGGCAGGGAAGGCTTCCGTTATCATCCGGGGGTGTATATTGACATTGTTCCTATCTTCAACGGCGCTCCTAATTTGCTGCTGCACAGCATTCAGACGAGAATCTGCTGGTTTTTCAGGACGGCATGCTGGGCGCATATGGGTGCGGAAGGCGAAAAAAATCATTGGAAAAAAAGATATTACAGGATGCTTGCAAAAATAGGCAATAAAAGGGCATACCGGCTCTTTATAAAGTTTGCTTCTATGTGCCGGCATAAAAGGGGAAAAATGCTTTTCCTGAATGGATTGGACAGAAGCCCGTATAACATTGCATTTGTAAGAAGGGAATGTTATGACCAGCCGATTGAATTGGAATTTGAAGGGCATTTATTTTATGCCCCTGCGGATTACGGACATGTGCTGGAGTATTGCTACGGAAAAGACTATATGATGTACCCGCCGTTAATTAAGCGGAAACCAAAGAATAATGTTGTGGTCAGATTGGAGGTATCTGGCGGAGACGAGTGATTTATGGGGGAAAATTCATGGAGGAGAATTTACGGCGGATGTGCAGGAGCGGGTGAAAAGCGTTTCGGGCAGGAAAGGAGAGAAAATGAAATACGGATATTTATATTACCGCAAAGGGATGTTGGAGAATAAAAAGGAAAGACCTATGAATCTGGGGGATCCCGTTCAGTCCTTGGCGGCTCTGGGGATTCTGAGAAAAATCGGGATTAAGGAGGAGGACATTATACCGGTGGACAGGTATGACCTGGCTGTATACGAAGGGGAAAAGGTAATATTGCTTGTGAACGGGGCAGAGACGTACGAACATTATGCATACCATACAAAATTTCTGCCGGTATCGGAAAATATTATTCCGGTCTTTATAGGCATACATCTGCACAGGGAACTTTCCGAAGAAGAACTGACCTCCTTTCGGGAACACCAGCCGGTGGGATGCCGGGATGAATTTACGGTTTCCTATCTGAGGGAGAAAGGGATTGATGCCTTTCTGTCCGGATGCCTGACACTGACTTTTCCGAAGCGGCAGGAAACGGCGGTACAGAACAAGGTGTTTTTGGTAGATTGCCCGGAAGGGGTGGAGGAATATATGCCGGAGGAACTGGTAAAGGATGCGGTTCGGCTGTCACAGATTTTAAGGATAAAAAGCAAGTCGGAGTCCTGCAGGCTGACGGACGAGGAGGCGGATTATTATTCGGAAACGGCAGAAAAGCAGCTGTTCCGGCTGCGGGATGAAGCGGCTCTGGTAGTCACAAGCCGGCTTCATGTGGCTGCGCCCTGTGCGGCCATGGGGATTCCGGTGGTGCTGGCGAAGGAGGTGTTTGACGGGCGGTATCGGTTTATTGACCGGTTCCTGCCGTTATATACGCCGGAAAAATACGGGCAGATTGACTGGCGGCCGAAGGTAGGTATCGGGGAAGAGGTGAAGGAGGAAATTGTTTCCATGTGCAGGTGCCTGATAGGGGTGGCTGCCGGGAGGGAACGGCTGAGAAACGTATATCTTTCCGGGGGGGGGCAGAATCTTTTTTTCCGGTCGGAAGAAGAGGCGGCGGTGTGCAGCCTTCCTATGGAGCCGAAGGAGGAATTTACCTATGCAATCTGGGGAGTCTGTATGCCGAATTCTTATTTGCTATATGAGGCAATGCAGAAGAAATATGTGAATGCCCGGATGGTTTGTGCGATTGATACATGGGCGGAAGGGGTGTACAAAGATTCCGTGCCGATTATTTCACCGGAGGATATGGAGGAGAAGCTGGGGAAAGGGACGCTGATTTTGGTAGTTGCGCCGGCGGCGCATGAGGATGCCGTGAGGAGATTGGAGGGAAGAGGGTATCGGTTTGCTTTGATGAAGGGGGCGGAAGTGAGGTTGTTTTGATGGGAGGGGGGGACGCATCGGCAGGTACAGCCCGGCCTGCATGGCAGGTTCCCGGCACGGTGCAGTGTTCCGTCTGTCCGGCGGCTGCGGTATGCGGTGTTTTGGGTTCAATATCAAAAATGGCGGCATTTCTAACCGTTTTTTCCGGCAGGATTGCTGCCACGGCGGCTAAACTCCCTTCGGTCAGACAACGCCGCCTGAAACGGCA
>CAJTVK010000021.1 GCA_910579645.1 uncultured Lachnospiraceae bacterium | reverse complement strand
TCCCGCTGCCGCCGTCCCGCAAAAAAATCCCTCTCATGCGTCCGCCTCTCAACACGGCATTCAGGCTGAACTGTAACGATGTAATCGAGTAGGGAAGAGCCGTCTTCCTTGTATTTATTGTTACTCAAATTCCTAGCTGTAGCTATCCGTTTACCTTTTATCTCCTTCCATCCGGCTGCATCCCCTATCCCAAAAAATTGAGTCAAAAACTGTGGCATGACTTGACTTTTCCCCATTTTCCGCTATAATAAATTTCCGGGAAAACCCATAAAATAACGTGAGTTCGAGACCTTCCTCACGAACAGATCCGCAAGTGATTCTGTTGAACAAAACTAAAGGAGAAAAAAATATGAAAATGCAAAACAACAAAGCGGTTCCCGCCGGAACCGCCCTCAGTTACCCGTTAACTCTCGTTCAGGCAGCCATGATTGCCGCCCTCTATGTTGTACTGACCTTCCTGGCCAATGCTTTCGGTTTAGCCAACTATGCAGTGCAGCTGCGTTTTTCCGAGGCACTTACCATTTTGCCTTACTTCACCCCGGCGGCAATACCCGGATTATTTGCCGGATGCCTGATCGGCAATATATTGACCGGATGCGCATTGCCGGACATTATTTTCGGCAGCTTAGCCACTTTAGCCGGCGCAATTTTCACCTATAAGCTGCGTAGCCATAAATGGCTTGCCCCTGTCCCGCCCATACTTGCCAATACAATTGTTGTTCCCTTCGTACTGCTCTATGCCTACGGCATCCGGCCGCTGTGGTTTTCTTTCCTTACAGTGGCAGCCGGCGAACTGCTGTCCTGCGGACTGTTAGGCATACTGCTGCTGCTTACATTGGAGAAATATAAGACATATATATTCAGAAATTAACCCTTGCGTTTTTTCACATTACATTTATCTGTATTGCGTTTCCCTGCGTTACGTTTCCCTATGCGTAAAAACTGCCGGCGGCTCCTATCAATAGCCGCTGGCAGTCCTCTTATCCTTCAGCAGAAACCTCCATAACAGAAACAAAGAAACACGCTTTTTACCGGATTTCATAAACAACGTCCTTGTTCTTCCACTCCGTCCCTATGAATGGTACCTCAAAAAAGTCCTTAGGATTCCGGCGGATAATATAATCAATATAATTCCCAATCATAAGCGCGTAGCTATAATAGCCCATGGCGTTTGGGTGAAAGCCAAGCGCAAAATTCTTACGCAGTTCTTCGTCATAAACCGGGCCGTCATTGGTCATATCAATGAGATATGTAAAAGAAAACAGCCCGCACATTTTTTTCATTTCTTCCGCCACCGCGCAAATCACAGGATCGCCCTCTGCTTCCCCCCGCTTTTGCATGGATACCAGAAATATCCTGGAATCTTTTTCAATACTTTTCAGTTTGGATACAATACGCCCCATATTTCCGAAAAAAGTATCCGCATTGTCCTCGGGATTCTCAGGATGAATATCCTTGACGCTGCCCATCGGATGATTCAGCACGAAAATATCATTATTGCCCAGCGCAATAATATATGCCTGATTCCACTGCCAAAAGCCATTCTGATCCGCCCAAGTTTCATAAAACTCTTTTGCGCTCATGCCTCCCCGGGAATAGTTCCGGCATGCCGTTCCCGTCAGCCGTTCCAAAACCGCCGGCCATGCATACTCATACATGTCATGATAAAGAATGGTTCCGTTCTTGTCATGAGACTCGAACTCCCCCGATGAGAGAGAATCGCCGATGACCCCTATCTTTTTAAAAATACCTGCAAAGCCGCAGTTTGCTTCCAGCCTATCCAAGGGTTTTTCCCCCGGTGCAATTGTAAACATATCCAGTTTCATTTTAACCTCCTGCCCTTTGGCCGATTTCATTTTCCTTTATCCCACTCTGCTCCGGTAACCTTCTTCAAATCCAGTCCCCTGGTCTCTCCCACATACTTCCAGATAATTAAAATTGCCCCTATCAGCCCCGGAATGGTCAGCGCCAGATACATATACCCAAAGGTTTCCTTCGGAATGAGAGGAAGCAGTATAATAGTAACAATGGTAGCAAGCCCGCCGATAATGCCGTTCAGCAATGTATTGATTACCGTGACAGAAGAACGCAGGTTAGTCGGTGCCGATTCCGAGAACATAATTCCTCCAATCGTATCTCCCGCGCCCCAATAGCTTCCCATAAAGCCGCCGATGGCAAATCCTGTGAGTATCGGAGTCCAGCCAAACATGGCGCCCGCTATAAACAGACTATAATACACCACTGCCGAACAGGACATGGCAATTATGGTTGTCTTTCTCCCAAACCGGTCTGAAACAAGCCCTGCCGTAAATGTCATCAGCGCATTACCGATGGGATAGAGATACAATGCCATAGTGATTGCCTCTTCCGTCATTAGAGCAGATTCTTTCATTACGGTATTGTAAGTCGCCGTAGCCAGCGATGCCGAATAGTAAAAACAGCAGGCCAGCATCAGAAAACGCAGCTGGCGGTGCTTAAAGGCAAACCTGACCGCATGGATAATGCCTCCCTGCGCATTGCCGGTCTTCTCCTCCTTGCTTTGTTTTTCCCTGTCCTCCATCGGTGTCTTCAGATATCTGACCCTGTTGACTAAAAAAGTATCCGTCTCACGGGCAAACAGCAATGCCACCAGCGACAGCACGAATCCGAGAACGGCAGGAACCAGATACACCAAATGCCAACGTTCACTTCTGTTCTGCATAAGAGTCTCCCGCAGCAGCGGAATAAGCAATGTCCCCAGAATAGCCACGGCCTTAATGAGGGCATAGTTGCGGGCACGTTTCTTTTCACTGGAGCATTCCAGAATATACACACACTGCATATCGTGGGAAACCATAAATCCCATCAGGCTGCTTCCGATCATATAGACATAAATATTATCGGATAGATATACAAGAAAAAGCCCCAGCCCCATCACAAAAGTATTAATGACAAGAAAAGGCTTTCTTCCAAACCTATCGGCCAACGGACGGTAAAACACAATCAGCAAAGTCACCGGGTAAGTGATAAATCCCAGGGCGGACGAGAGCGACAGCCCTTCCCCATACTCCATGCCCATATTCTGCACGAAAAACTCATTAATAATATTGGACTGAAACTGAATGGATATCGTGGATGCAACCTCATCCACAATATAAATCAATGACAGCACCATAAAAAGATACAGCATATAGAATCGGCCGCTCCGTGCCTGAAGCTGCTTTTCCCGCCTTGCCAATTCTTTTGCTTCCCGTACCCTAACGCTCTCTAAGTCCTTCCTCTTCATCATGCTTCCTCCTTTGAAAATCATAGACCATCAGATTTTTCGTCATATCCGAACTGATATCTAATTCCTTTGCCATATTTTCAATAAGACGCAAAAAATCCCCGGCCGTGTTTCCCGAACAGAGAACTCCCCTTTTTTTCATATATTGATACCAAAATATATTAAGGACAATTTCATCCGTCGCCAATGAAACAATGGCATGATTCCTGGTATAGGTAAAAACGCTCCTGTCGCCGCTGTTCTCCCCGGTCAGGCACTGGTCACCGTCAACCACCAACGTCAGCCTGCGATAGGGGAAAAGCTGTGAGGCATCATGGATTCGGTAGGAAAAAACAACGCATCCATCCATGGCTATATCCTCAAACGTAAACAGGTAAATCTTCACGCCTCTCTCCAAGGCTCTTTGCAAAGCACCTTTCAAGAGCGTAAACTCTTCCTGCCAGACGGAAAGCGAAATCTCCTCCCGTGCACCGTCAATCAATGCTGCCGCCTTCCTTATCGTCTTGTCAAACCCCACGATATTCATTACATAATCATGGTTCTCTTCCTCGCCGGCCAGATTCCTTAAATATTCTTCGGCTTTCTTCAAATTGCTCTCATGTTCCTTCTTCATCCGTTCGATAAGTTTGTCATACTCCAACGGCGTATAATAGCTTGGTTCCCCTTCCAAGCGGAACAATATTCCCTTGCTTACCAAGCGGTTAATGACCTCGTACACCAAAGACCGCGATACGCCTGATAATTTGGCAATCTCATAGCCGTTTAACAGCTTGTTCTTTAAGAGGGCTGTATAAACCTTTGCTTCATTCTGTGAAAACCCCAGTTTCTCCAAATAGCTAACATCTCCCATTTAGTAGTCACCTCCCCCACTACTATATTACCAACATTAGCACATCCATTTAGAAAGGTCAAGCACTCTTTCAAAATTCTGCGCCCTTAAAGTAACAGTTTGGCCCGCGAAGGTGTAAATTCCGTTAAGATGGAATCTGCCCCTCGCCGCAAGCGACTTGGAATGGGCAGATTCCGTAACAGGGAAGCCGCAGGCTGAACTGATACCCCTTAAATATTCATAAAGCATGCCCTGAAACCTTATGAACAAACAGAAGCGACTTTAGCCGTTTTCATTTGGATGCCTGTGTGCATAAAAAGAGCCCATAAACTGTGATTTTCACAGTTCATCGGCTCTGTCTCTTTTATATGCATATTCTATGCCCGTTTATTCCTCCGGCTTTCCGGTAAGAAAAGAAACCGTCGTATAATAAAAAGGCACTGTAAGGAAAATGACCCAGCCCGGATGCCACGCACCGAAGAAAAATCCCAGGCAGAGAAACAGCAGTGCCGCCAATACCGGATAGGCAAATATATGCGGATTTCTCCGCCGTACGGCCTCGGTAAAACTATGCCACAGCGGAATCAGCAAAAAAATTATCCACGTCGGATGCCATGCGCCAAACAGAAAACCTGCCAGCAGATATAGCAAAATAATAAGGAAAAATACCGATACCCTGCCATATGCCGCTGCCCGTCCCATGCCGTGTTTCTTTCCGTTTATATATATGCTGCTTTTCTCATATGCACAATCATCACTTTTCTTCGCCTCTTCCACATAAATGCCGTCCCATCCCACATGCACCTCACTTCCGTCTTTATCTTTCATATGGATACCGTCTGCCCCTGCCGGAGAATCTTCCTGCTTTTCCTCCATCCTGTCCGTATCCCCGCCGGAACCCGGCACGCTGCCGCTTGTGGTCATATCGCTTTGGGACATACTGCTTTGAGACATACTGCTTTGCGGCGAAAGGCTTTGCGGTATATCATTTTGCGGTGTGCTGTTTCCGGCCGCCGCATCCTCTTCCCCGATTTCCCCCCATGGTGTCTCTTTGCTCTCCGGCACCGGGATTTCCTCTTCCGTCCGCAGCAATTCGTCCAAGGACACTTGATACAGCCTCGCCAGCAAGATAAGATTATCCGTATCCGGAGATGCCTCCGCCCGCTCCCACTTACTTACGGCCTGCCTGCTGATTCCCAATTTTTCCGCCAATGCCTCCTGCGACAGGCCGTTGCTTTTTCTTAGATTCACTAACCGGTTCGCGATTTCAATATTCATACTTATACCCTCTTTCTACACAGCTTTCTCTGTCAGCCGGCACGCACCGTGCCGCACCTTTCCGCCGGCAGGAATGCTTTGCCGCCGCTCATGGAAGTCCGATCTGCGGATGCTGCGCGGACGCAGGCCGGCCCTCTTCCTGCTTGAATCGGCAGAACTTGTTTCAGGCTCTTCCGGATATCATTATAAAGATTTTACTCCGGTTGCACTACATATTCTAGGTTGAGCCACCGCAACTATTGGTTGCAGGCCGCCTAAAACAGGCATTTCTCATTCTTTTCTCTGATAAGTGATAAAGCGGTTCCCGTTCTCCTCAAACATACTGGCAGAATCGTTCATGCCCATCTTAAAAGGCGTCCCCCCTGTCAGCGGATCCATCAGCACGGTATTCAGTTCGTTGAACCCTATGATCAAAACCGCATTCCCGTCATTGAAAGAGGCCAATACCGGAATATCCTTATTGACATAATATAAAATGGCATCCAAGCTGCATCCGGTCAGATCCAACACTCCTGCATTCTCTAAATTATCCTCCAGGATTTCCCGGATAGTGTCCCCTCGGTTAAGCATATATTCCGTATTCCGCATGATTCCTTCATACTGGAGCATGACATCCAGACATACCGCCAAGCTGTTTTTCTCTTCCGTAATCGCCGCGCCCTTGATGGCCATAATCTGATTCTTCAGGCTCCGGTTGCCTCTTGCCCAAACATATCTCCCCTGTCCGTCCACCACAATGCCGGACAGCCCGTATGCCGCATTGACCGCGTCCCCTTCATCCGTAAAAATACCTTCCACGCCGTTCTTTCCATATACAAAGTAGTGCGGAATGTCTTCCCCCTCCTCTTTCAGCGCAATTTCCCGTCCGCCCTCAAACAGTACCTCCTTAGGTGTCAGAAGCTTATGCTTCTTCCCGTCCGCCGCACCTTTTATATCTATCTGCACTACCTTCTCATATTTGTCAATGGCCACCGTCTCTATCACATTACTGCCTTCCGGCTCAATCTTCGTATTGACAATCTGATCGTTTTCTGCTGCCGTGTAATTCCCGTCTTCTTCCCCCCGCCTTACCCGGTAAAGAGTAATCTGGTTTCCCTCAATTTCGCTTCCCGTCACAAATATTCCGTCCTGCTTATAAGTTTTCAGTATGACACCGTTTTCACTCTGTATTTTCACGGCGTACATGGGAAACAGCATGCTCCCTGTCTTATCCTGCACTACCTCCGACGTATGCGCCAGCCCGTAAATCAAGTCCTCTCCCATAAAGCCCAACGGAGCAATATATTCCCCGCTGCCTGCCGCTATTTCCGTCTTTTCTTTCGTGCTAAGGTTCATCAAAGTGAGCTGCCTGCTGGCATATGGATTCCCTCCTGTCTGCCATACTACCATCCGGTTGCTGTCCGACACCTTATAGCTGCCCACCCCTAATCCGGACACCATCACTTCATAGTTCCTTTCCGCCAGATTCACCGCATACACGGCTCCTGCATGCATGAAAAAGAACACGTCAGCCTTATTGATAAATGCCAATTCTCCCAATTCCGCCCGCAGTACCTCGTAGGAACTCTTAAACGGAATATACACCAGTTCTTCCACCGTATTCAGCAGACCGCTGAATTGATATACCGCAATTCCCACTTCCCCTTCATGCCTGCCCCTGTTCATATATCCGTATACAATAAACTGTACGTTTCCTGCCTCGTCCACGTTCAGTATCTTTATTCCGTGCTTCTTCCAAGTCTCCCTCTCGTCTTTGTAATCCCCGCCGTAAAAGCTAAACAGCCTTGACAGCTTATTCTCCGCCACATTATAGCAGAAAAGCCTATTGCCGTCGGAGAACGCAAAATTGTTCCCGTCGTCGCTTTCCTTCATTTCTATATCCTCTTCCGGTATAATCCCAAGATAGACCGTATCACCGCCGGCCACATTTTCGTTCTCGTCAAAGGACTGCCGCATTGTCCTCTCATAATCCAGCAGATAAATACGGTCTTCCGTAAAACGTATCCTATAGAACTCTTTCACCCAGAACAGGCTTCCGGCGCTGCTTCCGTTCAGCGAGACGGCATAATCCAGTTCCAGGGAGCCCGTCTGTTCCCCCAGTTCCTTCAGTGTAACCTCCGGCTCCGTAAGCACGTTTACTTCCAAATCCCCCCAAGTCACCTGCTGAAAGCTGCTGTGGATATCCACCTTGCTGAAAGTGGTATTGTCGCCGTCCGCACTGGACTCCAGATATTTGGTCAGTTCCCGTGCGGCCTCCTTATCAAAAGTCCTTTCATGAAAATCCAATACATAATCCAGTTTCTCCTCCTCATGATAGTTTTCTGTCTGGATTATCCTTGTATAATAACGTATGGTCTGCCCCCAGCCGTTTTCCAGAAGAAGCACCAACATATATTCCGTATCCGCGTCAATCAGATCCTTCACCGTAAACTCACCGGATATCTTCTCCTCCGTCTGCCTATAGGCAGTAATCTCCGTGCTTTCCACCAGCCGCTGTCCGTCAATGCTTCTGACCTCAAACATCATATGTTCTATGTCCTGCCCGTATTTATCCACCACAAATCCTATTTTACGCCCCTCGCCCAGCGGCGTGATGCTGTCCCGCTGGAAGCTGCATTCCATAGCCTCCTTATAGCCGTGAAGCGGATTCACTTCCCGTTCCCCTATTTTCATATGAACTACCGGATAAGTTGCCGGCCCCATTTCCATTGTCATATCCGTATTTCCCTGATTCACCAGTGAACCGGCCAACAGAAGTGAAATGCAAAACACCGCCGCAAGATATACGCCTTTAATTATCGTCTTTTTCATGCTCTCTTTCTGTCCTCTTATTTTTCCAGCAGCCTCTGCAATGTGGTCCTCACATGGAGAAGCTCTGTCATCTCCCTTACCGCCGTTTCCTTCCCCCCGCCGTTTCCTCTCCGCACCGCACGGATCAGAATGTTCTTCGGCGTATGTTCCATATCAATAAATTCCAATAGCTGTACATCATATCCGTTTTCTTCCAAAAGATTTGCGCGGATTGCATCCGTAACCAAGGCAGAGGCCCGTTCTTTCAGAAGTCCGTATTTCAGCAGCGGATTCAGTTCTTCCGATTCTATCTGCTTATTCACCTCATGCTGACAGCAGGGCACTGACAGAATGACCTTGGCTCCCCACTTCACCGCTTTTGCCAAAGCATAATCGGTAGCCGTATCGCAGGCATGGAGCGTCACAACCATATCCGCCTTAGGCTCGCTGCCGCCTTCCCCTTCATAGCTTCCGATGTCTCCCTGCCGGAAGCGAAGTTCCTTATAGCCGTACTTCTCTGCCAGCCTGCTGCATTTCTCAATCACTTCCGTCTTCAGATCCAGCCCTGTAATCTCTATGTCGAGTCCTTTGCGTTCCTTCATATAATAATATATGGCAAAGGTAAGGTAAGACTTCCCGCACCCGAAATCAATTATGTGAATTTTTCCCCCCTTAGAAAGTGTGGGCAGAATATCGTCAATAAATTCCAAAAAACGGTTAATCTGCTTAAATTTATCATATTTTGCCTTCACAATGCTGCCGTCTTCCTTCTGCACGCCCAAATCTATCAGAAACGGAACCGGCTGCCCCTCTTCCAGCAGATATTTTTTTGCCCGGTTATGTGACAGGTCAATCCGCCCGCTTTCCCCGTCTTTTATCCCGCCTGTAAAGTTCTTCCGCTTCACCGACACACTGCCTTTTTTGCTGACCAGCGCCGTAGCCCGTCCCTCCGTAGTCTCTATCTCGCATTGCCGGAAATCCTTTGCCATATATTCCAGAATGCGCTGCATCGTCTCTTCTTTTCCATAGTTTCCGTGAAAAACCTGCGTACCCCTATATGCCGTTTCCTGATACACCAATTCTCCCTTTATCATAATCGGGCGGACTTTTGCCTTTATGACCCGTTCCTTGTTTCTGGAATTGCTCATAACTACCTGATATAAATTTTCTCCCAGCATCTCCTCCAGTGCTTCTTTCAGCTGCTGCATATCGTCCACCCTTCCCTTTCCTGCCATCCGCCTATACATATCCTTTCCTTGTGCAATTGAGCAGGGAAGATTTCTTCGCCTACCCGCCCCGTGCGCCGCATCAGTGGCATGTCACAGGGCTGTGCAATTGAGCAGAGAAGTGCCGGCTTCCCTACTCGCGCGCCGGGCACCTGTCAGCTTCTGCTGACATATTTTATTTGGGGGCCCGTGTGCATAGAAATAGCCATGGTGCATAGGCACCATGACTATATTTTACTGACTTTGGCTCAAAACTACAACTAAAACTTTAAAATCCCGCTTCGGTTCCCGTGTCTGCGCTTATAAATTTCATAGAAAAGAATAATCTGCACCATATCGGACATCCATTCCCATTTATCTTTCGGAATTTCCGTGCCGGGGTTTTCCCGTTCGTTCTGTCTTCTGATATTTTCCATCACATTCTGGGACAGTCTGTACATCTGCCATCTGTCCGGATACTCATCGTATATCATACTGCCTTCATAATCCAGCTTATCCAACATACCGGCAATAATTTTCTGATATTTCTTGGCTTCCGCCGGATACATCTGCTGTAAGTACTCCAAATCCCTCGTAACCGTGTCTTCTTCCTGATAATACAGAGGTAAAGGATATGTCATATAGAAGGGTAAAACTTTCTGATTATACATAGAAAACATCCTTTGCTGAATACCACCGATTTTTATGTTATCATATGCAGAAAACCGGCACGGCGTTCGCGGAAGCGCCCTCTATGCCATACCCAAAGCAACCTATGGCAACCTACCCGCACAAATGCGGCTGCTTAGCCCGTTACCCGCGGGAATAAAATATGCCGGCAGCGTCTGCCACAAGATAAAATATCCTGCGGCAAACGGTTCCGGCATATTTCCATAGATACCTTTCCCTATGAGGAAATCAGATTAATACGGGCAAGAGCCCTCTTCAAAGCCGTTTCCGCCCGGAGCACATCCGTCTCCGGCGATTTCGCGCGGAGTCTTTCCTCCGCCCTGGCTTTCGCTTCCTCTGCACGTTTCCTGTCAATCTCTTCCGGCCACTCAATGATTTCTGCCAGGACTGTTACCTTGTCCTCCAGAATCTCCACGAAACCGGCATGCAAAGCCGCATTCCGTGCCCGGTCGCTTTCCGAAATCGTCAGTATTCCGGGATTTACGATGACGGTCATGGGCACATGCCCTTTGTAAATACCGATTTCACCCTCGGTGGTATTGAACTCCACCATATTTACGTCGCCGTCATAGAACACTCTTTCCGGCGTAATCACTTTCAATCGGAAATTTCTTTCATCTGCCATATATCAACCCTGCCCTTTCTGTACTATTTTACACGGGCAAGTACATCGTCTATGCTCCCTGCATTCAGGAAATAGCTTTCCGGTATGCTGTCATGCTTCCCTTCCAGAATTTCCTTAAATCCGCGGATTGTCTCGTTAATCGGCACATATTTCCCTTCCAGGCCGGTAAACTGGCCGGCAACGAAGAACGGCTGGGACAGGAACCTCTGCACCTTTCTCGCACGGGATACCACAAGCTTATCTTCCTCGGAAAGTTCATCCATGCCGAGGATGGCAATGATGTCCTGCAGTTCCTTATATTTCTGCAGAATCTCCTGCACGCCCCGGGCTACCTTGTAATGTTCCTCCCCTACGATACGCGGATCCAAAATCCTGGAAGTGGACTCCAACGGATCAACCGCCGGATAAATGCCCAATTCCACGATGGAACGGGACAGCGTCGTCGTCGCATCCAAATGGGCAAACGTAGTAGCCGGAGCCGGATCCGTCAAGTCGTCGGCCGGCACATATACTGCCTGCACGGAGGTGATGGATCCGTTCTTCGTGGAAGTGATACGTTCCTGCAAAGCACCCATCTCCGTCTGCAGCGTAGGCTGGTAGCCTACTGCGGAAGGCATACGTCCCAGCAGTGCGGACACCTCGGAACCTGCCTGCGTAAAACGGAAAATATTGTCAATGAACAGCAAAACGTCCTTCCCGCCTTTGTCACGGAAGTACTCTGCCATAGTCAGCCCCGTCAGGCCGACCCTCATCCTGGCTCCGGGAGGCTCGTTCATCTGCCCGAACACCATCGTTGTTTTATCAATAACGCCGGATTCCATCATTTCATGGTACAGGTCGTTCCCTTCCCTGGTTCTCTCGCCTACGCCGGTAAATACGGAATATCCGCTATGCTCGGTAGCAATATTACGGATTAATTCCTGAATCAGCACTGTCTTCCCTACACCCGCACCACCGAAAAGACCGATTTTACCGCCTTTCTGATAAGGGCAAAGCAAGTCAACCACTTTAATTCCTGTCTCCAGAAGTTCCGTCGCCGTAGACTGCTCCTCAAATGCAGGCGCAGGCCTGTGAATCGGCTCATAACCTACGCCTTCCGGTGCCGGCTTATTGTCTATGGGCTGGCCTAATACATTGAAAATCCTTCCCAGTGTGTTCTCACCTACAGGAACCGTGATAGGCGCACCGGTCGCAACCGCATCCATGCCCCTTACCAGACCGTCCGTGGAACCCATGGCAATACACCGGACAGTGTCATCACCAAGATGCTGTGATACTTCCACAATCAGTTCTCCCCCGTCATTGGTAGGAATCCTGATTGCTTCGTTAATCTCCGGCAGCTCGCCGCCGGTAAATTTTATGTCAAGCACAGCACCGATAATCTGGGTAACTTTACCCACATTACCCGTCTCTTTCTTTATCTCTGCCATCTCTTCTTCCCTGTTAACCTTTCTCTATTCTACATCGAAATCGCATTGGCGCCGGCAATAATCTCCGTCAGTTCCTGCGTGATGGAGCCCTGTCTAGCCCTGTTGTACATCAGGGTCAGATGGTCTATCATCTCCTCCGCATTGCTTGTCGCCGAATCCATCGCCTGCATCCTCGCACCGTTCTCGCTGGCCACCGATTCCACTAATCCGCCGAAAATCAGGCTCGTCACATACTTGGGAATAATCAGTTCCAAAGCTGCATCGTCCTCCGGCTCAAAGTTCATGGGCGCCGCATTCTTCTGTGCATCCTCCGCACCGTCTTTCCCTCTGTTCCCCGCCACTTCCACCGGAAGCAGCTTCAGCAGGGTAGGCACATGCACTACCGTATTCTTAAATCCGGTATAAGCCAGATATATTTCACCGATTTCACCGCTTACAAAATCATCCAATACCTTCCTGCTCACTTCCATGGCATCGGAATACAGCGGCTCTTCCACAATATCGGAATAATCCTCCCTTATGCTGTAACCGCGGCGTTGGAACGTTTCCCTGCCTTTTTTGCCGATGACATAGATTTCCACGTCTTCTTTTTTGAAATCGCCCTGTGTAATCAGCTTGGTTACATTGGAGTTATAGCCGCCGGCTAACCCTCTGTTGGAAGTGATGACAATAATCCCTTTCTTGGAAGAACTGCCGGCTTTTAAATAAGGATGATTGATATTGCCCGCTTTGGCAAGCATGGAAACAACCGTCTCATACATGCAGTTAAAATACGCTTTTGACTGCTCCGCCCGCTGCTTGGCTTTCTGCAGCTTAACAGTGGAAACAAGTTTCATGGCTTTGGTAATCTGCTGCGTGCTCTGGATACTGCCTCTGCGCCTTTTTATATCTCTCATTGAAGCCATAACCGTTACCTATCCTTCCTTACCGCAGGCAAAACGCATCCGCGCTCTCCCTGCAGCCATCCTTTATGATTTCCCAAACTGCGCCTTAAACTCCCCAATGGCTTTCTTCAGTGCTTCGTCCGTCGCATCGGAAATCTGCTTTTCCTCTGCAATGGCATTGGGAATCTCCGCATATTTCGTATCCAAGAATTCGAAGAACTCTTTCTCGAAACGGGTGATATCTTCAACGGGAATATCCAACAGGTATTTATTTGTCGCCGCATAAATAATGATAACCTGATACTGCACCGGCATCGGCTGATACTGCGGCTGCTTCAATACTTCTTTAATTCGTTCCCCCTGTGCCAGCTTCTCTTTCGTATCGGCATCCAATTCGGAGCCGAACTGGGAGAATGCCGCCAGTTCCCTATACTGCGCCAATTCCGTACGGATCGGGGCAGCAATCTTCTTCATAGCCTTAATCTGTGCCGCGCCGCCTACACGGGATACGGAAAGCCCTGCATTGACGGCAGGACGGAAACCGGAATTGAACATTTCCGTTTCCAGATAAATCTGGCCGTCGGTAATGGAAATGACGTTGGTCGGAATATATGCGGATACGTCGGAAGCGCCGTCAGGGAACCGCCGCCGTATTCTTCACTCATGCGTGCCGCTCTTTCCAGAAGCCTGGAATGAAGGTAAAATACGTCGCCAGGATACGCCTCACGTCCGGGGGGTCTTTTAAGCAGCAAGGAAAGTGTACGGTATGCCGTAGCATGCTTACTTAAATCATCATAAATCACCAATACGTCCCCGCCGTTTTCCATCCATTCTTCCCCGATGGCACAGCCCGAATAGGGAGCGATATACTGTAACGGGGCAAGTTCGCTGGCCGTAGCTGCCACAATAGTCGTATATGCCATTGCGCCGTACTCTTCCAACGTCTTGACAATCGTGGCAACCGTGGAGGCTTTCTGTCCTATGGCAACATAGATACATTTTACCCCCTGCCCTTTCTGGTTTATGATGGTATCAATGGCAATGGCCGTCTTACCTGTCTGCCTGTCGCCGATAATCAGCTCTCTCTGTCCCCTTCCGATGGGAACCATGGAGTCGATAGCCTTAATTCCTGTCTGCAGCGGCGTATCTACCGATTTTCTCGTGATAACGCCGGATGCCACTCTTTCTATTTTACGGTATCTGTCTGTCTGAATGGGTCCTTTTCCGTCAATAGGCTGACCAAGGGCATTGACTACACGACCCAGCATGCAGTCGCCTACCGGAACCTCAACCACGCGGCCCGTCGTCTTTACGGTATCGCCTTCATTAATGTTTTTATGGCTTCCGAGAAGAACCGCACCTACATTGTCCTCTTCCAAGTTAAGCACCATGCCGTATACTTCGCCGGGAAATTCCAACAATTCTCCCTGCATGGCGTTCTCAAGTCCATGTACGCGGGCAATACCGTCTGCAACCTGAATGACCGTACCCACATCGGATACTTCCAGTTCAGACGCATATCTCTTAATCTGATCCTTAATGACAGAACTAATTTCTTCCGGTCTTAAATTCATGGATCTATACGCACCTTTCTTTATTTTGTAGTAACCTTTGCCTCTCCCGTGAAAGCCCTGCCTTCACAGGAAAGCTTCCGATTTCGGCTGCTTTCTATGACAATTGAATTTTCATCAACTGTCTTGTAAGTTCATTCAGCCTGGTTTTTATGCTGCTGTCCACCACACGGTCCCCGATGCGGATGACCATGCCGCCTATCAGGCTTCCGTCCACGCCGTAATGCATTTCCATCTTTTTATAGGAAGTGGTCTGAAGCAGCTTCTGCTCTACCTGCGCTTTCTGCTCCTCCCGGAGCGGTGCCGCCGTCGTCACATATGCAATGCCGATTCCTTTATATTTTTTTACTTCCGTCAGGAAATAATCCAATATCCCGTCAATTTCGCCATAGCGGTCTTTTGCCACAATCAAAGTAAGGAAACCCGTCAGTTCATCCGAAATACGGCCTTTCAGTACATTCTGAAGCACCTCGGTTTTCTCCTCTTTCAGGATTTTCGGGTGGTTCATAAGCTTCCCGAACTCTTTGTTCTGTGCAAAAATAAGCTGCAGCTGGGTAATTTCCTCCATAAACACATCGACTTTGTTCTCTTCTGCGGCAAGTTCAAACAGAGCCTCTCCGTATGTTTTTGAAACTAGCTTAGCCATGTGCTTTCACCTATTTCTTTCAATGTCTCATCGACCAAGCTGTCACGGACAGCCGTATCAATGGAAGAATTTACCACTTTTCCTGCCATCATGGACGCAATCACAATCATCTCACGTTTCATGTCGTCGGCAGCTTTCTTCTTCTCAAGTTCTGCTTCCGCTTTTGCCCTCTCAATAATCCTTGCCGCTTCTTCCTTCGCCTCTGCGACAATTTTATTCTCATTGGCAAGTGCTTTCTTACGGGCTTCGCTCAAGATTGCTTCCGCTTCCTTGTCGATATTCTTGATTTTGGATTCATAGTCTGCCTTCAGCTTAGCCGCATTCTCCATATCCTCCGCGGCACTGTCCAGTTCACCCTTAATCTTATCCTGCCTCTTCTGCATCATATCCCTTACCGGATTGAACAGAAGCTTGGATGCAATCAGGAACAGCGCGAATACCGCGATAATCATCAGCCCGGCATCTGCGATAAGCTGGAGATCCAAATCAAACAGTCTCGGCTCCATCTCGGCGGCAGCCAACATAAATCCTGTGCCTAATCTATTCAAGACATAAGCCTCCCTTCCTCAATTTACTTTTGTTTTCCGTACCCTGATTCAAAAGTCCTTAAGGCATAAGAGGTTTTACGAACAAGAGCAGCATGGCAATCAGCAAACCGTAAAGACCGGTCGTCTCCGCCACCGCCTGACCCAAAAGCATCGTAGAAGTAACATCAGACTTTGCCCCCGGATTCCTTCCTACTGCCGCTGCCGCATGTCCGGCCGCAATACCCTGACCTACACCAGGCCCGATACCTGCGATAACTGCAAGCCCTGCACCGATTGCCGAACAACCTAAGATAAAATTCGTGTTAAATTCCATTGTTAATTCCTCCTTGGATTAAAATAATTAATAATATATCCTTCCTATTTATTCAGTTGTCAATTGCTATGAAAGCTTTACCCTTCCTGTTTCGGGCGGCGAAAGCCGTTTCCGTCATTCCGTCGTGCAGGCATCCGTAATATACGTCATTGTCAGCATACAGAATACATACGTCTGAATGGCTCCCGAGAACAAGTCAAAGTATACATGGAGCGCCCCCGGCCAAATATATGCAATTTTCGAAAGCAGGCCGTAAACCAACGCCATCATTACCACGCCGGACAGAATGTTGGCAAACAAACGCAGCGACAATGAAATCGGCACGGCCACATCGCCGATGACATTGATAGGCGCCCATATCGGCCACGGATCGCACAGTCCCTTAATGACTCCTTTCACCTTCTGATGCTTGAACTTGTTGAAATGAATCGTCACAAAGGTCATGATGCCCAGGGCAAAAGTCACCCCGTAATCAGCGGTAGGCGGACGCAGCCCAAACAGGCCTGAGATATTGCTGATCAGGATAAATATAAATATCGTGCCGATATAATTGCGGAAGTTAACGGCATATTTTCCCATTACACCCCCGACCATATTATCCAACATCTCCACAACCAGTTCCACAACGTTCTGAAATGTGCCCGGAACCTCGGACGCATGTTTGACTGCCCGGTTTGCCGCGATGCAGAAACCGATAATGACCAGCATGACAATCAGCACACATACATGTGTGGTTGTTATCCAAACCGTCTGGCCAAACAGTTCATAGGAAAACACGCCATGGACCATAAAATCAATGTCGGCCGCAGAGGATAACAAAATTCCCTGTCCCATACTCTCACCTCCTTATATTAATTATTTCTGAGACCTAATGCTTTATGAGTAAACGGCTGCAGATAAGCCGCTACTTTCAGACCCATCAGCCCCAAAAAAGCAGCAAGCGGATTGGCAAACCCGCTGACCATAATCAGGGCCATCACTATTACAAATACGAAATAACGGATAATATTATGCTTCGTTATCATCTTTACCGCTGCGTCCCGTCCCAAATCCAACGCCCGGTCCAGCGCCCACCACATATGCACGCCTGCCGCGGCTGCCAACAAGACACCCATCCACAGCCCCAGGCTGTATCCTGCCTTGTCCGCAACAAACCAGACGACGGTAATCTGACACAGCATTCCCCAGGCTGCTATTCCTATCATCAGCTCCGACAATGTCCTGTCGGCCTTGTTCCCTGCGGATTTTTCCTTTAATGTTTCCGATTCTGCTTCTTCCGCAGTGATTTCATTTTCCGCCGGAACCGTCCGTTTTTCTTCCACGCCTTGTATCCCTTTCATTTTTCATGCTGTATATTCTCTTAGCAAAGATATATACATTCCGGAACCCTGCCATGGCTCCTATAAAGAACAAAACCACCATCCAAAAGGAGGTGCCGAACTTCCGGTCCAGATAAATACCCAGAAAGGAACAAAGAAAAATCGGCACTAACATATTAATTCCGAACTGCGTTATCATTGTCAATGCATGGTATACACTCTTTCCGTATTTCACTTCCGCCTCCATGCCCTTTCTTTCATATTCCGCACCTTTTTTACTATGATTGAAATTCTCACTTTATGATTATACCTACTTTTTAGCACAATGTCCAGAGTGTGTTTGAAAAATCATTCCGAACGCAAATGCCATAAAGAAAAAAACAAATCAGCCGATAAATAAATTAGAATTCATCGGTACGGAAAGATAGGAGGTAAATTTTTATGATGGTTGATATGAGGCAGATGATAAATTCCATGGAAGAATCCATAAAACTGCAGAATCAGGCAAGAGCCGAAAGAAGGGCTGAAAAAGCAGCGCAGGAAAAGAAGGAATTTCTCGAAAAACTGGCGCGTGCCGAAGCCAGCCAGACGGAACTTGACGGCAAGGCGATGAAAGTCAAGGGTTCGGAAGATGCCGTACAAAGAGACCAACTGATTGGGCTGATGATGGCCGGCTTCTGATATGCACCACAGTTCTGTTTTCTGACCGGACGGAAAACCGGAACGTGCCTAAAAAATGTTTTCTCCCGCAAATTGTGACACACCTCTGACAGAAAACATTTTTAAGACACGTTCCGGCTTTTATAAACCTTTTCCTCCGTCCAATTCCATAACTGTGGCAAACTCCCTTCTGCGACCCCGCGAGCAGTAAAAAGCATGTGCGCTCCGGTTAACAAATTCCTCCCCCAGTTCCTCTTTCGCCGAATGCCCCGGATGCAGCAGCAGTTCCAAGGTTCTTCCTCTTTTCCTGCTCTTCTCCAGCATGGCCGGCAGAAGTCTGCGCACCCGCTTTCTGTCCATATTGCCGCTCAGCAGCACTCCCCACAAAAACATCGGCTTTTGTCCGGTTGCCCTGCAAACCTTCTTTTCCATGGCCGGCGCAAGGATATTCAGCAGGATGTTCTTTACCCAGTTCACGGGGCGGTATGTGTTCCAAAGGGAAACCTCTTTCAGGAACGGCAGAATCGGTTCCTTTGTCACCCGGATATAGGATACCCGATACCCTTCTTCCGCTATCACTTCCAGAAGTGCCCGGTATACAATGGGAATCATCTGCGTATGCTGGTGACCGTCAAAACGCAGCGGCTTCCCCGCACCGAAAAGACAGAGGAATTTCTCCGTCTGTGCCTTGATTTCCTCTTTCAGTTCCTTTTTTCTTTCCTTATATTTCCACGGGCAGCAACTCCATAGCAGCAATTTCCCCCAGCTTACCTGCAAGTACCCTCTGCCATCCGCCAAATCCGGCACCTGCTCAAGGGGAGCCACCGCTTTTCCTTCCATAAAGTTCAGATGCACCGTAAGCAAAGGCTCCTTCTTCCATGATTTCTTTTCTTCCATATATAATGCGGCGCATTTCTCATAGCAGGACATATTGGTAAGTACGCTGATGCTGTCCAGTTTCCCCTTCCGGATACATTTCAGAAGGTCTTCCGAGGCTCCCGGGGACAAAGCATAGTCGTCGGCATGGATATCTATCGCTTTCACTCTTCTTCCTCCTTCCAAATCATGGCTTCAATGATATAGCGGGGACGGGCTTTCGTTTCCAAATATATTTTCCCCACATATTCCCCTACCACTCCCAGCGAAAAGATAGTTAAGCCTCCCGTCAGCAGGGAAACCACCAAGGTGGTTGTATAACCCGGCACGTTTTTTCCGGTCAGCCAGTCCGCCAAACATATAATAATCATGACAAGGCTGAACATGCTTACCAGAAATCCCAAAAGAGTAATCATGCGCAAAGGCCTTGTACTCATGGACGTAATTCCGTCTATTGCCAGAGATACCATCTTCTTCAGCGTATATTTGGAATGCCCGGCCTCCCGTTTTTTCACGTCAAAATATACCACATCCGAAGGAAATCCCATGGTAGGAATGAGCCCGCGCAGAAATAAATTGACTTCCTTATATTCCGTCAGAGCCTGCAGCGCGGCTTTTGACAGCAATCTGTAATCGGCATGATTCTGCATCACATTGCAGCCCAGCAGACCCATTACTTTATAAAAGCCGGTTGCCGTCATTTTCTTAAAGAATCCGTCCGTATCTCTGCTGTTCCGGACTCCGTAAACGATTTCACAGCCGCTTTCATAACATGCAATGAACTTGTCCAAAGCCTCTATATCCTGCTGCAAATCCGCGTCCACCGTCACTACCATATCCGCATGCTTTGCCGCCTCCAGCATGCCGGACAGAATGGCGCTCTGATGCCCGTAATTTCTGGAAAAACAGATGCCGGAAAACACGGCATCCTTTTGACACAGACCGGAAATAATCCTCCAAGTCCCGTCCTTGCTGCCGTCGTTCACAAACATAATTTTGCTCTTGAAAGATATTTTGCCTGCCTCTTCCAGCCGGCGCAGCTTTTCCCGCATGACCTGCGCCGTATGTTCCAGCACTTCTTCTTCATTATAGCAGGGCACCACTAAGTATAATATATTTCCTCTGTCGCCCATTTTATCCCTTCCTCTTCCATTGATATCCCGCCCTGTCCCTATATCAGTTCATTCTGACGGTGCAGTTCCGGCTGTTCATACCGATCCATGAAATCCTCCCCCAAATAGACAATTTCCTCCGCAAACCGTATGGCATGCACTACCGTAAATACCGAAATCACCCGCCGAAACCGCAGCCCCGGAATATAATTCAGCACTTCCATAGGGAACTTACCGTCCAGCACTATGTATTCCGGAAATACTTTGCAGTAATCCAATACATCTCTCGGATGAGGCTTAATCAAGACCACCGGATCTTCCCCGTCTATCTTTCCGTATTGCCTGATACAGTCCCGGAATATCCGCTCCCGTACGTCCAGTTCGCACAGCGGTTCCGTCAGCAGGAGTATTTTATCGGGTCCGCCGGCTTCCAGTTTCTTCTGTATTTCATCCATATCCGCAATGAATAAATGCACCAGTATGTCCTTCCCTGCCTCATCCAGTCCCTCCGCCAACTCCCTACGGGGCTTTTCCTTGTATTTCGGGCAAGGGAAAGGCAGTACGGATATGTCGTTCACTTCCATATCCAGACAGTATTTGGCCCACCCGTTCTGTATAAAAATAAGATTCAGGGAAGCCAGAAAAGCTTTCAGCTTAAAATGCCCCCGGTTGTCATATCTGGCCGTATCATAAGTACTGATGCAGTCCAGCCCGTCTTCCAGCGCATGGTAACGGATTTTCCTGTAGCTTAAATAATAGCCGATAGGATCGGAATCGCAGAACACATAAATGTCCCTATACTGCTTAAAATCCACCGGAACATAATTTTCCTGCACCTTCCCTAACAGCTTCGTATACTTTATTCTTGCCAGCATATTCAGAAGCAGGTTTCCCCGGTCGGTATGATACTTCATCACTTCCGGAAAATTCACGTCCTCCTTTTCCTCAAACATATATACCGCCTCGAACAGCCCGCACTTTTCCGCCCGGTTCTTTAAGTCCCCGAAATCATTGGACATGGTGCTGAGCACCAGAGAAGCCTTCCCTCTGTCCTCTTCCGGCAGGTTCAGTTCTTTTAAACATGCCACATATACATGATAATAGGTGTGACAGACATATATCCTATCCTTCATTTCACTCCCCCGCGCCTTTTGCCGCCGCAGAATGCTCCGCCGTTTCCCATTCTACCGTAATCAGTCCCATGGCTTTTTCCCCTATTTCCATTGCCTCTTCCGGCGTGGCTCCGACCGTAATCACATGCCCCAGCCTGTCGCTGCTGGATTTTGTCCCATGCACTACGTCCCCTTCTTTTTTATAAATTACCACTTCTTCCACGCCCTTCAGCCGCCCGGCCGCTTCCGCCCCGGAAATCTTCTCTATCCTTCCTTCTTTGGCCTGCAGGAAATGAATAGCCGCCCCTTTCTGCCATCGGGGAGCGCATTCCGTCTTTTTCCCTGCCGCCAGTTCTACGGAAGCGCCCACCATATCGACTCCCGTAGAAAGCGGAACCAATCTGGAAGTGATAAAATCCCCTCCCAGCCTTGCCGCCAGTTCCACTACCTTCGGCCCTTCCTGCGTAACCTTGATTTCCGTATGGGAAGGCCCGTTCTTAAGCCCGATTGCCCGCACTGCCTGCAACGCCACTTCCCGGATCCGTTCCTGCACCTCCTTCTCCAGGCGGCTTGGCTCACAGTGCGCAAGTTCCACGAAATAAGGCGGCGGCGTAATAAACTTGTCGGTAATCGCCAAGATTTGCGTCTTTCCTTCCACCGTCATGGCCTCCACGCTGACTTCCGGGCCTTCCATATATTCCTCTGCCATCACTATGCCGTTCCTGGAATTTCCCCGGCTGTATGCATACACGTTCTCCAATTCCCCAACTTCCCACCGTCCGCCCTTCTTGCGGCCGTCCAACAGAACCACTCCCCGGCTTCCTGCATTATCCGCCGGCTTTACGATGCAATATCCATCCAGACGTTCCACCGCTTCCGCAAACTCCCGGAAATCTGCCGCCGCATAATATTCCGGTATGGGGACATGACATTGTTCCAGCCGCTTCCTCATATGACTCTTGACCGTGGCACAGATAGAATCTTCATAAGACAAATCCGGCTGTTTCCCCAATTTTTCATTGACATAAGCCGCCGTCCGCACCGGTCCGTCACTGGCAGACGTAAGGATTACATCCGGCCGGTAAACCAAAGCCTGCCGGTACACTTCCTCCTGATCCAAAGTGCTCACAATCAGCTTCACGTCCGCCAGCGGAAATCCTACCGCATTCTCGTCATAGTCCACAAGGATAATCCGATATCCCATTTCCTTTGCTTTTTTTATGGCCGGCACCTGCAATGCACTGGCGCCTAAAATCATCATTTTCTTCTCCATGCCTTTGCCCTTCTTCCCGCACCGGTCCTCACTCCACATGTTCCCAGCCAAGCGGTGTGCCTCTCCGAATATCCGTCCGTGCTTTCTTTCCCAATATTTCTTCATAATGCCTGGGTGCCATGCCGAAAGCCGGCCGGATGGAACGCATATTGTCCTCCGTAAAAATATCTCCCGCTTTCATATCTTTTACCACAAACAAAGACCGCCCCTCTTCCCGGCTTTTTTCCTGCTTGTCCGTCAGTTTATAGGTTACCTCTCCCAATGCCTTTTCCACAATGCGTACATCGTCTGCCATCCGCCGGAATTCCTCCGGTTCCATGGAAAACGCCGCATCCGGCCCTCCATCCGCCCTGGACAGCGTGAAATGTTTTTCAATCATTTTTGCTCCCAGCGCCACACTGGCCACTGCCACCGCAGTCCCCATGCTATGGTCTGACAGACCTGTCAGGCAGCCGAATGTCTCCGCCATATTCGGCAATACTTTTATATTCATGTCTTCGTAAGGCGTGGGATAAGTAGAGGTGCATTTCAGCAGGACAATCTGTTCGTTCCCTTCCTCCCTGCACACCCGCACCGCCCTTTCAATATCTTCCAGATAGGCAATTCCCGTGGCCATGATGACCGGCTTTCCCAGTCTTGCGATTTTACGGATTAACGGTATATCCCGGATTTCAAAAGAAGCGATTTTATATGCCGGCATTTTCATTTCTTCCATGAAATCCACTGCCGTAAAGTCAAAAGGGGAAGAAAAGCACTCCATCCCCAGTTCGTTCGCCAGCTTCATCAGTTTCGGCTGCCAATCCCATGGCGTATATGCCTCCTGATACAATTTATAAAAGGTAGTCCCGTCCCAAATCGTCCCCTGTTTAATCTGAAAATATTCGTTGTCGCAGTCCATCGTAATGGTATCCGGGGTGTAAGTCTGCAGCTTCACTCCGTCCGCCCCTGCCTCCTTGGCCGCGCGTATGGTTTCTTCTGCTCTGCGGTAATCCTGCAGATGATTGGCCGACAATTCCGCCACGATAAACGTAGGCTCCCCTTCCCCCAAAAAACGTTCCCCTATCCTGATTCTTTTCTCCATGACCGCTTCGCCCCTTTCCTATTGCAACGAATTCCTTTCCGATGAAGCCTTTTAGCAAATGTAAAAATTAACTTTGCATATGGCAGTTCCTTACCGCAGCCGTTCCTTCATCATCTTATATTTCATTTCCGCCAGTTCCCAATCCATGGGATTGTCGATATCCTGCACTTCCAGTTCCGACACTGTCATTGGAACATAACCGTCCGGCAAGTCTCCTCTGCATGCCATATACCGTTCCACCTGATAACAGTAAAACTGCCCGCAGTCGTGATACATCTTTTCCAAATCCTGCGAACGCTTCCCGGCATTTTCCGGATAACAGTATTCCAGCCTGCCGTCCCTGATTGCCATTCCTCTCTGAGGCGGAAACGAAAAACTTACCACGGGCATTACCCCCGCCGCATCTTTCTCCTTTAACAACGCCATAGCCGTCCTTAATTTTTCCGCCGTCACAAACGGTGCCGTAGGATACAGGCAGGCCATATAGGAAAACTTCCTGCCCCGCTTTCCATACTCCTCCAGCACCTCCATCAGCACATCGTCCGTGGTAGCAAAATCACCGGCCGTCTCCCCGCTTCTCATAAAAGGCACCGCCGCCCCTGCCGCCTTGGCAATCTCCGCTATTTCCCCGTCGTCCGTAGATACCATCACTTCCTCAAATATGCCGGAAGAGACGGCAGCTTCAATGGAATAACAAATAATGGGTTTCCCAAGAAATTCTTTCTTGTTTTTTCCCGGTATCCTTTTACTGCCGCCCCGGGCAGTTATAATCGCTATTGCACTCATATTTTCCCTTTCCGCCGTCCGGTGCGGCACTGTCTCCCTCCTTGCGGAAGCAGTTCTGAACCGGATTTTAGTCAAAGCCGCAGAACGGCCTCTGCAATCCGTTCCGCCCCTCTGCCGTCTGCTACTTTCCGCAATTCCTTTTTCATGTGCCGGCGCAGTCCCCCGTCATGGAGAATCCTTTTCAGGCCGGTGCAGACCCTTTTCATGCAGCCCTGCCTGTCTGTCCTCACATCCCCGGCAAACAGCATCCTATCTTGGACGGCAAAAAATTCACTGTCATACTGCTGATTATCCGCACTGACAAAAAAAACCGTAGGCACTGCCATAGCGCTCAATTCAAACAGCATAGTTCCCGCTGCCGATACCGCCCCGTCGCAGACCGACATCAATTCCGCCATCCTGCTCACCTCATAATGAAGCCGTATTCCCGGATGGGCTGCCGCCAGTCGTTCCAGCCGCTCCTTGTTGTTATTGAACCGCCCCACAACTACATGGAAAACCGCATGACACAGTTCCCCGTCCTTTACCGCCTCATGCAATATCCCGGTCAGAGCATCATATACGTCCCCGCCGCCGGAACTTAGAAGAATATGGGGCAAGTTTCTCCCGGCTTCCGCGTCAGAACGGCCTTGCCACAAGTTTTCCCCCCCGTTTTTAAATTCTTCCCGAAGCGGCACATAGCGTGTGCCCAGAAGCAATTCCGTTTTTCCCCGGTAAGTTTCGGCATATGGAAAACGCACATGATAGGCATTATAATTAATCAACATATCCACCGGATAATTTTCCGCAAAACAGTCATCTATATATATCAGCTTGCATAAATCCCTAAGTTTATCCAGATACTTTGCACTTGCCTCATAAGAATCCACCACAAGTTTCCTGCATCCTGTCCGAGCAAGTTCCTTCCGCAGCAGCGGTATTTCCCTCTCCATATCATCCCACTGACTATGAAGGCAGACCATCTCCATACCTTCCTGCTCCAGCCAATGGCATGCGTATTCATCCGCCGTAAAAAAAATTACCCTGCTGCCCTTTCTCACCAGTTCCTTGGCAATTGTAATACACCGCATAATATGCCCCATTGCCACTGTCTCATTGGCATCCGCACGGATTCCGACAATCTGTCCGGCATGCCCGTCCCGCAATTGCACAGGAACCGTGCCTTGCCGGACTTTTCCCCTTTCTGTCGTCTTCCGGCGTTCGTACTCCCCCATCACCTCCGCAATGCGCTGCATTTCTTCCTTTCCGTACCTCTGATCCATAGGCAATGCCAGCATATGGGCATAAATCTCCTTCTCCTCCACCGACAGACAGCTTCCGTTCTCTGCCCCAATCGGCCAAAGCACCGGCGCATAAATATCATGCTCCCGCAGAAAGCTTTGCAATTCCTCCCTTTCCTTCACATATAACGCAAAGTACAGCGGTGCCGTCTGATTTCTTCCCGTCTCCGCACCGGCTTCCCCTTTTCCTTCTTCCGCCGGAAACGGACTTTCTTTCAGCATCGGCTCAAACTGTGTATTCCCGCATAGCTTCCCATATAAATACCTATAATTTGCACTTCTTCGTTCCTTGGCTCCTGTTTCGTCCGTTTCCCGCAGAATCCGGGAAGCCTGCCCGGACAACCTCCGGATTCCGGCAAACCGATCCAATTCCTCTTCCAATTCCCGGTTCCTTCGCAGATACTCTTCTTTCCTCTCCCGTCTCTTCTCAGGGTTCTCCTGACCGTATAAATAACGCCATTTTTCCGTCAGGACTGCCAGCCGAAGACCCGCATACTCTTCTGCCCCTTCGGCTTCCCCATCAAAAAGCTGCCCGTCCGCCGCCACGAACCCGCCGTCCGGCACCGCATACCATTTCCGCAGGCTCCCCACTACATAATCCGCTTCGATACCCGCGCCTTCCAAATAGTAAGACTGGGTTACATCCTCCATAATGCAGATTCCCTGTCTTTTCCATTCAAGAAGCAGCGGCCGCATCGGCTTCCATGTATCTACCCCGTAGTATGGATGAATAAAAAGCAGACCCGGCCTGACCTGTCCGATAAGGCCGCTCAGTTCTTCTTCCGATGCCGCCAACTCGGTATTCACATGGTAAAAATAAATTTCCCACCCGGCACGCCGGAAAGGGAAAAAAACCGTATCGCACATATAGGCAGGCAGAAGACATTTCTTCCTTATCTCCGGCCTGCTGCGTTCCAGGCTTTTCAAGGCCAATGCAATTGCCTCCCGGCCCGATGCCGTATAACTGCAATGCTTTTTCCCGTATTTTTTCGTCTCCTCCAGACACGGCTCCTGCGGTATGCCTGCTCTTTCCTCCTCCGCCCATGCCGGGTCAATTTCATATATGCTGCCGATTTCCATGCAGAGTCTCCTTTTTATGCGCCGCGCTTTTTCCATTTCCGATATGCCCACAGCAGCTTATAATACAGCATAAAAAACAGAGTAGACCGCTGCTGCATGCGGATCAGCTTCTTTTCCTCCGCATGAGTACGCTGCAGGTAATAGGGATTTTCCTGAAAATCCGGAAAAGTCTGCCGCATCTCCTTCCCCATTGCTTTCACGAAACGATACTTCGTCCTGCCCACGCCTGCCATATAGGTAAACAACGTATTGATATAGAACAGAAGCGTAAAACTATATTCCAATTCAGGCCGGTAATCCTCCCAAAACCCGTGCCGCCTTGCTTCCTCCAGCATAAGCCTCCCGGCTTCCATCCGATCCTCACACCGCTTTTCGGAAATGGTATGTACCGTTGACAGGTCATGCTGATAATAATAATACAAAGGTTCCTCTATATATTCAAAATGTCGGGCCAATACCAGATAAGAATTTCCCAACGCATTGTCCTCATAAAAAATATCTTCCGGAAACCAAAGCCCATGTTCCAATATCATGGAACGGCGGAATATTTTCACCACCAGACTGCCGCCGTCCAAAATCAGGCTCCGCCGCTTTTCCTTATCCAAAACGCCGCTCTGGCTTCTCTTATTATTCGGAACCACCTGCCCTACCTTCATGGAATGTTCATCCGTCAGGCAGTAATCGCATCCTGCCAAATCGGCACCGGTTTCTTCCGCCCGCCTCACCAGACGTTCGTACATATCGGGCCTAATCCAATCGTCGCTGTCTATAAACCCGATCCAATCGCCTTTTGCCAGTTTCAGTCCGATATTCTTTGCCCCGCCCTGATGCTTATTCACTTCCGAATGGACGGCGCGGAATCTGTCCGGGAAGCGGCTTTCATACTGCCGCAGAATCGCCAGCGACTCATCCGTGGAACAATCGTCCACCGCAATAATCTCATAGTCCTCTATCGTCTGGCTGACCAAAGAATCCAGACAATATTCCAGTTTTCCGTCGGCTGCCATATTAAATACCGGCACAATAATGCTAAGTTTCATATCTGCTCCTATCTGCGTGATTGTTGCCCTATATTCAGTCAGCGACCTGCTGCGGCTCTTTCTGCAAGAGCGCCCATGTTCTTAAAGCTTCGCAAATTGTGACCCACCTCCGGCAGAAGGCAATTTTAAGACACCTTCTAATCCTGTTTCTTTCCATAATACACGGCAATCTTCGTCACCGCGCGGATAACATCCTCCACATCCTGATCCGACATGGCATAATAAAGCGGCAGGCTGATGATTTCCTCATAAAGTTTTTCCGCTTTGGGACAGATTCCTCTCCGATAGCCGAGACGCTCATAATAGGGAAAATAATAGGTGGGAATATAATGTACGTTACAGCACACATTTTCCGCCCAAAGCGCATCAAAAAACTGCCGTCTGTCAATCTCCAGCCGTTCCGGCACAATGCGCAGAATATATAAATGCCTGGTAGTATCCGACTCCGGAATTTCTTTCTGCACATATAGCTGCGGCAGTTTTCCGAAAGCCTCGTCATACCGCGCCACAATTTCTTTCCTTCTGGCCGAAAACATAGGCAGCTTATCCAGCTGACTGATCAGAAGCGCCGCCTGTATGTCCGTCATGCGGTAATTATAGCCCAAATCCACCTGTTCATAATACCACGGTCCGTCCGGCTCCCGCTCCATCAGCCCCTCATCCCTTGTGATGCCATGGGAACGGTACAGCAGCAGTTTCCGGTAATATTCTTCGCTGTTTGTCAATACCGCCCCGCCTTCCCCTCCGGTCACTGTCTTTACCGGATGAAAGCTGAAAGTCGTCATATCCGCAATGGAACCGTTCGGCCTGCCCTTATACTTGGTTCCGATAACATGGGCTCCGTCCTCAATCAGCACCAAATGATTTTTCCGGCAGATTTCCAGCAGTTCCTCTTCCTCCACCGACTGCCCTGTATAATCCACCGCCACCACGGCCTTCGTCCGTTCCGTCACATGGGCGGCTACCTGCTCCGGGTCAATATTATAAGTATCTTCCCGGATATCCGCAAACACAGGCTTTGCCCCGCAGTATAAGGCACAGTTGGCGGAAGCCGCAAAGGTAATCGGCGTAGTAATCACCTCATCCCCTTCGCCCACTCCGGCCGCCAGACAGGCAATGTGCAATGCCGCCGTGCCGTTGCTGCAGACTACCGCATATTCCGCCCCTGTAATCTCACATAATTTCCGCTCCAGTTCCCCTATCTTCGGCCCGCAGGTCAGGTCCTGGTAACGCAGCACCTCCGTCACTGCCTGCACGTCCGCTTCGTCAATATACTGATGGCCGTAATATATTTTTTTATCCCTAACTGGCGTGCCGCCGCAAACCGCCGGTTTCTCCATACTTATCCCAGCCTTTCCTACTTTTCCAGTTCCACCGTTTTCAGCAGTTCCCGGATATCCTCCACCGTCAGCCACTCCGTATTATCCCCCGAACTATATGCAAATCCTTCCGGCACCTTCTTCCCGCTTAAATCAGGCTGCTGCTTATTGTTCCATACTACCTGCGGATAAACGATAAAATGTTTCTCATATTCGTAAGTGGTAAAAGAATCCTCCGTAGTGACCATAATCTCATGCAGCTTCTCCCCCGGCCGGATGCCCACCTCTTTCATGGGAAGTTCCGGATACATTGCCTTTGCCAGATCCGTAATTTTAAAGGACGGAATTTTGCTGATAAAAGTTTCCCCCCCGGTAGCTTCTTCCAATGCCTTAATTACCAATTCTACCCCCTGTGTCAGGCTAATCCAGAAACGGGTCATCCTGAAATCCGTAATCGGCAGTTCCGTCCCGCCGTTTTTTGCGATATTATGAAACAAAGGAATCACCGATCCCCGGCTTCCCGCCACATTTCCGTACCGTACAATGGAAAAATTAATATCCTTCGTCCCGGCATAGGCATTTGCCGCCACAAACAGCTTGTCCGAAACCAGCTTTGTGCCGCCGTACAGATTCACCGGATTTACCGCCTTATCCGTAGACAATGCCACCACTTTCCTCACCGCAGAGTCCAATGCCGCGTCAATGACATTCTGCGCTCCGTGAATATTGGTCTTTATCGCTTCATTGGGATTGTATTCACAGGCCGGCACCTGCTTCAGCGCCGCGGCATGAATCACATAGTCCACCCCTTCAAAGGCTCTTTTCAGCCTCTCCTTATCCCTCACATCCCCGATAAAGAATCGCAGCTTATCTTCATATTTCTTGAATTTCGATGCCATCAGAAACTGCTTGAACTCATCCCTTGAGTATATGATAATCTTCTTCGGCTCATAATGTTCCAGCACATACTGGGTGAAACAGTTCCCGAAGGAGCCGGTTCCTCCCGTAATCAATATTGTTTTATTATTCAGCATCCTGTTTCCTCCTATATCTGTCTATGCTCTTATTCTTACCATTTTTTTCAGTCTTCAACGCACAGTATAGCATAAAAAAATAGGGTTGAAAATAGTGCCGCCATGTTTCCCTCGCTAAAAATCCATAAATTGTCACTGTCCGCACGCAATACCATTAAGCTAAGCCGCAGCCCGCTTCGGGAATCACGTTCTTACTCGAACCTTTGTCTTTGCAGCTTCCCAATCCCACCCTCGCCCGGCAGCTGATGCAGCGGTAATAACCATGAAATGTATCTTTACACATGTTTCCTTACAGGGCATGCTCTGTCATATGAGGAATCGAACCCCGGGGGCTGCCCACGCCCCTGCCATTACGGCACTTTCTCTGCCGTATGAGATACATCCACCCTGCCGGGTTACCTTCTGAATTTCCGTTTCTTTCTATATCGCTAAAATTATCACTGCATTTTTCCTTGCAATTTCACTTCAATTCCGTTGTCCAGTTCACTTCCTGAATGAGTTCGTCCGTTTCACGCAGTTCCTTGGACAGCATATCAACTTTTTTCTGAATCTCCGGCACAGACACGGTGCTTTTTATTCTGATTTCCGAATGCGTCATACGGCTGACCTTATTGCTGGCATTGTCCAGAAAATTCCTCATAATCTGAATTTTACTCTTCAGGCAATCTCTGTGAGCAAGATACTCGGTTATGGTTTTTCCGTCCTTTATCGTCCTGCTGTTCGTCAAATTAATCTTGGTAATCAATTCTTCCATCCGGTCAGTCACCCGGTTCAGTTCCTCCATCAGTTCCTCCGGCGATTCCGACGGTTCCTCTCCTTCCTGCACTTTAGAATTATTATTCAGCCTGTTTCCAAGTTCCGAAAGCCGCTTTTGCAACTCTGACCGTTCCGACAATGCTGCTGCCAATTTCATTTCTCATCCTCCTATACATTTTGCCCCGCCGCACTTTTTCCCTTCACGCTTTTTCCAGTTTTTTCAATTCATCCGCCAATGCAAGCCTTCTTGGATATGCCTGCATCAGTTCCCCAATCAGCTTCTGGGCTGTATCTTCCCCTCCCCATTTTATCAGCTGTGCAATTTGCTTTGCCACCTTTCTATACTCCCTCCTGTCCTTCGCTTCCGCGCACTGTTGACGAATTACGGTATCACATAACACATAAATCCGTTCCGGATACTCTTCCGCCAGAAGCCCGCCATAATAAAATAAATCATAAGGATTCCCCTCCACATCCTCCATCAGCCGTTCTTTCTCGTTTTCGTCTATCAGAATAGTGCGGTAACAAATACCCTGCCTGCTGTCCTTCAGTTCCTCCAGCAAACCCTGATAAACCGACTTCCATGTGCCGTTTGCCTCATGAATCTGCTTTAAAACCTCCCAGAACTTCTCGTTTCCAAACAATAACAGCTTTTTTGCCTGCATCATCTGCTTTTCCGTATCTCCTGCCCTTTCATACACTTGAAACAGCAGGTTATTCCAGTCCTCCGGGTCATTTTTACGGTAATACCGTCTTTCCTCAGCTTCCGCCTTATCCAGGCAAAGCCTCTCCGCCTCATCAAAATCTCCGGACTCCATGGCATCCCGTATGGCAATGATGCAGAATTCCTTTATTCCGATATGATCATACAGTTCTGTCCTCACAGCTTCTTTTCCGAGCAGATGCCTATGTAAATAGTATCTTACCAGCCAATCCTCTTTCCTTTTATATTCCGGAAAACAATCCTCTTCTATGCCTTCCAATAAAATATCCAATGCATTTTCCAATTTTTCCGCACTTTTCCCGTCACACAGGCATATCCCGCATTTCAGCAAACCATAGCGCCACTCTGTCCACCCGTCAAAGGCTTTCTTCCGAGCTTCCTTTATAAGCATGGCAAGTGCCTTATCACGCATTTTCTTTTCCTGCCCTGCAATCTCTTTTGTACATGCTTCCGTCAACTTCATCGTGCTTAAGACCACCTCCGTAAGCAGCCCTGAACTGCTGTCCGCATGGGAAGCCAGCTTCACTCCGGACACCAATATATAGGCAGATGCTTCCAAAGCTTCCATGCACCGGCCTGCCTCAAGCAGCCGCCGGCACATCTCCTGACAGTCCTGCATATCCATACAGATGCTGTCACATCCGCTCCACCCGATAAATCCACGATGTGTATTCCGTTTTATAGAAACGCTGATTGTCTCTTTTACAATCGGCATAATATCTTCCTGCAGCAAAATAAATCACCCGCTTCCTTTGATTAATAGACTACCCACTTACCGCTCCTGCTGAACCCTACAAACTCGGCGACATGTTCCTCGCTCATTGCCGCCAATTCTTTTTTTAAAGCATACATCGAAACTCCCAATATCTCTGCCATTTTCTTTTTCGCTATTGAAGGGTTTTTCTTTATCAGTTCCAAAATCTGCCCCCGCAGACTAAAACCATGTAATTCATACTGATACACTGTATCTGAAACAAAATTTGGGGTTGAATTTGGGGTTGATGGGGTTGAATTTGGGGTTGACATACCTCCGTCCGCCTTTTTCTCCTGCACAAACCCTTGGTGTATAAACAACCTGGATATAAAATAACTGTGTGCCTCATCCGTTTCAAATTCCGGCTTCGGCGACCCATTCGCCTCCATAGCGTTCAAAATTTTCTTAAATCCCGTATTTCTCCCTTCCGTAAGGTGCAGTTCTTTTAAAAAATCGCCAATCCTTCTGTTTCGGTATCGCCTATTTGTCACTCTATAATTTTTCAGCCCTTCCACCGTTACCGAACGATCCGGTCCCGGAAAACTGACAATTTCTATTCTATCCTTTTCCACCCGCACTTCAATGGGCTCACGTTCATCATATGCCCGATGATACACTGCATTTGACAACGCCTCTTCCACAGCGGCAAAAGGATAATTAAAGAAACGGTCCGCTTCCGCATTCCAAGTTTCCTTGAACTCAATCCTTGCCCATTCCACCACATTATTTGATAACAATGTTCTTATGTTTGTAGGTATTGCCATAGAACTCACTCCCTCTTTACGCTTTCATAAGCCAAGCACGCTTTGACATGCCATGCAAAGCAGAACTCCGATTTCCGCCCGGAAAAGTACCGGAAAAAAATTTCATACAATAGTTTACCCCAACTTCGCCAAGGAATGCTACTCAAACTCATAAATACTCCACAACCCATTGCGCGAAACCAGCCGATAGCCTTTCAGCCCCGGATTGCTTTCAAGTATCATGGCAAGGCTTTCCTCCTGCGTATCATAATCCGCCGCATAAACAACAAGCTTGTCACTGTCACAGATAATATCGTCCGCAATCGGTTCCTTATTCCCCTCGCTGGCAAAATATATCCTGTCGTACTCCATCAATTCCTGTGACCGCCACCATACATGATAAGGCGTAGCGTCATTGTAAAGGACAATGACCGTCCTATGTGCGTTTTCCTTGGCATATTTTACATTTTCCGCATCCTCCTCATAAAGGAAAATCACCTTCCCGGAAATCATTTCATGCACCTCTCCGGCAAAAAACAGAAAAAGCAGCACAATACTCCCTGCCGCCAGCCAACGGTTCCTGCCTGCGGCATTATCTTCGCAGTATAAATCAGCCAAACGCTTCCATGCCCCGGCCAGTGCCGTTATGGCCAGCAGCAGCACAATACCGTATATGGGAAGCTGATAACGGTTGGATGTCTCAAACAGCAAAAGAGCCGTCTTGGATACCGTGAAGAAATACCCCGCCGCCGCAAAGAACAGTATCAGAAATGCCGCAAGTCCCTCTTTACTATGCCCGTTCCTCCGTACACCCGCCGGTTCCGCTTCCTTCCCCGCGGACAATGCCGCGCCGGCTTCGGTTCTTGCTTTTCTTCCTTTTACGAACAGGACAATTCCCATGCCTGCCATAAGGGCAAGCCACAGCCAAAGATACCCGTCAAACAGATAGTCATTCAGCAGCCCTCCAAAAAACTTCAGCCGTTCTCCCGTATTCCCCGTATCCAGAAATTCCGAAACCGCGCCGGTTCCCCGATATCCCCGAAAAATATGGGACAGGCTTGCAGGATAGCTGACCACTGCCAACAGCAGGGATATTCCACAGACACAGCCATATTTCACACACTCCCAAAAACCCCTTTTCAGCGCCGCCTTCTCCGGAACCCACCAAATGCCTCTGCCGGCATGTCCGCTTTCCCCCCCGGAAACCAATGCCTTTTCCCCGCAGCGGCAAAGTTCTCGGCCTTCGCGGCTGTCGTCGGAATTATGCGGGCATCCGCTCGATTCGCTGCCCGCACATATAAACCAAAGCTTCCACAGACAAAATCCCACAGCCATGAAAAACAAAAATATAATATAATAATACTGTGTCAAAAATCCCAAATAATTGACTGCCGCCAAAGGAAGCAAGAAGTTTATAAAGCCCGGCTTCTCCCTTTTCAGTACCGCCTTTACATGCAGACACGCACAAAGCAGCACAAATACCGTAAGCCATTCATACATCCGGATGAACATAACCCCCGAAATAATCACCGGATGAAACCCATGCACGGCCGCCACCATCCATGCCAGCCTTTTATTCCGTCCGGTCACCATATAAGCCAGCCAGGAAAGCAGGCAGAAATTCAGGCAGAAAGCAGCCAGATTCACCCCGATGCCCAGCCATTTGCTGAATACTCCGGGGAAAAAGGAACAGGCAGTATGTAAAATAAAATAATAAAAAGGCGGATGCACATCCCAGGACTGCACCGTGGCCACCAAACCATAGCGGAACTGCTCTCCCGGCAAAACCACAAATTCATTGCGGAACGAATCCCTCTCTACCCATTCCCTGTCCGGCTCATACAGCCCGGCCGTCCGGTTGGTAGAATAAAAAGAATAATATTCATCTTCATGAAACCCTGTTTTCCTACCGCCAAAGTAAATAATCACCAGAACCTGCAGAACAAGCAATGCGGCAAATGCCGCCGCCCATTTCTTTCTTCCCCATTCCGCAGATTTCATGCCGGCTTTCCCTTCTTCTCTTCTTCCGGGCCACAGACCTCCGCCTGTTTCCTGGCTTCTTTTTATGCCTTTTCCCATTTTCCGGCCCTGCCTTTCCGCCCCGTAATCCGCCCCCGCTGTCATTTCACGGCTTCATGCCCCGTTTCCATCCGGCTGTTACACTATTTTCGGTTTTCCCATTTTTCCGGCTTTTCTATTTTTTTCCGGCTTGCCCCTTTTTAGCGGCTTGCCCTTTTCCCCGGCTTGCCCTTTTCCCCGGCTTGCCTTTTTTTCCAACTTGCCTATTTTTTCCGGCTTGCCCTTTTTTCCAAGCTTGCCCCTTTTCCCGGCTTGCCCCTTTTTCCGGCTTGCCCTTTTTCCCCGGCTTGCTCTTTTCCCCGGCTTACCCGTCATTTCCGCCTTTCTTATGCCCATCCGCTCTTTCCCTACTGCGCATTTTCCATCCATGTACCCGCCGGACTGTCTTCGGCGCAGCGGTCAGAAGAAGAAGATATATCTTATTCTTCCGGCTCAGATACTTATTGCGCACCGTATCCGCCAAATGCCTCCGCAGATATTTCTTAACGGAAACATAGAATCCGTCCTCCCGCACCATTTGCTTTACCGGAATATGCAGCATATAGTCCAGCCGCTGATACAGCCCGAACCGCACCGCCTCTTCCCGCAAGGCCGGAAATTTCTCCGCTGCCAGCCGTTCCGCCATATCCGCATTGTCCACGATGTCTATGAACACACGGGAAAACTCCTCTCTGGATTTTTTCCTTGTATTGCTGCCCGTCCGGTAATACACATGATAATATTGCTGCGGCAATATCCCAATCCCCTCTATTTCCCCAAGCATTTCCACCAAAAGATAAAAATCCTCATTCAGGACCCCTTCCGGAAAACAATGCCTGTCAAAAAGCCGCCGTTCCGCCAGCTTCGTGCAGTAAGAACAGTCCCCCCGATGCAGCAGCAGTTCCCGCATAAACTGTTCCGGCGGGCAGACATAAGCCTGTTTAGGCGGAATGCAGACATCCGGGAGCCGGTTCCCCTGCTCGTCTATTTCATCCCTTGAAATCTGAGCCACAGGCACTTTTTCCTTCCGGATGCATTCCATTAATTTTTCATACATCTGCGGCTCAATGAAATCATCGCTGTCCACAAAACCGATATACTTACCTTTCGCCTGCCTGATTCCCAGATTTCTGGCCGAAGACGCCCCACCGTTAGGCTTATGGAATACCCGGATTCTTTCATCCGCCGCTCCCAGTTCATCCACCATTTTTTCCGTCCCGTCGTCGGAGCCGTCATCCACCAGAATTATTTCCAGATTAGGATAAGTCTGACGGCAGATTGACTCCACACATCTCGGCAGACAGTCCATAATGTTATACACAGGCACTACTATACTGATCAACTCCTGCTTCTGCTCGTTCATATCGCACTCTTCTTTCTTAGATTCACCGTTGAATTCCGTTTATTGCCGCGAGAGTCAAATACCCCGCCCCTTGGGGCGCTTCAAATTTGATGCCCCGCTGCTTGTGGCGGGGTATTTGACTCCTGCATGCAATGAACCATCGGACATGCCGAAACAATGCTCCGCATCTTTGCCGCAAAAGATTATCCTGCCCTATACCTGCAGTGCCCTCATCTTATAGAATTCCCCTTGTTTTGCCATTAATTCATCGTAACTGCCGAATTCCAGCAGCCCGCCCTCTCCGACTACCGCTATTTTATCCGCATTGCGTATGGTAGAAAGACGGTGTGCCACAATAAGCGTCGTCCGGTCTTTCACCAGCCGTTCCACGCTGTCCTGAATCTTTTTCTCCGAAACGGCATCCAAAGCCGAAGTGGCTTCATCCAAAATCAAAATTTTCGGATTCCGCACAAATGCCCTGGCTATGGAAATCCTCTGCCGCTGCCCGCCGGAAAGGTTTGCCCCATGCTCCGTCACTTTCGTCTCCGCTCCTTCCGGCAGAGAATCCACGAATTCCTCCAGATTGGCCGCCCTTATAATTTCCCGCAAAGCCGCGTCGCTGACATCCGCCGCCCCATATGTAATGTTTTCCCGTATCGTCCCCGTAAACAGAATCGGAGTCTGAGGCACTACTGCAATATGCTGCCGGTAGCTTCTCAGATTGAAGGTGTTAATATCCCTTCCGTCAATCAATATCTGTCCGGAATTTGCTTTCAGAAAGCCGATGACCAGATTGATCACCGTGGTTTTTCCCGCTCCCGAAGCGCCTACAAACGCAATAGTCTCCCCGGCATTTACCGAAAAATTCATATGCCTGATCACCGGGTGATCCGCATTCCTGAACCGAAAGCAGACATCCCTGAATTCGATATCTCCCTTCACCTCTTTGATTTTCTGCCGGTTCCCCGTCTCCTCCACATCGGCGCAAAGCAGGATATCGCCTACGGAGTTCACCGATTCCAGCCCCTTTGCAATCACCGGCAGCAGATTAATCACATTGCTGACCTGATTGACTATCGTGGAAAAATAAGTTTGGTACATCACCACATCCCCGGGACGTATCGTCCCTTTCATTGCCAGATAGCCCGTAAAGGCAAGACAGGCCACCTGAAAACACTGAAACGCCACCCAGCTGATGGAACCGAAATACGACTGAATAATATCCAGCCGGAATCCCCGCTCCGCTACGTTCCTCAGCTGCTCATCCAGCCTGGCAGTTTCTTTATCCTCCAAGGCATGCGCCCTAGTCACCGGAATCAGTTCCACCATTTCCATTACCTTCACGGAAGTTTCTTCCATCTCCTTGCGGAAATCCCTGTTCCTTGCATTAATGCCTTTCCGGAACACATTCCGGATTATCACTGCCACCGGTATCGTGGCAAGGAAAAACCAGAAAACGGTCAGCGAAGATCCCAATACCACACTGAACGATACGACAATGTTCATTATAATACTCAGCACCGATATGAAAATCTGTGAGGAGAGCGTCTCAATCTGTTCCACGTCCCGCATAATCTTGGACTGTAAGCGTCCCGACTGCATCTCATTATGATAGGTAATGGATAGCTGCTGAAGCTTGCGCACCATGGCGCTGCGCAGCCTGCACTCCACATTCCTGACCACCTTTGCATAACAATATACATGCAGATAATTGGTAGGCACATTCTGTACCATAAGAATCATCATAACCGCAGCATTTATGCAGATGCTGCGCAGTGCATTGCCGTCCGGGTTGGTGGCAATATTTATAATATTTGCCGTCACTATGGGAAGCACCCATACCGGGGAGTGCTTTACCGCAAAGAAAAACACCGACAGGAACAGCTGAAAATACTGTCCTTTATAAAGCCCTATCAAAATCTTTAGGCTATTGTTTTCGTTCCGCTTGAAACTCTCCACCAGCACGTCTTCATCAATATCTTTCTCCGTAGTCAGCTTTTCCCGGAAAATATGTTCTTCCTGCCCTGCCATAACCGCAATACCGCCTTTCGCCTGCTTAAAAGCATATTTAATTTACACATTCCCATGCAGTATACCATTTCTCTGCGGTATTGAATAGCTGTTCCTGCATATTTTTACCGGATATTTTTTCATTTCCCCGTCACTTCATCCCAACTTTCAGTACCGATGATATCTTTTGCAAACTCCGCATATTTTTCCCCCTCTTCCGTATCCATGTACCGGAATACCTCATAGGCATATTTGTGGGAACCGTCCATATGGTCAATGCCAAGATACAGCCGCAGCCGCTCCGCCTCTTCCTGCGCATCGGTCTGCCTGGAAAAAAGAACCGAATTTATGTACGGGTTGGCTTCCGCCACTTTGTAGGCATATACAATAGCCGCTGCCTGCAGTTCTTCCCCTTTGGAAGAAGTATATCCCAGTTCGCTTAACGTTATCGGGCGTACCTGCCCTGCGTCGGTCAGAAACTCCTGCCGCTGCATGTAATCGGTCACCACATGGATATTTTCCATAGTGACCACAGGCGTATTTTCCGACTCCCACACATAAAATGACCGGTTCCAAGTATCCGTTTTCGTCAGCGGCTTATTATAAGGATGGATGGCCAGCCCCCAGTCAATATCCCCCTCTTCCTTAATCTGGCGGTTAAACTCGTCCAATACATCCTTTGCCCTATAGCTTCTTGTCAGAATATTTACCCTGTTCCATTGATTATCCAGCGAAATATAAACCCGGCAGGCACTGTTCACGCTCTTAATGGAATTGTAGAAAATGCGATATGCCCTTACATATTCCCGCACATAAGTCTCCAAATCCATATACTCCATATAATTCCATTCTTTCCTTGCATTGATTTCATTTCCGATTACCCAGTTCGCCACTACCCCCCTGCCGTTCATCACCCCGGAATACCGCTCGGTCAGAAAAGAAGCTATCGCCGCCAGATATTCCGCTCCCTGCCCGTCGCTGCCGTTAAATGCATAATAGGGTGACTTCCCGATGCCGGAACGCGCCAGCGGATGCACCAGCCAAGGATATTCCGGTGAATAATCGTTCAATATAATTGCGGTAATCTCTATCCCTTTTTCGGTAAGGGTTCGGAAAATCAAATCATATTCCGCCATGACCCGCCCGTTAAATACATAATCCTTTCCTTGATAGCTGTAATGAACGGCCTCATAAACGTCCTCGTTATCATGGCCCAATATTCTGGAAACGGGAATATTATAAGCGGCATGCTTGATGCCCAGTTCCTCCAGTTCCGGCGAAAGCAGCTTGGCCGGATCGATAAGCAGCCCCTTCTTCCCGGACGGAGGCTGCCCGTTTGACACAAACACGGACGCTGCCTCCGGATTCGTTATATAATGAGGTTTGCTTACTGCCGCATAATGCCCGTCCCTCTTTACCGCTATCACATACTTACGGAGCATTTCAATATCGGCGTGAAATACCGTCTCTTTTCCCTTTTCCCCACGGAGAAGGAAGGAACTTCCTTCGGTGATTTCCTCTTCATAAGTATTTAGGGCAAACAAATAATAAAAGGAATCATCACTTTCCGGAGTCTCTTCCGCAGATGCCTTCACAATCACTTGATCCGTTTCCGTATCTATCCTACAGGACTTGATAACAACAGGCTCTTCCTCCCCTTCCCGGAACTGCGCTGCCGTCCGGGTGCTTTCCAGGTCTGCGGCTGCCGCCCATACCGCCAATCCCACTAGCAGCAGGACAATACAGCCAATCCGTTTCCACACACTCTTTTTACGCATTTACCTTTCCCCGCATATCATAGTTCCATGGCGGCATCCAATACTGCTTTTATCTTCTCCTTGGTAGGCACACCCTCCATCAGCTTCCTGCCGCCCACAAAAAAGCTAGGCACATAATAATAGTCCAAAGTTTCTGCCAGCTTCGGATTCTCTTCTTCGTCCACACGGTTTATCCGAAGCTTTTCATATTGCACGTTTTCTTCCTGCAGTTCCTTTATCATGCCCTCCGCCTGTCTGCAATATGGGCAATCGGCCAAAACCATCATAAGTATCTCTTTCATTCTGCCGCCACTCTCCTTTCTTTTTCCGTTCCCGTCTCAAAAATTTTGTCCTTTTACATACTTTCAGTACTTTGAAAACTGTTACAACTGTCAATGCCCAATCCCATAAGATGATTGCCTAAGCATCCCTTTTGATGCTATAATAAAACATATTACCACAAGATAGGAAATGAGAAAAGCACTATGGAAAAGACAAAAACAATAAAGAAAAATTTCATTTATTTCCCTTTGGGAACCGTGGGGCGGGATGCCATATACTGTCTCTTCAACAGCTATCTGCTGACTTTTGTGCTGTTCACCCATTCCCTGGACGGTGCACAGATAGCGGCAGTTACCGGCGTTATGATTGCCGCCAGGGTATTTGACGCACTGAACGACCCGATCATGGGAAACCTGATTGAGCGCACCCATACCAAATACGGCAAGTTTAAGCCATGGCTGCTGGCCGGCGGGCTGTCCACTTCGGTGGTTGTCTGCCTGATGTTCAATGTCAGCCTGCAGGGATGGAGTTTCGTCTGTTTCTTTGCCTTGATGTACTTTGCTTTCAGCATTACCTATACAATGAGCGATATATCCTACTGGGGCATGATTCCCGCGCTTGGTTCCGATGCCGACGCAAGAAACCGGTTCACCTCCAGAGCCACTCTTTTCGGGGGCGGCGGGAACACCTTGGCGGCCATTTTCATCCCCATGTTCACTGCAGGCTCCGGGGCAATCGGCGGCAGCACTGCCTCGGCTTACGGCATCATCGCCCTGATTATCGCCGTTCTGTCGCCGCTGTTCATCCTGTTTACCTTATTCGGTGTCCGGGAGCACAGAGAAACGCTTCCGGCTGCGGCACAGCGGGAAAAATTTTCCCTGAAGCACATTTTCCGTACCATTGCCCGCAATGACCAGCTGGTCTGGGCGGCCGCCGTCTTTCTGATTCAGCAGATAGGAAACGGCCTTGTGGCAGGCGGCATCGGTTCCGCCTATATCTACTTTACTTTCGGTTATAACGGCGGGCTGTATTCCCTGTTCACTACCATAGGCATGTCGGCCACTGCCCTTCTTATGATTTTTTATCCTGCCATCTCCAGACATATCCGCCGGAAAAAGCTGATAGGCATCATGGCCGCCGTCTCTTCCCTAGGCTACGCTATGATGCTGGGTTCTTTATTTATTCCCGGTGCCGGGACGGACAAATTTGCCCTGCTGGTCACCGGCTATATGCTGTCCTGCTTCGGCCAGTACTGCTTCTACCTGATTATGATGATTTCCATTATGAACACGGTAGAATACAACGAATACAAATACGGCACAAGAGACGAAGGAATCATTACCTCCCTGCGTCCTTTCATTACCAAAATGGCGGCTGCTCTCATTGTAGCCGTCACCTCTGCCACCTACCTGATATGCGGAGTCACCGGCTACACCAACCGTATTTCCGATTTGGAACAGAAATGTGCCCAAGGACTCATTTCCGAAGCGGAAAAACTGTCCCGGATTTCCCTTGTAATCTTCGGAGATACCGGCGGAACGCATCCCGGCGTCTCGGACAGTCAAAGTGCCGGCCTGCTCCTTGCCATGACCGTATTTCCTTGGCTGCTGATGATGATTTCCTGCTTTTTATACAGGAAAAAATATCGGCTGGACGAAGAAGAATACGACAGAATCTGCGGTGAATTGCATAAACGGAAGCAGAAAAATACAGCGGAACCGGAAACCGGTACCGCATTGCATCTGCACTGACACTGAAAAACATACTCCGGAACAGGAAGACTGATATGGGACAAGAACTTCATTGGCTGACATACGACAGCAGCATAGGGGAATTTTACCGCCATCCGGTAGGGCATGATGCCCTTGCGAAAATATTGCTGCAGCTAGTACTGGCATTCGGCGGAGGAAATAAGGCTGAAGCATGTTAAAGCCTTATGCTGCCGTCCTCTTTATGGGCAATCCGGTACTGCCGCGGCGTCATCCCGTATCTCCGTTTAAACTGCCGGTAGAAAAAACTGATATTTTCATATCCCACCTTCACCGCAATTTCATCCGCCGGCAGTTCCGTCTCCACCAGATAAATAACGGCTTTCTGAAACCGTTTCCGCATCAGATGTTCCTGAAAGGTATATCCGGTCTGATTCCTGATAATCTTGCTGAGTGCGGAAACGGTCAGGTTAAAATCCTGTGCCACTTTCCCCAAATTCGCCGTCCGGTACCATGTATCAATATACTTCATGGTAGCCTGCACCACCACATCTTTATAGCTTTGGGAAGAATTATGTTCCAAATGTTCCATATGATTAATCAGATAAAGGAAAACAAGCCCCATGGAATACTGATTGATGCTGTCCTCCTCGGGATTCCCTTCAATAATTGACCGAATCATATTTTCCATAAGATTCTCTATTGCTTTCTGATTCCCCAGCCGGAACAGCAGATAATGAGAAACCGGATGGTTATACCGGAAAGTATTCAGAAGAAAATCAGCAATCACATTATGCTCTTTCAGCATCTGCAGCGGTATGTCAAAAAACTCCGGAAGGGCGATGAAATTAATGCCGATATCCTCATATTCTGCCCGCCGCACGCCGTGGCTCACATGCTGGTTCAGCAGCAGCATATCCCCCTGTTCCATGGTCAGTTCTTTCCCGTCTATATAATGGGTTACCGTTCCTTGGCAGACATACATAATCTCGATATAGTTGTGCCTATGGGCAGGAAAGTCAATAAACCGGCTGTGCGTGCGGACTGTTATCAGCCGGTTTTCCTGAAGCAGCAGGCCGGCATCAATCTCAAACGCATCCTTGACGGTGTAAATATCCTTTTTCACCGCGCCTGACCCGTCCAGATATGCCTGCTCCTCCGGTGATATTTCCTGCAGCTTCTTCATTAGTTCCCGATCCATCCTAATCCATGCCCTCCGTTGCCTTCCGCGCTCCCAAACTACTGCATATTCAGATACTGCAGCAACCCCATATGTATGGCCCATGCCGCCTTTTCCTGATATTCTTCGGAAATCAGTTTCTCCGCCTCCTGTCCGTTGGAAAGAAACCCGCATTCGGATTCGGTTTCACATAGGCAGACTTACATTGACAATCGGAAAATCTATCAATAAAAATGCATTTGCTTCATGTATGATACCTTGATTTCATGCGATGTCAAAACGTATGAAACCAGAAACCGAATCAGTGTTCTTCTGCTTTAATATTATACAACAGAGCACGATCTCGTAACAACAATTATTTATGCTTAATGCCCCGTATTTTTCTACGGGGCATTTTTATTCAGGAGGTATGTATGGACTATCAATTAGAAATCAAACAAATTGTGGACTACCCACGGTGCCGCATCTACCGCGAGTTCCTCCGCAGCCTTATGGAAGATAGGGACATCCGTACAAACGGAAGTTCCTATCTTTTTTATTACATGA
>CAJTVK010000020.1 GCA_910579645.1 uncultured Lachnospiraceae bacterium | reverse complement strand
ATATCTCCCATGTGGCGGTCTATGCCGGGAACGGTTATCTGGTGGATGCTTCCTCTTCAAAGGGATGCGTGGTGTTCCGCCCGGTCTATTCCGTGGGGAAGATTGTCCTATGCGGCAGGCCGTCATGGCTTTGAAAATAAGAAAATGATTTACCGGAAAGGGGCAGGAAATGAAGGGCATCATCTATACCAAAGATATCTACCGTGAGATTGTGCCGAAAATCATTCAGGACGAAGCTTCATGGAGCAGCTTCTTAAAATTTTCCGCCGTCCATTATCAGATGGGCTTTGAGAACGCCAGCCTGCTCTACGCCCAGAGGCCGGACGCAAGGATGGTGGAAACCTATGCCGGATGGCGGGAAAAGGACAGGTATGTGCGCAAGGGGAGCAAAGGGATTGCAATCATAGATTCCAACAGCTACCGCTCATACATAGACCATGTATTCGACATAACCGACACCAACGGGAGGGGCAGGCCGGAGATATGGAGGTTAGATAAAAATAATGAAAAGGAGATGCTTGCCTTTCTCCATGCAAAATCGGCAAATGCGCAGGATTATGTGAAGGAAGCGGTGGAGCGGGAAGTTTACAGTGAGGATAAAAAGTATATCGAAAATATCAGCGAATTATGTCGCTACAATTCCCAAAACCCGGAGCATATCTATGACATTACAAATGCGGTTATCCAAAGCGCACAGTATATGGCGGCGGTACGCATGGATGCAAAGCCGCTGCCTGTTTCCTCACTGCTCCCGGTACTTGCTACCGCTCCAAGGCTTATGGTATACGGCCTGTGCAACACGGCGCTATCCGTGGCGGGGCAGGTGCTTACGGGGATAGAGAAAGCCTTTGAGGTGAAAAGGGAAAAGCAGAGGGCGGCAGAAGAAAGAGCAGAAGGTAAGACAGAAGACAGGAAGGAGCAGGAGATTGGGGGAAAATATCATATCCCGGAATGGGGAAGCGGAAGCCATGGTATATCAGCTCTCCGGGATCAGCCTCACCAGAACGCCGATTTCCATAAGCGGCAAGGCAATGGAAGTCATAAAGGAACTGAAACGGCAGGATATGAACAGCTATCTTTATCTTTTGATGGAGGATACGCTCACTGCGACGGTGGAAGGGCTTTGTAAAGAGCAGGGGGATATGGCGGAGATTGTGGCGGAGTATCTGAAAGGATTTTACGAAAGAGAAATGGGAAACAGACTGTAAATCCATCCATGGCAGAAAAAGATATGATGAGATGAGCAGGCTCCGGCGGAGCCGGAAAATGTTAGGGAGAATGTCTGCAAAACTTAGAAAACCAAAAAACAAGAATAATAAAAACTATTCAGGCGGAAAAAGTGTCAATTAAAATTAGAGCGCGGATGATTCATAACAATATAAGAATATCAGCGCAGAAAGAGGTAGATATGGAGAAAGATAATAATATAACTAATACAAACAATGTAACCAACACGGCAGATACAATCAATTTAGATAATACAGGAAACATGGACATCAAAGTAACAGTAACCCCCTTGCAGGATCAAGAGGGCTGCATAAAGGCCAACGCTTCTATCGTATTCAATGACGTTTTTAAAGTGACCGGAATCCGGATTGGAATCTCCCAGAAAGGAAACATCTTCGTCTCCATGCCGGATTACAAGACAGGGCAACTTGATGATAATGGGAAGGATATCTATCGGGATATTGCTTATCCGGTTACAAGGCAGTTCCGGCAGGAATTGTATGATGAGATTGTAAAGAAATTTAATGCGGTTATGAAGCAGGAAACATAGTAAACAGGGGAATAGTGACAGTTTTAAAGAATAGGATGGAAATATGAGATAAGAAATATCTATTCACTTGTTATATCCGAAAAAATTGACTGTCACCTTAATAATGAAAAAGATGAACTGTTTGAGAGGAGTTGAACTTTAGTAATATTTTGGCTGATGTGAACAAACCCAATTGTGTGATAGATATCCTCAATGGGTCTATTTGGGCCAGCAATAATTTTGCCATATGTTGTAGATATGTGTTCTGATTATAATCTGTGATAGAACGTTGATATTTTTTCTTGAATAATTGATTCAGATATGTACCGTTGTACTGTATGATACCTTCAAGTTCAAACAATGTGATTTGGAGTTTATTGGTATCCACAAATTCCTTAACGAAGCTGGCCAGGCCGAATTTGTCGGTCTGGCCTAAATCATGATAGTTAGCATTAAATTCTTTGGTAAAGTAAGCAATGCAATAATTCGGCATTTTTCCTGCTTGTTTCGGTGAGCCTTGCGGTTAAGACTGTAAGGGCAATGATTGTCTGTGTGGCATAAAGTATAAATGATATTAGCTAATTATCTTTTATTGCGTTCTAGCTTGCTGATGAATCTTTGAGCAGTAGTTTTTGAAGTTCTTTTTCTACATCTATTTTTCGTACAATGGCATATATTAATATGGCACAAATGGAAGGAACGACAATATACAGGAAGATAATCATATTGCATGTACTCCGAGCCTGAATGCTTAGCATTCCATCATAATGTGCCAGATGCATCATCCATCCTGCAAAAGCACTTGCTATACCGCCCCCGAGCTTTTGACCCATAGAAACACAACTATACATGGTTCCCTCTAAATGGATACCTTTTTTCAATGTTTCGTAGTTGGAGATATCTGCTATGATTGCGTTGACAGATCCACTCATGGGGCCAAAAAACAGGGATTTTAAAGCCAGCCCAATAATGAGAACAACAATGCCGCCATTGTAACCGCCAATAATGAGGAAAATGCAGGATATTGTTGACAACAGCAATGTCCATGTGTTTGTTTTATACATACCCCATTTTTTCACAAACAATGGGGTAAATATAACTCCGATAATCATAGGAATCATGGAGGCAGCAGACAATAAACCATATATGCTTTCATTTTTAAGGATATAAATGCAATAGTAAGTACCGACTGCACCGAAAACCCCATTAGAAAAGTAATATAATATGTAGTAAAGCATGATTAAAATATAATATTTACTGTGCAGAAGATAACGGAAACTCTCTCTAAATGAAAGAGAATGGTTTTCTGAGTTACTATCTTGCAGGGGGGCATCTCCAAAAGACACTTCTTTTACAGAAATGCCACATAGCAGTTCGCATACGATTAATGCAGCGGAATAAATAAGTGCTACGGTTCTCCATCCTTTCAAACCAGCCCCAAAACTATCGACCAGCCCAAGAGTAACAGAACTTACCAAAACAGAGCCTGTCAAAACGGAAATGGATAAAATTACACCCATAATTACCCGTTCGAGTTTGTTGTTTGTTGTCATAACCGGAAGCGAATTATATGCAACTCCATTTGCAGTATAGAAGACAGCATTCAATAGAGTGTATACAATCAGAAAGTATGCATATTGTGCAATTCCTTCTTTCAGAGGAATGAAAAAAAGGAGTACCTGAACAATTGCTAACGGAAAAACGGTTCCAAGAATCCAGGGTTTTGTTTTTCCGTATTTAGTATGGGTTCGATCCAAAAGATTTCCAAATATTACGTCAGAGATTCCATCAAAAATTTTGGAGACCATCATTAGCGTACCGACAATACCGATATCCATACCAATCGTATTTGTCATATAGAGAAGAATAAAATTTGCGAAAATCAATACAAAGCATTGGCCAAAACCACCAATGCCATATCCAAGATAACGCCCTAACGTCATATATTTTTTTTCTTCCATTTGTTTATCCTTTCAAAGTAAAAGTCCATTTTCCGCTTCCTACAGGGATTTCAATGGTTTCTTCATGATAGCTGCTTTTGGGATACCCGGTCTTAATATAATTGTAATCTTCATGACAACCTCTTAATCGGATTGTAGCAACGGTATTTGTGGGTATTTCTATTTTATAGTGTATATAATCGTCAGTCTTTTCCCAGCCGGATACAATAGTTCCATAAATACTCTCGAATTCTGCTTCCGCCTGCGTCAAATGTCCACCAGGAACTGGTTGGATAAGAATCTTTTTATACCCCGGATACTCTATGACCGGTCGAATCCCGGCAGTATATTTGAAAAGAAAATCGCATACAGCGCCGTAACTGTAGTGGTTAAATGACGAACTGCAGGTCTCAAAGCCATTCCAGCTTTCCGGAATTGTAGTAGCCCCGTCTTTCACAGGTTTTAACCACCCCGGATTATTTTCACGCTCCAGAAGCCGATAGGCCGCTGCTTCATAACCGTTGTCCGCCAAGACCGGGAGAAGGTAAGGAGTAGAAAGGAATCCGGTGTTTAGCGAATAATCATTATCCTTTACCAATTGGAACAGGTAATCGGCAACGGCCTGCTTTTTTTCGGGAATAACAAGATCAAAGGCCAGAGCACGGACATGTAAAGCCTGCCTTCCTTCTATGATAATTCCGTTTTCCGGAATAAAATATTTATTATAGACCCGCTTTACATTAGCCGCAATACCGGCATATTTTTCTTTATCAGCCGTCTCACCGAGCAGATCAGCCATTTCAGATACAATCTTAGCTGACAAATAGTAATACATTGTGGCAGAAAGATATTCCGGACAGGTCATCAGTTTTCCGATGTATCCATACATATCGGCATAGATGTCAATATCTGCTTCCAGCCATTCTCCCCAGTGGAAACCACTGTCCCACACATAGCAGGAATCTTCGGGAGTCTGGTAGTAAGGAAAATCGGCGAAAACAGGATTTGACTGCGCGGCTTCTCTTCTGATATAATCGACCCATTTTTTGCAGCATTCAAACTGATTACGATAAATTTGCAAATCGCCATAACTAAGGTACATCGTCCGGGGAATAATTGTTGCAGCATCAGCCCAGCCCGAAGAACCGTCAATAAAGTTTCCATTTTCTTTTGTTGCTTTCATGGCAAGAGCCATTTCTTTCATAGGCCCATCTTCCATCAAGGCAAAATTTTGGTCTCTTCTGGACTGCTCCGCATCATTGTGGTTCAATGCGCTGATAGAAGGAACAGTATTGGGAATCTTACCGGATACAAACTGTTCCTCTGTGTAGTCCAGCATCCATTTCTCAAAAAAAGCATATACGTCCATAAAGTCTGCGGCGGTAGCTGCATAGACTTGGGCGTCACCCGTATATGGATTTCTTTCTCTTGTGGGGCAGTCGGTAGGAACATCCATAAAATTACCCTTTTGGCTCCAGAGACTATTTGCGGCTAACTGATTGATTAGCGGGTTAGAACAGGTGAAGCGGCCAGTTTCTTTCATGTGCGAATAAACGGCAATCGCCTGAAAATCCCCCGGGAGAATATCGCCGTCATATCCTTTCAGCAGTACATAGCGAAAACCGAAAATAGAGAACAAGGGGCAGTATGCCTCGTCTTTTTTCCCGGCGGCAATGTATTCTACTTTTTGTGTTGTTTTTGTCTGTGCAATCTCTGTTTGTGCATAATTTTTTTGCGTGAAGTTCCCATTTTCATCCAACGCTTCCCCATGTATCAGGGTAATATGCTGTCCTTTTTGACAGTTATGGAGAGTCATGGAGACGTATCCGGCAATATTCTGTTTAAAATCAAGTACCGTGTTGCCATCGGGAGTGTGCAGCACTTCCGGCAGGAATTTCTCTGCTTCGCGTACCGGAACGCCTCTCGTACTGAAAAGACTCTTTTTTTCCAGATTCTGGTCAGCTATGACCAATGGGCTATGCCATGAAGTGTCAGCATATTCTGCAGACTTCCAGTTTTCTGGTTCAAGAGCTGCATCATAAAGGTCTCCGAAAATCATATCTGATGAAAGAAGACCGCCTGTTGAAACTTTAAAATCAGCATCAGTCAGGACATATTCTTTGATTCCATCTTCATAGATAAGTTCGATTTGTCCGATGTAAGCAAGCTTGTAGCCAAACGTATTATTCATCTGCCCGCCTATAGTTCCGCGCCACCACCCGTCACCGAGTGCGATACTCCAACAATTTTTACCTTCTTTCAGATAGGGAAGAATATCATAGGTCTGTACTTGCAGCCGTTTGTTGTAGGAAGTGAAGCCTGGCTTGAATTTATCTTCTGTTCCTGCATGACCATTGATCCAAAACTCATACAAACCATGTGCCGACTGATAAATACGAGCTTTTTTCAGACCAGATTTAACCTGAAAAACTTTCCGGAGGTATGGAGAAGGTTTGCTTTGTGTAATATCCACTGTAATCTCAGGCTCAATCCATGATGCACTCCACTCATCAGGTGATAACAGGCCCATTTCGAATGTAGCCTGAGGGCTAAAAGAAGTTTCAATGATTTCATTCATTGTCTTCGGATCCTGCCCTTTTACAGCACATTCGACTGACCAACTGACTCTCTGCCGTGACACGAGCTTTGGGCCATTCCAGGAAATGGCATGTGTCTGCTCACTTTGAACAAGGCCGCTGTCCCAGAGAAGCTTTTTCGTATCAGTGTCATATGCGTGAATCCGGTAGGAAATCTGGACAGCATTGCACAATGTTGTGCGAAGTTTCCAAGACATTCTCGGTGATGGGACATCAATGCCCATCGGATTTTCCATATACTCTGTTTTGATATCGTATATAAGCATTTTTATTGCACTCCTTTCCGTTTGCATATTGTTTTTATAGTCTAATTATAGTAGAATTTTAAACCGATAAAATAGTTCATATTGCCAAATAGTAAGCATTATATTGTTCTAGTAAAAAGGAGTAGAGGTTTATGTTTCAAAATATACATTTTATAATCAATAATTCTGATAAACCATTAGAGAATACGGATAACCTTAGCGAAAAATTAGCGGAAGGGGATACCTATTCTGATTATATGTCCAGACTCGCTAATTATCGTTTTTTTGAGAAATGCACCTTTTGCATTGAGGGAAAGAGTTATATCCTTCCATTGCACCCTGTTTCTGAGTTTGCACAGCAAAATTTGACATATGTTCAATCGTTTTCAATGTTGGATGCTGGAAGAATGTTTTACACGAAAAGATATGGGGTAAATTCCTATATGTTATTGTTTACGTATGAGGGAAAAGGGGCTGTCGAATATGAAGGCAAAAAACATATTTTGACCGAGGGTGACGGTATTCTGGTGGACTGCAGAAAAGAACATTACTATTATACGGTAGAAAGGAATTGGAAACACAGTGTTCTGCATTTTAATGGCTCTTTTGCGGAATATGTATTCCATGAAATCAATAGTCTGGGAAATTTTTCTTTTCACCAGAAAGTGGAAGGGGGATATCAGAGAAATATGGAAAAGCTGCTGGAGATATATGACCAGGTTATCCCATATCGGGAACTGCAGGTATCCTGCGTTCTGAATCAGTTGCTGATGGATTTACTGACTGACTCAGAATGGTATCAGGAACAGACGCGCCGGATGCCGGACAGTATTAATATGCTGGTTCGGTATATTGGAAGTAATTACATGAGGCCGCTTACCCTCGAATATCTTGCCGGATTCAGTGGCATGAGCCGATATTACCTTTGCAAGTTATTTAAAAGGCATACGGGATATTCTCCCATCGAATACATTATATGGCAGAGAATAGAGCATGCAAAAAGCCTGCTGTGTTCTACATCCATTCCGGCAAATCAAATTGGAAGAATGGTTGGGATTGAAGAAGAAAATTATTTTTACCGTCTGTTTAAAAAGTACACTGGCAGCACACCAAACGAATATAGAAACAGCAGATAAGACGCATTGATACCGTATTGGAATCTGATAATATATTTGGCTGTCCAGGTTTGTGCGGTATCATTGACTATGTGCGGTCATCGTGGTTTGTCCTTAAATTCTGCAATTTTATATTTATTTCTGTATTCCAAAGGAGTCATATGATATTTTTCTTTGAAATATCCACTGAAACGGCTGGGGGAAGAAAACTGCATATAGTCTGAAATCTGTCCGATAGATTCCTCGGAATATTTTAATAGATTTGCAGCAGCATTCAGCCGTTCATTACGGATATAATGTTGGATTGTCATACCGGTTTCTCTGGAAAAGAGCTGAGAAAGGTAGTTATTGTTGATGTGAAGCTGTGCTGACATATCTGCAATCCTAAATGGATGATAAAGATGTCTGGCAATATAATCTTTACATTGCTCGATCAGAAGTCCGTATTTTGGACTATGAATATGAAGATGCACCATAGTCGTAAAGGTACGGAAGGTTTCTATAAACAAATCATACAATTTTAAAATATCGGTGCAGGCCGCCGCTTTTTGAAGCAGCAGGTCTGAGGCCTCATAACATTGCAGGGGCGCCACTCCACCGCGAATCGCGGCATGCATTGCCAGAGATATAGAAGTTACGAGTGTATATTCAAGCTGTTTATAATCATTATCTTTTGCGAGTGTGCCAACGCTTTCAAAAGAAGAAACAATATTCTGTGTATGGGAAATCATTTCATTCATTTTCTGGACATCACCGGTTTCAATGTAATTACACCATATCTGCTCCCCTTCAAAATTGCTCTTTGTTTTATCCTCTTTATACGAATAAAGGCGGTATCCTGATGAATCAGCTTCTGTAAGTTGAAAAGAGAAATCCTTTCTGATATAAATATCTTCTGTTTTTATGGGAGTTTTGCTTACCATAAACCAGACAATAGATGTCAGGCTCATGAGTTGTGAAACAGACAACCTGCAAAAATGATTTTTCATGAATTCAAAATGGTATTTCTTACGAAAATCATTGTTTTGTCTGGCAGTCAGATAATTGCTGCCAATTGGCCCAAGTAACATGAAATGCTCTTTTTCTAAGGGAAAAAACACAAAATAAATGTTATCAGATGGAATCAGTACCTGCGGAAATAAAGCGATATCTGTTTTGGGGTAATGATGGCATGTGTCTATCATCGTTTGGAAAAACTGTAAATTTATAGGACTATCTACTGTCAAAGGGCAGAGAAGTATGCCGGATATATCAAAGAGATATGCAGGGATGTGAAAACATTCTCTGATATGGTGAACGATATAGGTATAATGATCTGACGTATGCGACATAAAACCACCTTCCTTTGTATGGAGTTACACATATTAAAATATATTATCCCTCAGAAATCAATATAGTTTTGCAAAATAAACTGAAAAATAGTATTAAAAAGTGAAAAATTGTATCATATCTGTTGGTGGTATTCTTTAAAATGAGTTTAGGAGGCAACGCAATACTTACAAAGTGTTCAGGAGAAAGAAAAATGATTAAACAGGATTTTAATAGAAATTGGGGATTCCGGGAAGGGCTGGATAATCCGATGATGTCGGCTTTTGTAGCGGCTGCGAGTGAAGTGAAAGAGGTAAAACTTCCATTTGATGCAATGCGTTTAACGGAGCGTAGGGAAGAAAATCAGGATGAAGCCGGAATCGGATATTATACACCAAATAATGTAGAGTATGAAAAGATATATACGCCGTCCAAAGAGGATGAAGGTAAGGTTATTTACATTGAATTTGAGGGAGTATACGCGAATGCAATATTAGAGGTGAATGGGCAGGTGGTTAAAAGGCACCGTTTTGGATTTACTGGATTTATAGCCCAAATCAGCGATTATCTACTTTTTGGGGAGGCTAATAAAATCAAGGTAACTGCGTTAAACGGAATACATCCGAATGGAAGATACTATACGGGAACCGGTGTATATAGGGATGTAAAACTAATGATTGGCGAGAACCTGCATATTCAGCCCGATGGGGTACGGCTGACCACACTGGATGCAGATTCGGAAATGGCAGCGGTTGAAGTGGCAGTAACATTGAAAAATGAGATTGCCGGACATAGGAAGGCAGCGGTAAAAACAGTTCTCAGGGTACAGGATGGCACTGTTGCAGCTTCTGCTGACACGGTGGTCAATATGTTTTCTGCGGAGGAAGTAGTAATACGGCAGCGTATATATATCCCGAATCCATTGTTATGGAGTGTGGAAACACCTGTGCTTTACACTTATGAAACAGTGGTCACGGAGGAAAACAGGGAACTGGACCGGACAATGGGAAGTTTTGGAATACGAACTATAAAATTGGATACGGTACATGGACTGCGAATAAATGGGAGAACGGTCAAACTGAAAGGAGGATGTATTCACAGTGATAATGGCGTGATAGGGGCAATAAGCGTGGCAGATGCGGAAGACCGCCGTATCCGTATGTTGAAAGGGGCCGGTTACAATGCTATCCGCACATCGCATAATCCGGTAGGACATGCGATCTTAAATGCCTGTGATAAATATGGAATGCTTGTGATGGAGGAATATGCGGATGCATGGACACATGCCAAGCCAACTTTTGATTATGCGTTATGGATGGAGGAGTGCTGGGAAGAAGATATTACATCCATGGTGCAGGTTTCCTATAATCATCCAAGTGTAATTATGTATTCTATCGGAAACGAAATCCCGGATGTGGGAACAGAACTTTCTGCTCACTGGGGGAGAAAGTTTACAGAGAAACTAAAGGAACTTGACCCGACACGCTTGATTACTAACGGGATTAATATAATGATGGCGAATCTGGATAAGGTTATGAAGATTGCTCAAAGGCTTCATGCCAGGGAGATGGAAGTCATGGAGATTAATAACATGATGGCAAATATGATGGAACTGATGCCAGCCATTAATATGCATCCAATTAGTCGGGATGCCATAAAAGAATCCTGCGATATGTTGGATGTGATTGGGTATAATTATGCTTCCTATATGTATGAAAAAGAACATGAAGATGACCCTAACCGCATTTTTTGTGGAAGTGAGACAAATCCGCCAGATTTGGATAAAAATTGGGAATTAGTAGAAAAAAACAGTTACCTGATTGGCGATTTTGCATGGACTGCGTGGGATTACATTGGCGAACCAGGAATCGGACGCATCAGCGAAGAAAGCGGAATATTGAATGTCTATGCGCAATACCCGTGGATATTGGCATATTGTGGTGATTTTGACCTGACCGGATATCGCAGGCCTATTTCATACTGGCGGGAAACTGTTTGGGGAGGGAGAGCCCACAAGCCCTATATTTCTGTTCACAGGCCGGAGAATGTTAATAAAAAACTGCATGTATCACAATGGTCTTGGACGGATTCCATTCATAGCTGGACATGGCCGGGAATGGAAGGAAAGATGACCTTTGTAGAGGTGTATTCTGATGCCGAGGAGGTGGAATTGCTGATAAATGGATGTTCTTGTGGGAAGCAGACAGTCGGAGCGGGAGAAAAGAAGTATTACTGTAAATGGGAGGTTATATATGAACCAGGTACAGTGGAGGCAGTAGCATACATTAGCGGTAACGAAGTAGGAAGACAGAGTCTAAAAACAGCAGGAAATGCGATTATGCATACAAATATTGACAAGAAAGAACTGTGTGCGGGTTCTAATGATCTGGCTTTTGTAGAGATTGAATATAGGGACACTGATAATACGCTGGATATGTCAATTGACCGTATGGTAAGTATTGAGACAGATGGACTGACTGAGCTTTTAGGATGTGGTTCGGCAAATCCGAAAACAGAAGAAAGATATATAGATTCTGTACATCAGATTTTTGAGGGAAGAATGCTTGCTGTTATTCGTGCAAAAGACAAGACGGGAATTGGCAGAATACGGATCAGCGATAATGCAGGGCAGATAAAAAGTATGGATATTAAAATTTCCTAAAAAGGATATGTAAAGACACAAGGAGAGTTGGAAATGAAAACCGCAGAACAAATTTTAAATGAGATGTCATTGGAGCAGAAAATTGCACAACTGCAATGTACAATGTCGCTAGGAAACAGCATCATGCCGCAGCAATGTCCTGACGGTGTGGGGGAGGCGGTTATTCTTCCGGTATTTCTGAATAAGGAACAGCTGGCAGATGCAATTGAAGAATCTGTTTTAAAAATCGCAGAACAGACTAATGGTGTACCGCCGCTTATGCATGTGGAAACGCTTACAGGAGTGTCCATTGCAGAGGCCACCGTATTCCCTTCGGCAATCGGATTGGGTGCAACATTTGATGCAGAACTGCTGCGCAGTGTGGCAGAAGTGATACATGATCAGGCAAAAGCGGTGGGATATCATCAGGCTTTGGCTCCAGTATTGGATGTCTGCCGTGATCCCCGTTGGGGGAGAACCGGGGAGACCTATGGCGAGGATCCGACTTTAAATGCATTGCTTGGAACGTCCTATGTAAAAGCATTGCAGGGGGAAAGAGAAGATATGCTCTGTGCAACGGGAAAACATTTTCTCGGTTATGGTATGTCAAGCGGAGGCATCAATATGGCCAGCTGTGTGATTCCTATGAAAGAAATCAGAGAGGTTTATGCGAAACCATTTCAGGCAGCAATCACAGAGGGCGGCATGCTGTCAGTTATGAACTCCTATGGAACGATTGACGGGGAAATGGTAATCGGTTCCAAAAGGATTTTAACTGATTTGCTGCGGGATGAAATGGAGTTTGAGGGAATTGTAGTTTCCGATTATGCTTCAATAGAGCATCTGGCAGACCATCGGCTGGCGGAAGATATGGCGGATGCCGGACGTCAGGCGCTGGATGCGGGGCTGGATGTGGAATGTCCACAGCCGGTTGGCTATCAGACAGAGCTTCTTGTGGAGGCAGTGAAAAAAGGTATATTGGATGAGGCATTGATAGACTGTTCTGCCTTAAGAGTATTAAAAGTGAAAGAAAAGATGGGACTGTTGGACAAGCATGTGGCCGATAGGGAGCGTATGCATGTATTTGAAGAACAGAAAAGTTTTGAGAGAAGCTATCAGGCTGCCCAGAAATCAATCGTATTGTTAAAAAATGACGGTATTTTGCCATTAAAAAAGAAAAAACAGAAAATTGCAGTAATTGGGCCTCATGCGGATAATGTCCGTTTGCTCTTTGGCTGTTACACTTATGCGGCAGGTACAGATATGATGATTGGTGGAACGCTTGCTGATCAGGCAGGGATGGAAGCAAGTGTGGAGAACATGGCAGAGGCTATGGAAGTACAGAAAGATGTGGCGAAATATCCGGAAAGCAGTGTAGAAAGAGACAACGCCGCAGCAATGCAGGCTGTGGAGGCTTCTTATCCGCATACCAAGACAATTTTGAAAGCAATCTGTGAGAAAGTACCGGAGGCGGAAATCGTATATGCCAGAGGGTGTGATGTGGCGGGTTATGACAGGAGCGGATTTACAGAGGCAGTTCAGGCAGCGCAACAGGCGGATGTGGTAATTCTGACGCTTGGCGGGAAATACGGCTGGGGTGGAAGTTGTACAATCGGAGAGGGGATTGATACGGATGATATCGGTTTGATGGGCGTACAGGAAGAACTGGCATTGGCACTTTTAGAAACTGGTAAGCCGGTGGTAGTCGTCCATATGGACGGACGTCCGCTGTCCTCTGTTAAGCTGGTTGAGAAAGCAAATGCAGTCTTGGAGAATTGGTTTCCGGGGACAAGCGGCGGTCTTGCGCTTGCCGATGTGCTATTCGGAGATTATAACCCAGCAGGACGTCTTTCCATAACAGCACCGAGAAGTACCGGGCAGATTCCGATTTATAATGGGCAATATACGGGTAACAGCTATTACAGCAGAAAATGTCCGACCAGTTCCTGCCGTTATGTAGATTCCACTACAGAGCCGCTATTTTATTTTGGGCAGGGATTAAGCTATACGGAGTTTGCCTACAGTGAACTGCAGGTCAGCAATCCGGAAGTGGATGCAGATGGAAAGGTTTCGATATCTTGCAAAGTTAGAAATGTTGGAAAAAGAGCCGGAGAGGAAGTTGTGCAGCTTTATGTATCAGACCTTTGTGCATCTATGCTGCGTCCATATCAGGAATTTGCCGGATGCGCAAGAGTGTATTTGGAAGCCGGGGAAACAAAAACAATAGAATTTACTGTGCATGCCGACCAGTTTGCTTTTGTAGGCAAGGATGAAAAATGGATTGTAGAGAAAGGCGATATGGAAGTGGCCATAGGGGGAACTTCAAACGAATTGCCGCTTCGGGGAAAATTTCATATCAAAAATACGGCATATATTCGTCCGGCAAGAAGGGGATTTTTTGCGTCGGTAAACGTTATGTGACAGAGTTCTTAAAGAGACTATGGAGAGAAGGTTTGGAGGAGGATTGTAATGAGTAAGAAAGCCATACAGCCTGGAATCAGCACAACAGGTGAAAAAATAAGGTTTGCAATGGGGGATGTCGGATATAACATTATTTGGGGCTTTGTCGGAAGTTTTCTGACCTACTATTATACAGATAATGTTTTGCTGGCGGCCGGTGTAGTTGGGACAGTTATGCTGTTGGCAAGATTTCTGGACGGATTAAGTGATATCCTGATGGGAATCATCATTGAAAAGACATCCAGTAAATATGGAAAGGCAAAGCCATGGCTTATATGGATGATCATTCCGCTGATCATAACATTTTTAATGGTATTCTATGTTCCTTCATTTTTGGGCGAAACAGGTAAGATTGTCTATATTGCAGTAACTTATGTCCTGCTTTCTGCTGTTACATATACCGCATCAAATTTAGCATACATTACCTTGTTTACATTATTTGCGCCGGATTCAAATGACCGAAATGTAGCGGCTGTATTTCGTACCCTGTTTGCTATGGTGACATCACTGGTGATTGGCATGATATCTATGCCATTGTTGGATAATTTTGGGGGTGCTGCCAGTCAGAAAGCGTGGACGACACTGGCACTTGTTTATGCGGGCATTTCATTTGTATGTGTCATGATCACCTTTTTTGGAGTGACAGAAAAACAATTTATGTCGGAGACGGATGAAAGCCTGCAAAAGAAAGAGACAAAATCTTTGATTGAGGTTTTTAAAAGTCTTGCAAAGAGTAAATATTTCTATTTGGCGGCATTGCTCAGTGTTGCTTATTATTTAAGCAACAGTACGGGCGGGGCAAATGTTTATTTTGCCAGAGATATCATGGGAGATGCAAATCTGGTAGGCATGATAGGGCTGGTCTCGCTGCCACCAATGATTCTGAGTGCAGTTTTGGCTCCCGTACTTTATAAAAGATTTGGAAAAAGGAATGTCATGCTGGCAGGCTCCTTGATTGCTCTTGGCTCAACAGTTGTACAGCTGCTAAATCCCTATAATAAGGCGCTGTTTTTTACATTTTATGCGCTGAAAGGATTTGGAAATATGCTTTTTGGAGCGGCAATTTCTACACTGCCAGGGGATGTTGCAGACTGGAGCGAATGGAAGATTGGTGCCCGTGCGGAAGGAATTGTCACAAGCCTTGCGAGCTTTGGGGCAAAAGTAGGTTCAGGTGTGGGAGCAGGGCTTGTAGGGTGGATTTTGGCCATGGGGCATTATGACGGTTCGGCAGCAATACAGGCGCAATCTGCACTGAATGCAGAGATTATACTGATGATTGGTGTTCCGCTTATTTTGGCAATTATTCAGATTGTCCTGCTTCTGTTTTGGAATATGGATAAGATACGGCCCGAAATATTGAAAGAATTGAAAGAAAGACGTGCATTATAAGCCAGTAGAGATTTAGTAGGAAAATAAAAAAATACGATAAAGAAGTGGAGGCAGCAAAAATGAAAAAATATCCGTTTCAAAATCCCTCGTTACCTACTACAGAGCGTGTAAAAGACCTTATGGGAAGAATGACGCTGGAACAGAAAACGAGGCAGCTGACAGGTATTATGGTGACAGGGCTCCCAAAAGAGGAAATGTTCCGGGATGGTATCGGAGAAATCATTATATTTGCCGGTTCACCGCCTGCGAGGGATATTGCAGGATTGGTGCGTATGGCACAGGACCAGATTATGGCACAGACGGAATTTGGGATTCCTGCACTGGTGCATGCAGAAGCTTTAAGCGGGCCAATGGTTTCAGGCTGTGCAGTGTTCCCAACTTCAATCAGTCTTGGTGCATCCTTTTCACCGGAGCTGGTAAAGGATATTGGAGACCGCATCCGGGAACAGATGGTAAATATCGGAATCCGTCAGGCACTTTCTCCGGTACTGGATTTGGTTCGGGATTTTCGCTGGGGAAGGACCAGTGAAGATTATGGAACAGATCCGACCCATGTGGCGGCCATGTCATGTGCTTATGTTTCCGGATTACAGGGCGCAGACCTGAAAGAGGGGGTAGCAGCAACAGCAAAGCACTTTATTGGATATTCCATGACGGAGGGTGGTTTGAATGGCTCCCGTACCCAGACGGATTGGAGAGATATCAGAGAAAATTTTGCAAAGCCTTTCGAGGCGGCAGTCAGGAAAGCAAATCTGAGTTGTGTGATGAATTCTTATTCGGAATATGATGGTGAACTGATCTGTGGCTCCAAACGTATGCTGACAGATTTGCTGCGGGATGACCTTGGATTTGAAGGGGTGGTAGTCAGCGACTATACTTCTATTGAGAATCTTGTGGAAAAGTGTCCAATGGCAGAAAATGCAGAAGAGGCAGGAATCCGCAGCCTGAAAGCCGGGCTGGATGTGGAGTTGCCCAATCCCTATGCGTATGGAGAGGTACTGGCACAGGCAGTGCGGAGCGGCAAAATAGAGGAGAGCTACATTGACCGTTCTCTGGAACGCATTCTCCGTCTGAAATTCAACCTTGGCCTTTTTGAAAGTCCATATGGGGAATTTCACGAAATGGATAACACAGATAATGACAGAAAATCGGCATATGTTTCTGAAAAAGTAATGACATTGACAAAGAACGACGGCATTCTTCCGATCAAAGATAACACAAAGAAGATTGCGGTGATAGGGCCGACAGGGAATAATCTGATTATGATGAACGGTTCCTACAGTTATCCGGCAAACGAAGAAATGTTCCTTGCGCTTATGAATTCCGGAATGGTTGGCATGGAAGGAGTAAAGATTGACGAGGAGACAATTACGGAATCTGCGGATAAACCGAGAGTACTGCCTGATTTTACAGAAATTGTGGATGAAAATATCCGGGTACAGCATCCGGGGGCAAAGACAATCTATGAGGCCGTGAAAGATTTTTATCCGGAAGCTACATACACACAAGGTTGTCATATTGTAAAAGAAACAGAATATGACTTTGAATCTGCAAGAGAAGCGGCAAAAGCGGCAGATATAGTATTGATGACAGTAGGTGGGAAGATTGGGATGATGGTGGAGTGTACGGCTGGTGAGGGCAGAGATAATGTAGATATTACACTTCCGGGAAAGCAGGCAGAACTGGTACGTGAGGTCTTTGCTGTCAATCCCAACATGGTTATCGTACATACAGATAATAAACCTCTGGTCAATCCGTTTATTTATGAAAATATACCGGCAATTTTGGAGGGGTGGCTTCCGGGACCATATGGTGGAAATGCGGTTGCCAGAACAATAGCAGGAGAAAATAATCCGGGCGGGAAACTTCCGGTTGATGTACCCAGGCATGTAGGGCAGACTCCGGTATTTTATTATCAACATACAGGTGGACGGTGTGATGCGGGGATGCGTTCCATTAACAAAGATGGATATGGAACCATGACCTGTGCGGCACAGCTTCCCTTTGGGTATGGATTGTCTTATACGACTTTTGCATATGCAAACGGAGAAATGAAGGTTATGGAAATAGATGGGATGCCGCATCTTACAATTTCCATAGACGTCACTAATACTGGAAATACAGACGGAGAGGAGGTTGTACAGCTTTATGCCATTGATAAAATCGCAAGCATTGTCCGTCCACAGAAAGAATTGGTTGGATTTTATCGGGTGGATTTAAAAGCCGGGGAAACCAAAAGGGTATCCATGACATTTCGGATCGACCAGCTGGCATTTGTAAATCTGGACAATGTATGGGTGGTGGAAAAAGGGGTATTCCACTTTTACTTTGGTAAAGGGTGTAATGAGCCTGTTTATGAAGTTGACTATATGCAGAAGGAAACATTATATATTGACCATACAAAACGGGGGTTTTTTGCAGAAGCAGAAGAAAAGGCAATATAGAGTTGTAAGACAAGGCATAGGGAAGAAAGGAGAAGATGCGGATGAATGAGGTTATGGAACAGATAGGGCCATACATAAGGGAAGCAATGCAGGATGAAAAGAACCAGAAACGGGAGCAATTCAGGAGGCTGAACCGTTTTGTCAGGGAAGGGCAGATATTATTTGCGGGTTCTTCCTTGATGGAGCAGTTCCCGATCAATGAACTTGTGCAGGATTATGGGCTAAAAGAAATTATCTATAACCGGGGAATCGGTGGATTCGTACTGGATGAATTTGAAGAAGCATTACAGGAATGTGTTTTCGATTTAAAACCAGCAAAGATTTTTCTTAATATTGGCACAAATGATCTGAATGATGCTCGACTTGATCTGAACAGATTTGTTGAGAAATATGAGAAGGTTCTTAACAAAATTACAGATAAACTGCCTGATACAAAAATTTATTTGATGGCATATTACCCGGTGAACCCAACAGATGTCCAGATGCCGCATATGGCAGAAATGCTGAAAGTAAGGACAAATGAGCGAATCGACAGTGCGAATAAGAAGATACGGGAAATGGCAGAAAAAAAGGGATACTGTTTCATAAATGTAAATCAACCGCTAAAAGATGAAAACGGCTGCCTTCGTGAAGAGTTTTCTAAGGATGGAATGCATTTCTATGCAGATGGGTATGAGGCAATTTATCATGAATTAGTGAGTTTTATAACAGAATGATGAGGTGATGTATGATGAAAAAAGTAGAAGGACAGAAGAAAACGGATTTAAATAAAGTTCCCCTGTGGAAATTGCTTGTATGGCAGACATCCCCTATTTCGGCAGGCGGTGTGGCAATTATTATGGGATATCTCATGATGTATTGCACGGATGTGCTGGGAATGAGTGCGGTATTGGTGGGAAGTCTGTTAATGGCAAGTAAGATTTTTGACGGAGTGACGGATTTAGTTGCCGGATTCCTGGTAGAAAATACTCATTCCAAACTTGGAAAAGGGAGACCCTATGGCTTGTGTTTGATTGGTGTCTGGATCTGTACCTATGCTTTATTTGCGGTGCCTGAAAGATGGGGCATGACGGGAAGGGCGGTCTGGCTGTTTATTATGTATACCCTGATCTATTCTGTATTTCAGACGCTTCTCAGCGCCTCAGAAACGCCATATATTATTCGGGTGTTTGGAACATCGGAAGCTATCACCAAGGTCAGTTCCTACGGCGGCATCATCATAACATTAGCCAGTATGGTGGTATCCATATCGTTTCCCATGTTTGTGGCGAGGGTGGGGAATGATATGGGTTCATGGAAAAGGCTGGTAGCTATGTATATGATTCCGCTTTTGCTTTTAGGTCTGCTCCGTTTTCTTTTAGTAAAAGAAAATGTATCAGATGATATAAAAGATACGGGGGATGATAAAAACAAAGAAAAAGTGACTTTAAAGGAAATATTTTCTTTATTGACGAAAAATCGCTTTGTCTGGCTGCTTGCAATTGCGATGATGATACCGAAAATGTTGGGAAGCTTCTCTGCCGCAACATACTATTTTAAGTTTATTGTCGGTGATTTATCTGCATATTCTGTCATACAGTTATTTTCGGTTGCGATTCTTTTGTTCATGATCGTATTTCCGATGTTGATGCGGCGGTTTTCTGGTATGCAGGTAGTTGGAATGGCCGCCTGTCTGGGAATTGTGGGCTATGTGATTAACTTTTTTGCAGGAAGCAATGTTCCGGTATTGATATTAACCAGCATTCTTTGCGGTATGTCTGTGCTGCCTGCGACTTATTTAAAGTCCGTCCTGATCCTGCAGGTTGGGGAATACAATACGGTGATCGGAATGAAGAAGATGGAGGCCACTATGTCCGCAATACTTCATTTTATGGAAAAACTGGGAAATGCTTTTGCTTCAATGCTAATCGGCACCTTGCTAAGCGCAGCTCATTATGACGGAGCCGCCGCAGTGCAGCCGGATAGTGCGATTATGATGATACGTCTGGCATATAGTCTGATTCCAGCTGCTTTCACCGCTATCGTTGTTTTATGTGTGGTAGGATTTAAACCTATGTATCGTACCATTAAAGAGGCACAAGAACAAAATTAAAATCTTGGGAGGATAATCAATATGGAAATCTATAAAGATGCAACTTATACATTTGAAGAACGCGCCGCTGACCTTGTAGCGCATATGACGCTTGAAGAAAAAATCAGCCAGGTAGGAAACCTTGGGGCGGCAATCCCCCGTCTTGGAATTCCATTTTATAACTATTGGAGCGAGGCTTCTCATGGATTTTTCGGTCCCTTTAAATATAGGCCAATGGATGTAACAAGCTTTCCGGTCTGTCTGGCTATGAGTCAGTCATGGGATAAAGAGAAAATAAAAAAGGTAACAGAAGCAATTTCGGATGAATGCCGCGCTTACCATAACATAGACGGTGATGAACTGCATATGTGGTGTCCAACGATTAATATGGCAAGAGATCCACGCAATGGACGGAGTGATGAGAATTTTTGGGAGGATCCCTATCTGGCAGGAAAGCTGGCAGCAAGCTATATTCGGGGGATGCAGGGGGATGATGAAAACTATACGAAAGTAATTGCGACACCGAAACATTATGCCCTTAACAGTTCTGAAAATAACAGGCACAGAGGGTCGTCCAATGTAGATGAAGCCACTCTGAGGGAATACTACGCCAAGCCTTTTGAATATGCCATTAAAGAGGGAAAAGCGGAAAGTATCATGACTTCTTATAACCGTATTAACGGAGTTCCGGCATCCTGTAATGACATGCTTCTGACTACGCTGCTTCGTGAAGAGTGGGGATTTGACGGCTTTGTAGTTTCGGACTGTGGTGCGGTAGGTGATGTATACGGCGGAAATTCTATGAGCGCGGATGGTAAAAGGACAGCCGGACACTGCTATGCAAAGAACTTAAAAGAAGCGTCTGCCATGACATTGCAGGCTGGCACGGATATGAGCTGCGGTACTGAACATAAATATAATTTGTTACAGGCTTTGGAAGATGGAACGATTAGCGAAGGTGTACTGGACCGTGCATTAATTCGTATTTTTACCAGCAGGTTTCGGTTAGGGCTGTTTGACGATACAGAAAAGGTTCCTTACTCCACGATTGGTAAAGAAGCAATTTGCTCCCCCAGGAATGCGGCTCTATCAGTAGATATGGCAAATGATACCATTGTCCTGCTGAAAAATGACAGAAATCTTCTTCCACTTGGGAAAAAAGAAAAGAAAAAAATTCTTGTTGTAGGGCCGAATGCGATTTATCGCGAATTAGGGGGTTATAGTGCAGGGAGCATTAGTAAGGTGGTTGAAACACCTGTAAACATTATGGCTTTGGATGGCTTAAAAAATGCTGTGAAGGATACAGAAGTGGAAATTATTTACGAAAAGGGATGGTGCAGCGGAAGGGAATTCAAGGAAAATGCCATGGAACTACTTCCGGGAGCTGAGATCAGTATGCCGGAAGAATATGATCCGGAGGCCGCTATGTCTGGGGTTGCAGATATACTTGGGCCAAATGTCGATCTGCCATCTATTGGGCTGGCTTTCATGTCGCCGGAGCGGTACAAACCGTGTGATCCGGATTACCACAGTGATAATGGTGTTTTATTTGAAAGAACTGTCAATAGGGCAAAAGAGGCAGATTATGTTGTTGTCATTGCAGGTACGGATGGAACAACAGCATCAGAGGAGCGTGACCGCGAAACGCTGGAACTGCCTTATGGTCAAGATGAAAAGATACAAAAAATATTGGAAGCAAATGAAAACACAATCGTAGTCCTCATGACACTTGGCGCTGTGAAAGGGAAATTCTTTGAAAAAGCCCATACGGTCTTAAATGCGCATTTTGCAGGGGAAGCGCAGGGTACAGCTTTGGCAAACGTGATTTTTGGAGAAGTAAACCCGAATGCAAAGCTGACTGCAACATGGTATTGTGATGAAAATGAACTGCCACATATAAACGATTATGGTATTCGCAAAAATGATACATTGGATTCCAGGACAAGAACCTATATGTATTATGAAGGAGAACCGCTTTTCCCATTTGGCCATGGACTTTCTTATACGACTTTTGAGTATGCCAATATGCGCATTAATAAGGAAAATCTGAATGCAAATGATATATTGGAAGTGCTGGTTGATGTGAAAAATGCCGGAAACCGTGCTGGGGCAGAAATTGTACAGCTTTATGTGGCGAAAGAAACACCGGAAGACATGGCAGATAATAAGCCATTACGGCAATTGAAAGGGTTTGAAAAGGTACATTTGGAGCCTCAGGAAATCAGAACTGTTACAATAAAAATTCCTGTCTGTGAACTATCATTTTGGAGTTACCTGAAAAAGAAGATGGTGGTGGAGTCGGGAAAATACAGAATAGAAATTGGGTCAAGCAGTGCAAATATAATCTGTAGTAAAACCGTGGGAATTAATGGAAACTGGCTTGCACCGTTAGCGACTGTGTATGCGGTCAGCGATAAGCAGGTGTTAAAGCAGAAACAGACAGCAAGAATTCAAGTGTCAGCTACGTTAGAAGATGCTATTCATTTGGATTTGGCAGAATGCCAGCTTCAATTTGAAAGTACGGATTATGAGGTGATTGCGGTGGATAGCCAGGGCATCGTGACGGCAAAAGGTTTTGGTGCGGCATCTGTAAAAGTGACTGTTTGTTACAAAGAGAGCAGTATGAGCAGGAAGATACCATTTGCAGTGCGTTGATTTGCATGGCATACCGACCAAGTTGTTGACATAAAGAATTGATTCAGAGACAACTTTGCGATGAAAGAAAAGAAAAGCATGACTATAAAAAAAGTATGTAAGGAAATAAAATATACGGATTGTGTCCAGACGTGGATTGGATTGGATGATCAAGGGAGTCTGTGGATTTCTACAGGCTCCGCCGCTTCAAGTGAAGAATGGAAACCGATTCTATTTAATCAAATGTACAAAGAATATTACCCTGAATGCCACTTTACGGCAATCGGAGCGACAGAGGACGATTATGTTGCGGCAGGTATCGGAGAAGACGGACTTCCTTACGTTTTTCGTTCCCTGATGGGAGGAGTGTGGGAAAGTATTAACTTAGTCTGCGGCAATCGGCTGTTTGGCTATCAGAGGGCCTCCGGCAGGATTGTAGAAATTCTTTATGATGTAAAGACAAAACAGCTTTTTATGCCGTGTGATAATGGGGAACTGCTTACGGTACCGGATTGCCCAAAATGTGTAAAAATACAAAAGCTGACAGATGAAAAAATCGTAAAAGGTAGTTTTTCAGAGAACTGTAGAGACATTATTCTTATCACGGAGACAGGAAAGGAACTGCGTGTGGATATTGAGGAGGCAGTGCAGATTCGCATTTCACCAGATTATGCGGATAAAAGGATAAATGAAGGTGGAGTATTGGCAGATTTGCGTAAAATGCAGGAAGACGATGTGGAAGACTGGCTGAACACACAGCCGAAGGATAAATTTATAGCCTTTATCTGCCATTATGGGGTGCAGGCGGATCGTGCTGCAAAGTATGCAAGAAAAAAAGGATATGAAAACGCATATTCTCTTGGCGGGGCAAGATTGCAATTGAATTAAAAAAATATGTGCCTATTTAGAGAATTAGATGTTTTTTCTTAGACTTAAAGATATGGAGGTAGTTATGAAAGCGATTATGGTAATGTTTGATTCACTGAATAGAAAATATTTGCCGCCTTATGGCAACTCCTGGGTAAAAGCTCCTAATTTTGAAAGACTTGCAAAGCATACAGTAACTTTTGATAATTGTTATTGTGGGAGTATGCCTTGTATGCCGGCAAGAAGAGAACTGCATACCGGAAGATATAATTTTATGCATCGGGGTTGGGGACCGTTGGAGCCATTTGATGATTCTATGCCGGAGATGTTGAAAAAGGGCGGCATCCATACACATTTGGTCAGCGACCATAGCCATTACTGGGAAGATGGGGGCGCCACATATCACACACGTTATTCTACCTGGGAGTCTGTTCGGGGACAGGAAGGTGACTGCTGGAAAGGAAATCTGGATGAAGATATCAAACCGTCTACGGTTCTTTACGACCAGAACCCGTTGCTCCGTTCTTTTAAAATGCCAATGTACCGACAGGATGCTGTGAATCGTACTTACAGAAAGACAGCAGATGCAGGATGTCAGACGGAGGTATTTGATAAAGGTTTAGAATTTATAGAAACAAACTGTAACAAAGATAACTGGTTTCTGCAGATTGAAAGTTTTGACCCTCATGAGCCTTTCTTTACCTATGAGCAATATCTCAGCATATATAATATGAGCGAAAATAGCGGACCTGATTGGCCGCCATATGATCAAGTCCATGAGACGGCGGAAATGGTTGAAATGATGAGAAAGCGATATGCTGCAATGATTTCCATGTGTGACGAAAATTTAGGAAGAGTTCTTGATTTGATGGATCGATATGATCTATGGAAGGACACGATGCTGATTGTAAACACAGATCATGGATATCTTCTTGGAGAACATGGGTGGTGGGCAAAAAATATGATGCCCTGCTGGGATGAGATCGTTCATCTTCCTCTATTTATTTGGAATCCGGAATGTGGATGTAAAGGGGGACATCGTAAGCAGCTTGTACAAACAATCGATTTGGCGCCTACACTTCTCGCATGGTTTGGCCAGCCGGTTCCGGCAGATATGCAGGGGAAGGATCTTAAAGATGTTGTTATGAATGACGGAAAAATCAGGGAATATGCTCTTTTTGGATACTTTGGAAATCAGATGAATGTCACGGATGGGAAATATGTATATATGATGAATGCGGTCAATTCAGGCGAACAACTGTATGAATATACCCTGATGCCCTGCCTCATTAACAGAAGAATGGGACAGGAGTTGGAATATGCAGTGCTTTCCAAACCGTTTTCTTTTAGCAAGAATATGCCGTTGTTAAAAATTCCTTCTGCTTCTTTTTCATATGACATAACAAGTAAATATGGAAGCATGCTATATGACCTGGAAATAGATCCCGAACAGAATGAACCGGTTTCTGACAGGAAAACAGAGGGAAAAATGAAAGATGCCATTCAGTTGCTGATGAAAACGAATGATGCGCCAGAAGAATTATTTGTAAGATTTGGATTTGAAAAAAATATTTAAGTGATTCACATGGCAGGAATTATTATTATGAGAGGGAAATGGCTATGCCTGCTATAAATGCGTTAATTAAGCCTGCTTCAGGTAATTGTAATATGAAGTGCGATTATTGTTTTTATCGTGATAAAACGTCAAAGCGGAATGAGAAGTCTTACGGAACTATGAGTGAGGAAACTCTCAAAAATGAAGACAAATCAGGTTTTATTGTCAGAGATTTGCTTGCGTTCGACCGAACATTTTTAGCAAATGAGAGAACTTTGTTATCTTACATAAGAACCTCTATTGGTTTGATTGGTGCAGGAGTTGCATTACTTAAGGTGTATTCAGGTGTTGCGGTGACAGCATCTGCAATATGTTTAATTGCTGCCGGTCCCGTTTTTTTGATTATTGGTATTTTTGTATATGTGAAAACAAAACGAAAGATTAATAATTATATGCCAGATGAAAAATCATCTTGACAAAGCATATGCAGGTGTAAGCTGAAAATCGAAAGGAAGCCCGATGATGAATGAAAAGATAAGAAAGGTATTGAGCAATAGTGAAGAAAACTATATTTCCCCATTTTTATGGCTGCACGGTGAGAGTGAAGGGAAACTTCGGGAATATATGAAAGTCATCCATGAAAGCAATTTAAATGCAGTCTGCGTTGAGAGCCGTCCGCACCCTGATTTCTGCGGTGAAAAGTGGTGGAGGGATATGGATGTTATACTGGATGAGGCGAAAAAAAGGGGTATGAAAGTTTGGATACTGGATGACAGCCATTTTCCCACGGGATTTGCAAACGGGGAGGCCGCCAAAGCGCCGGCCAGACTGCGTCGTCAGAGCATTTACTGCAAAGCTTTTCAAAGAAAAGGGAAAAGAAATTTTTCCTGCAGCCTTCCGAAGCTTGTCAGGAAGATACCGACCACATTTATGGGAAATAATATGAGCCGCATGAATCAGAATGGGAAGTATAAGTTTGATGACGACAGGGTTTTAGGCGTGGCGGTAAAAGTATCTTCCGACCGGCGTCTTCAGGAGATTCCTTTTACGCAGGATGGGGATAAGGTCAGGGCTGTGCTCCCGGAAAATACAGACAAAGTGTATGTAACATTTCTGACAAGGAATGCAGGGATACACCGTTCCTATATCAATATGATGGATGAGGAATCCTGCAGAATTCTCATAGATGCAGTGTATGAGCCGCATTGGGAACATTACAGGGAAGAATTCGGGAAAACCATAGCGGGTTTTTTCTCGGATGAACCGGAGATTGGCAATGGCGTTTATTTTGAGAATCATATTACAGTGGGACAGGATTTTGACCTGCCGTGGAGCAGGGAATTGGAAAGAATTCTTCATGAAAAACTTGGGGAAGACTGGATCAGGCAGCTTCCCCTGTTATGGGAAAATGATGCGCCAAAGGAAGAGAAGGCAAGGGTCAGATATGTATATATGGACACAGTGACACGACTTGTTGAGAAAAACTTTTCAAAACAGGCAGGGGCATGGTGCGAAGAACATGGTGTGGAGTATATTGGGCACATCATTGAGGACAACAACCAGCATGCCCGGCTCGGTTCCAGTCTGGGGCATTATTTCCGGGGCTTGTCCGGTCAGCATATGGCGGGGATTGACTGTATCGGCGGACAGGTGATACCCCATAAGGAAGACGCACCTGCAGAGGGGATACAGAAAATGCTTGGCGGGCGGGATGGGGAGTTTTATCATTATGCCCTTGGGAAGTTAGGGGCAAGCTATGCTGCCATAGACCCGTTAAAAAAGGGAAGGTGCATGTGCGAGATATTCGGGAACTATGGATGGAGCGAAGGACCGAGGATGGAAAAGCAGCTGGCAGACCATTTTCTGGTTAGGGGTGTCAACCGTTTTGTGCCCCATGCATTTTCGCCGAAGGAATATCCGGATAAAGACTGCCCGCCCCATTTTTATGCAAACGGCCATAATCCGGGCTATCGGGCATTTGGACAGCTGATGGCATATATGAACCGTGTCTGCGCTCTGCTTTCAGGAGGCAGGGCGGTGCTGGACACAGCAATTATTTATCATGGAGACATGGAGTGGGCAGGGGAGGCAATGCTGCTTCAAAAACCTGCAAGGGTGCTGACGGAGCATCAGATAGACTTCCATATTCTCCCCTGTGATGTGTTTGTGGAGACAGAACGCTACCGGACGGTATTCGGGGCAGAGGGAGAGGGGCTTCATGTGGGCGGGAATACCTACCATACGGTCATAATCCCTTACGCACAATACATTCCTAGGTCTCTGGCGGATGCAGTGGGCGTACTAAAAAAAGCCGGGTGCGATGTAGTCTTTATGGAACGTCTCCCGGAAGGGGTCAGTGACGGAGGGGAACTTCCGGAAAGAGTCAATGAGTGTGCCGTTCTTGCCCTGGAAAAACTGCCGGAACGGGCAGGCCGGAAACACTGGATTGTGCCGCAGGACAAAAAGATACGTGTGTATCATTATATTGGCGCAGTGGAAGAGGGAAATCCCGGAGAACTTTATTATCTGGTAAATGAGGGTGAAAGGGAATACAGCGGTGATATTTTCGTGCCGGTAAAGGAAGGTTTTTATGAATATGACCCGTGGGAAGATAAGGAATGGGAGACGGTATTTTCCGCTTCAGGGCAGCAGGCAGTGCTTCCGGTTCATTTATATGCAGGGGAAAGCCGCATCATCATAGCCGGGAAAAAAGAGGGCTTAGGGAAGAAACCGGACATTACGGCAGAGGGAACGGAATTAAAGGCGAGATGGGAGAGGGCTGTATGCAGGGCGGCGGACTATCCAAATTTCAAGGACTGGAAGCCTGTTGACAGGTTTGAGGACTACGGAAAGACGGATAAGAATTTTTCCGGGTATATTGCATACCGGGCACAGGTAGAGCAGAATAATCTTGTGAAGAAGGGAAAGAACAGTCTCCATGGTATCCTGAAGATCACACAGGCCGGGGAGGATGTGGAAGTGTTTGTCAATGGAAAGAGTGCAGGTATACAGGTAATTCCACCTTTTTGTTATGATATTTCTCCGCTTTTACAGCCGGGCAATAATGAAATACGTATTGAAGTGGCTACTACATTGGAGCGGGAGAGGAAAGTAAATAAGAAGCAGTGGCAGCCTGTTGGAATCTTTGGGAAAGTTGAAGTGTTGTAAAAAGAACACAATGAAAACGGTGGTATTGGTGAACAAAGGATAGTTTGTGCTTGGGGTGTATATTTTGACATGAAGCAGAATCAGGGCTGATATCTCTGGTTCTGTTTTTCATTCTAAAAGTTGGTTGCGTATCGGCATTCGATGACTGTTTCTATCGGATATTTATGTGGGTAATGAACAGATTGCATTTTGTTTTTTTGGATAAAGAAAAAATTTTAGCGAATATGGAATTCTGGGAGTGTGCCGGATAGGGTTCCTATACATTCATATCCTATCGATATGCAGGATAGTAAATAATATTCAGACCCTATATACTATAGAATACAGGTGTAGATGCCTATGATGACATATGAACCTTTCTGGAGGATGATGGACGAAAGAAGGATATCCACATACAGTCTTGAAGTTGACTATGGCCTTAACAAGGCGCTTATTCACCGTTTAAAACATAATAAAAATATGAACCTGTCATCTATCGACTATATCTGTGAGTTGTTTTGCTGTCCGGTAGAGGATGTGGTTGTACATATCAGAAAGAATTGTGGAGGCAGTTAAGATGGCTGGATGGAAGAAGAGGAATGATAGGGCAGCATGGCATAAGGATTGTAACAGGTGGCAGACTTCGGTGGTATGTATGCCGCTGTTTTTATGTAACGGTATGGAAAGCGGATACACATTGTTATATAAGGATGGGCTGATGGAAAGAAAATATAAAACTTTGGGGAAGTGTTCCATCAGTATAAAAATGGCTATAAAGATATGCTGATGAGTATGCCTTTATTGCCATTTATTGGTTTATCACATTAGTTCAATGTATTTATCCAAAACCATCAGATCATTCGGATCAGAAATACTAATTTCACCGGAAATCAAGTCGTTTTTCTTGATAAAAACCAGCAAAAAAACAAATTGGGATAATTGGGATTTAAGATTGAGATGATCTCCTTCGGTGGTGGAATAGTAAATTCCCCCATGGCATTTTAATACATCATTCAAAAACATCTGGATATCTATGGATTTCTTTAATTGCATTTTGTCCTCATTTCTGTGCGGCTCTGTGCGCACGGTTTATGGTGTATGTCAGTTTTCAGGAAGCCGGAACAATATTATAGTACACTATCATAGAAAAAAGAAATGTAAAAAAATAGATAAAATTTCTCTCTATTCGATTTCAATGAGTAATCAGGCGAATTTGATATAAAAAAAGCGAAAATCAGATATTGATTGCAGGAGGGATATTTTATACTTGATATAGCAGAAAAACGATTATGTTGTTGGTTGGAGGTGGAACATGAATTTAGATATTCCGAAATTATTATCAGAGCTTACGGAAAAGGAGAAAATCAGTCTTACTACAGGGGAGGGGAACTGGAATACAAAAACAGTGCAGGGTAGTGAAATACCTGTAGTACGTATGCAGGACGGTCCTCATGGGCTGCGTTTTGTGGAAGGGGATTCTAATGATATGAGCGGCGGCAGCAAGCCAACGGTATGTTTCCCGTCAGAGGCGCTTTCTGCCGCCAGCTTTGACAGGGAACTCTTGTATGAAATGGGGAAAGAGCTGGGGGAAGAGTGCCAGGCGGAAAATGTGCAGCTGCTTTTAGGGCCGGGGGTCAATATCAAGAGAAATCCCCTTTGTGGGCGCAATTTTGAATACTACAGTGAAGACCCGTTTCTGGCAGGAGAATTAGGTGCGGCTTTTATAAAAGGGATTCAGGAGCAGGGGGTAGGAGCCTGCGTGAAACACTTTTTTGCCAACAGTCAGGAGTACCGGCGGATGAGCAGTTCTTCCAACATGGATGAGAGGACAGCACGTGAACTGTATCTGGCGGCTTTTGAACGGATTATCCGTAAGGCAAAGCCATGGGCGGTGATGGCGGCGTACAACCGGGTGGACGGCACCTTCTGTACGGAGAAGAATGAGCTTCTCACAGGAGTCCTGCGGGAGGAATGGGGCTATCAGGGCATTGTCATCAGCGACTGGGGCGCTGTTCATAACCGCACTGCGGCGATAGAAGCAGGCTGTGACCTGACCATGCCGGGAGAAGACAGTGACAAAAAGGTAATACAGGCATGGGAAAACGGACGACTTTCGGGAGAAATGCTGGATCAGGCGGCAGGAAATGTGCTGAAGCTGGCGGTTAAAGCGGCAGAAAGCCACAAAGAAGGCCAAAATTTTGATTATGAAAAGGGTCATGCATTAGCCCATAAGATTGCGGCACAGTCTATTGTGCTTTTGAAAAATGAGGATAAAGTCCTGCCTCTTGGCACACATGAAAAAATCGCATTCATCGGAGGGTTTGCGAAGGAACCCAGATATCAGGGAAGCGGGTCAAGCCGTATCCATAGCAGGGAGGTAGACAGTGCGCTGAACTATGCGGAGAAAATGTTCCCGGATGTCCATATTGAGTTTGCATTGGGATACCGGACAGATGAGCCGGAGGAAGAATGGATTGCAGAGGCGCAGGCGTTGGCAGGAAGGGTGGACAAGGCGGTTATCTTTGCAGGTTTATCGGAACTGATGGAATCGGAAGGGTATGACAGGAGCCATATGCGGATGCCGGAAAGCCACAATGAACTGATCCAGCGGGTCTGTGAAGTACAGCCAAATACAATTGTAGTCCTGCACAATGGCGCACCAGTGGAAATGCCGTGGATCGGGCAGGTAAAGGGAGTGGTGGAGACTTACCTTGGCGGCGAGGCAGCAGGCGGTGCGGTGGCAGATGTTTTATTTGGCAGGGAAAATCCCAGCGGAAGGTTGCCGGAATCCTTCCCGGAACGTTTGGAGGATAACCCGTCTTATCTTTGTTTTGGCGGGGAACTCGGACAGGTGAATTACAATGAGAGGATGTTTGTGGGATACCGTTATTACAGCAGCGTTGGGCGCAGACCGCTTTTCCCCTTTGGATATGGGTTGTCCTATACTGATTACAGCTATGGGAATTTATGTGTGGATACGCACCGGCTCACGGAAGAAGGGCATACATGCGTGACGGTGGATGTGACCAACAGCGGGAGCAGGGCAGGAAAAGAAGTGGTACAGCTTTATGTTGCACCGCCGGAAGGGGAGTTGCGCCGTCCGGTAAGGGAATTGAAGGGTTTTGAAAAGATTGCTCTGGAACCGGGAGAGACGAAGCGGGTTTCTTTTCAGTTGGAATACAGGGATTTTGCCTGTTATAGTCCGCTCATAAAGGGGTGGTATGCAGCACCCGGCACATACCGGATTTCGATTGGCGCTTCCGCTGACAGGATGCTTTTGACACAGGAAGTTTCTGTGGAGGGAAAAGAGCTTCCCATGACAGATTATTTTGATGAAGGAACCCTGATTAAGGATTTTGTTCTGCATCCGGTGGGAAGGAAATTTTTTGAGGAGCATTTTGCGGCAATGATGTACGGCATGAGCGCAGCCGGGCTGTTCCCACAGGAAATGGCGGAGCAGATGCTGCAGGCAGGCGCAGAGAAAGGAATGGAAAGTCTGCTTACACAGTCCGTGTCACTATTGCTTGATTTTTCAGGGGTCACGGAGGAAGAGCGGGAAAATCTTTTTGCAGACATGAATCAATAGAAGGAGGGAATAGAACATGTCAAAATATTATTGTAATCCGTTAAATCTGACATATCGGTATCAGTTTAACCAGAAGGACAATGGGTTTTCGAGAAACCGTGAGGCGGCAGACCCGTCTATGGTGCTGTATAAGGGAAAATATTATCTGTTCCCTTCCATGAGCAGGGCTTTTTGGACCAGTACCGATTTAGCGGAATGGACCATGCATGAATTAAAAAATGTACCGATCTATGACTATGCCCCGGACGTGAGGGTGATCGGGGAATATCTTTATTTCAGCGCATCAAAGGCGGGGGAGGTCTGCCATTTCTATCGGACGTTAGACCCGGAGAGCGGAGAGTTTGAGAAAATTGAAGGAACCTTTGATTTCTGGGATCCCAACCTGTTTGCGGATGATGATGGGAGAATTTATTTTTATTGGGGCTGTTCTAATATGACGCCTATATGGGGCGTGGAGCTTGATCCCGATACTATGAAACCGCTTGGAGAGAGATTGGAGCTGATCACAAATCACAAAGATGTGTTCGGATATGAGCGTGTGGGGGAAAACCATCATTATGACATTACTTCAAATAATGTCTGGCTGCTGATGCGTGAAAATTTTGCGAAACAGATGGGATGCAGGGCAGAGGATATTACGGATTTGGAGCCTATTGTCTGTAAACTTCCGGAAGAACAGCAGCAGATGATCCGCACCATGATTTCTGACAATCCGTATATAGAAGGGGCGTGGATGACAAAGCATGACGGGAAATACTATCTCCAGTATGCCTGCACCGGTACGGAATATAATGTGTACGGAGACGGCGTGTATATTTCAGACCAACCGCTTGGACCATTTACGCCTGCACGGAATAATCCTTATTCGTATCAGCCGGGAGGGTTCTTCCCAGGCGCAGGGCATGGTTCAACCCTTGAAGATACTTATGGGAATTACTGGCATACTTCCACTATGCGGATTTCCGTCAACCATGCCATGGAAAGAAGGGTGGGATTATGGCCTGCCGGGTTTGACGGTGACGGGGAATTGTTCTGTAACCAGCGCTATGGAGACTGGCCGGTAAAAGTCGGGGAGACTGGCACAGACCCTTGGGCAGCGCCGAAATGGATGCTTTTGTCCTATGGTAAAAAAGTGACTGCTTCCAGCGGGCAGGATTCGGCAGAAAAAGCAGTGGACGAAAATGTGCAGACATGGTGGAAAGCAGAAACGCCTGACGCCGGTGAGTGGGTTTGTGTGGATTTGGGAGAAGCAGCTGATGTCAGGGCTGTGCAGATCAATTTTGCGGATGAACCGGGAATGTATTCTCTTCCCGAAGGAAAATGTGCAGTAGGCGGCGGTCAGGGACCGGGGCGTTATATAGAAGAAACCGTTTATAAAACGCAATGGATATTGGAGGTGTCTGTCGATGGAAACAGTTGGGCTGTGATAGAAGATAAGAGAGAGGCAGAAACGGATCTGGCACATGACTTGGTGGTGAGAGAGAACGGTATTATGGCACGGTATATTCGCCTGACGGTTTGCAAAGTACCTTATGACTGTGCTGCCTGTATCTCTGGACTGCGTGTATTTGGGCATATGGAAAAGGAAGCACCCATGCAGGCGGAAGATGTCTGTGCAGAGCGGACAGGCGGTACGGATATGAAAATAGCATGGAAAGGGGATGCACAGGGAGCAGTGGTCTTGTGGGGGCATGAGGAAAAAAAGCTGTATCACAGCTATCATGTACACGGAGTAAACGAACTGGAGATAGGCGCCCTTGTGGCAGGAACAAAGGATTATTATGTCCGGGTAGACCTCTATAATGAGGGCGGTATCACGGAGGGGCAGGTTATAAAGGTTCTTTAGAATCCGGTGTTATGCTGTGGGCGGTAGCACGGTATTCTCTGGGAGAAATGCCGTATAATTTCCGGAAACTATCTGTAAAATAACTCTGTGAGCCAAAATGGAGACGTGCCGCAATTTCCTGAATATCATCATTGGATGTGGTAAGGAGATTTGCGGCGGTTTCCAGCCGCTTTTTGCGGATATATTCAGCCGGTGTCATGCCGGTTTCTTTCTTAAATTTCTTGCTGCAGTAATAGTCGGAATATCCGGTATGCTGTGCCAGGTCCGTAATGGAAATTTCATCTTCCAGATGTATCATAATGTAATCACAGCACGCGGCAACCGGCTTGGAGAATTGCTGCATTTTACACTTATGGACACGTTCCACAAAATCCCGGTGCATGGTATATGAAATGGAAGCGAGTTCATTTAAGTTATGGCAGCTTTCGACCGCCTGAAAATACTGATCACATAGATTATAGGAAAGTTCTGGGCTTATGCCGCCCTCAATGGCAGCTCTGGAACAGAGGGTGATTCCCACCTCCAGGGTATTTTTCATTTGACGCATGAAATCGCCGTTGCTGAGTTTGCCAATCTGCCCCGTGACAGCAATGGTGTCAATATAGGACAATAATTCAAGGTTTCCATCCCGTACCATTTGTAGCATGGTCTGTTCAGCCTGAAAAGTACCATGGATGGTATAGGATTTTTCTGCTTTTGATTCTGATGGGGAAGCTGATTTTGTCTGGCTGAAATACCGGAAATCGCTGGGGGTCACTTTTTGACCGGTAACGCAGTGGTGCATCATGATGGTATAATCCTGCAAAAGGCTCCATGAAATGATAGGGAGCGTCCGAAGGATTTCCTGAATCTGACGGCGCAGCAGATGGGAAGTGCCCTTTTGGAGAAAACTTAAATCGGCGCTGTGGAGGGCAACATCATCTATGAAAAAGGGCCCCAGCACATGCAGCCGGAAAGCCTGTCCTGCATCGGAAGTGTTCGGATTTTCCGGGAGCTGCGGAACGGCAATCCACATCATATTGACGATGCCAGTGATAATAACTGGCGTTGAAGCATTGAAAATTTCCATAGAAGGATCGGCTTGATGGAGGCAGAGAAGAAACCACTGTTGTAAAAGGTCACTGTCCGGGCAGTTGCTTTGCAACAGGTTCATTTCAGCGTCAAATGTCCACAGATAAAAATTGTGGCAGGAGCAGGCCATCTCCTGAAAAAACATCAGCCTGATTTCGTTTCCGTCCATAAAACAATCCCCTTTCGTCTCCTGTAGATTTTTATTATATCGCTATTGATGCTCAAAGTCAAAATAATTCGCCAATACTTTCGCTTATTCGCTATATATAATAAAAAAGACGATTAGAGAGAAATAAAAGCGAATTAGAGATATTTGAGTAGGGCAAATACAGATAAAATAAAGCTATGATCATACAGAGAACGGCGGATTGGCCAGAAAAGGAGAGGAGAAGGTATGGAAATGAAAAATAAAAAGGATAAGCCGGGAAAAATCGGCGTGGTAAAATTCTGGGCGTGGAGCGCCAGGGATTTGTCATTATCAGCAAACTTCCTTGTACTTAGTTTTATTTCGATTTATTGCACAAATACGCTCGGCATGGAACCGGCTTTGGTGGGTGGGCTGTTGATGGCAAGCAAGGTTGTGGATGCAGTCACGGATTTGTTTGCAGGGTATCTCGTTGACAGGACGGACACAAAATGGGGAAAAGGACGCCCGTATGAGTTCGCTATTATTGGTGTGTGGCTTTGCACGTGGCTGTTATATTCAGCACCAGCACAGGCAAGTACGACAGTAAAGGCAGTCTGGATATTTGTCATGTATATGTTTGTAAATTCAGTATTTACAACGCTTCTTAATGCATCAGGTAATCCCTATATGGTACGGGCATTCGGAAGTAATGAACAGAGAGTGAAGCTGGCTTCTTTTGGCGGGATTATCATTATGGTCGCAAGCATCGTGATCAATATGATATTCCCAGTTGCAATGGCAAGGATTGCTACTTCTGCGGCCGGATGGAGAACAGTAATCGCCATGTTTGCACTTCCGCTTGCAGTGATTGGTATTTTACGTTTCTTCTTTGTAAAGGAAACGGAAAAAGTGGATACGGTAAGCGAAAGGGTTGCTTTTAAGGATGTCATTACCGTTTTGAAGAGCAATAAATATGTATATATGGTTGTTGCGCTGCAATTGGTGTACAGCCTTGTTACAGGTACCGGTGTTGCCACGTACTACTATACATATATTGTGAAGAACCTTGAGATTATGGGATTCATCAGCGCAGTCAGCATGGTGACAGTTCCGCTGATGATATTTTTTCCACTTATGCTGAAAAAAATTCCTATGGGGAGAATGGTACAGATTGGCTGTATTATCTATGCAGTCGGAAGTTTTGTGACATTTATTTCCGGCGGAAGCATTCCGGTTTTGATAGCGGCAACGGTAATTACCGGAGTCGGCACACTGCCGATTACTTATCTGATGAACCTTATGGCATTGGATTGCGGCTCCTATAATGCATATAAGGGAAGACAGCGAATGGACGGAACTATCGGGGCAGTGAAAGGGTTTGCAAGTAAGTTTGGCGGTGCTCTTGGTTCGGGGCTTCTTGGCCTTATGCTTACGATTGGCGGCTTTGATGCCACCGTTGAGGTACAGAGCAGAAGCGCAAACTTTACAATCGCAGCAGTATGTGGGTTGATTCCGGCCGTCTTGTTTGTGCTGATGGCAATTATGCTTGCTTTCTATAAATTAGATAAAATGATGCCGGAGATCAACCGTGTAATAGGAAGCAATAACGAGGCAGAAGCGTCATAAATATTTTTAGGGATAAGAATCTGAAAAGTGCTGTTCTTTTGCACGTACTGCGCAATGGAACAGCATTTTGCATACAGAGAATGAAAGATTAGCAGGAAGAAAGGTGGCTGTCGGATATGAAAAAAATAGATTTTAATCATGGATGGACTGTGCAAAAAGAAGGGAGCAGCGAGACGTGGGAGGTTGACCTTCCGCATGACGCTATGATTTATGAGAAAAGAAGTAAAGACGCACCCACTGCTGGCGCATCCGGATATTTTTACGGTGGCAAATATGTTTATCATAAAAAATGGGATGTACCGGAGGAGTGGAAGTCTAAAACGATACTGATGGAGTGTGAGGGGGCATACCGGAATGCTGTGGTACTTGTAAATGGAAAGGAAGCGGCAAGATGGCCGTATGGATATACCAACTTTTATGTGGATTTGGGAAAATATCTGAATTATGGGCAGGAAAATCAGATTGCGGTCATTGTGGATAATTCACAGACACCGAACAGCCGTTGGTATTCCGGAAGCGGTATTTACAGGGAAGTGCATCTGTATGTGGCAGGGTGTGAATATATTGCGCCGGAAGGAATCAGGGTCAATGTATTAAGTGAAAATCAGATTCAAGTCAATATAGAGGGCAGTTTCAGCAACGATACGAGAATTGTGACTGAAATCGTGGAGGGTGAAAATGTCCTTGCGTCCGGGGAAGGGCAAAATCCGTCCTTTAAACTGGAAAACCTGAAACAATGGGATGCAGAGAACCCGTTCCTTTACTGCTGCTGGGTCCGCTTGGAAAAGAACGGGGAAATTCTGGATAAGGCCGCTGTTTCTTTTGGCGTGAGAAGGATGTCATGGGGCGGAGATGGGTATCAGGTCAACGGGAAGAAAGTATTGCTGCGGGGAGCTTGTATCCACCATGACAATGGGATATTAGGCGCATGTGGATTTGCAGACGCAGAATGGCGGCGGATAAAGATTTTAAAGGAAGCCGGATTTAACGCTATACGCAGTTCTCACAACCCTATGTCAAAGGCCATGCTGGAAGCCTGTGACACTCTGGGAATGTATGTAATAGATGAATCCTTCGATATGTGGATGATACAGAAAAATCCCTTTGATTATGGCGGAAAGACATTTCAAGAATGGTGGAAAAAGGATACGGAGGCTATGGTCTTAAAAGATTACAACCATCCGTCTGTCATTATGTATTCCATAGGAAATGAGATTTCGGACTTAGGGGCAGCAGATGGTCAGAAACTGTGTGGAGAAATGGCGGAGTTTGTGCGGAATCTGGATGGAAGCCGTCCGGTCACGCTGGGTATTAATCTAATGCTGGCCTCTATGGTGGCGAAAGGAAAAGGCATGTACGGGACAGATGAAAATGGTAAGGACAAAGGAACAGGTACGCAATCCATGGATTCCATACCAACCAGTGCTTTTTTCAATGTGATGATGAATAAAATGGGAAAAATTATGGATATGCAGTCTGCGTCCAAGGGGGCAGACGAGGTGGTGGAGAAGGTATCTGGACTTTTGGATATTCCGGGATATAATTATGCAACGTCCAGATATAAAAAGGAGGCAAAAAAATATCCTGCACGGGCCTTTATGGGGTCAGAGACATTGCCGAAGTCATTGTACCAGAACTGGAAGCTTGTAAAGGAAATTCCAAACCTGATTGGTGATTTTATGTGGACGGGATGGGATTATCTGGGCGAATCCGGGATAGGCACGATTCAGTATAAAGACAAAAAAACAAAGAAGGATATAGAAGACGGGCTGATTGTTTCCGGTGGGTCGGGAGTCATTGATATCTGCGGGAAAATGCGTCCTGAAACCGGCTGGAACAGGGCAATATGGGATTTGACAGATAAGCCGGTCATTGGTGTATTACCCGTAAATTATGCGGAGGACTTCCAGTCTGCTTCCATGTGGCGAGATACGGATACAGTAGAAAGCTGGTCATGGGAAGGACACGAAGGGAAGCGGACGCAGGTAACAGTTTATTCTAATGCCGATAAAATCGAACTGCTGCTTAATGGTAGTTCCATAGGAAAAAGAAAAGTAAAAGGGTGCAGGACAATCTTCAAAAAAGTTGCGTATGTGCCGGGAAAACTGGAAGCGGTTGCATCTGATGCGTCCGGAAGGGAAGTAGCCAGAAGTGTGCTGGAAACGGCTCAGGGGAAGACTGTGATCAGGCTGAATCCGGAACGGAAGCAGATGACGGCAAACGGGCAGGATTTATGTTATCTGAATATAGATTTGACAGGCGAAAATGGTGTGACGAAATCATCCGCAGACCAGAAAATCGTAGTGACGGTAGAGGGTGCGGGAATATTGCAGGCGTTTGGTTCCGCCAGACCCCATATGGCGGAGAATTTTTATAGTAATACGCACACGACTTATTACGGTAAGGCATTGGCTGTAATCCGTGCCGGATATGAAACCGGGGAAATTAAGGTGAGGGCAGCCGGGGATGGGCTGGAGCAAAAGGAGGTTGTTATTCATGTCACAGAAAAGTAAGTTTTTAACCGGGGCGGCTACTGCCGCCCATCAGGTAGAAGGAAACAATATCCACAGTGATAACTGGGTAATGGAAAATCTGGAACATTCTGCATTTGCAGAACGTTCAGGGGATGCAGTGGATCACTATAACAGATATGAGGAAGATATTAAAATGCTTTCCTTGGCAGGATGCAATGCATACCGCTTTTCCATTGAGTGGGCAAGGATTGAGCCGGAAGAAGGCGTTTTTGATGAAAACGAAATCGACCATTACAGAAAAGTATTGGACTGCTGTGAGGAGAACCATATCACACCGATTGTGACGCTTCATCATTTTTCAAGCCCTGCATGGCTGATCGGAAAAGGAGGATGGGCGGATTCCTACGTAGAAGATGCCTTTGCCCGGTATGCGGAATATGTGGTGTCAGGGCTTGGCAGAAAGCTTCCGTATGTATGCACTATAAACGAGGCAAATATGGGGTTCCAGCTCCAAAAGGTAATTGAGGATATGATGAAATTCATGCAGAGGGAGGGAAATGTGCAGGTTGGCATTAACATGGATATGAGCGCTGTTATGGAAGGAATGGAGGAACAGGCGGAAGCGTTTGGCTGTGATAAGGAGCATATCAATACATTCCTGACGGCAAGAAGTCAGGAGCAGGAATTGATTGTTATGCGGGCACACCGGAAGGCGTATCAGGCGGTCAAGAGAATTTCGCCGGACACGAAAGTAGGGCTTACCTTATCCTTGTTCGATTATCAGCCGACAGAGGACGGGCAGGAAGAGGCGGCGAGGCTTTGGAAGGAAGATTTCGGATTCTATCTGCCTTACATCAAAGAAGACGATTTTCTGGGAGTGCAGAATTATTCCCGCAAGATCGTATCAGCGGAAGGGGCAATGGAACCGGCACAGGGCTCACCCCAGACGCAGATGGGGTATGAGGATTATCCGGCTGCGATTGGACATGTGCTCCGGAAAGTTGCAAAAGACTTTAAAGGAGAGCTTATGGTGACAGAAAATGGGATCGCGACTGATGATGACAAAAGACGCTGTGAATTTATCAGGGAAGCATATGCAGGAGTGCAAAGCTGTGTGGAGGATGGACTGCCGGTGGTCGGTTACTGTCATTGGAGCCTTCTTGATAATTTTGAGTGGCAGGCTGGATTTGGGAAAACATTCGGACTGATTGCTGTTGACCGTTCTACACAAAAACGGTTTCCTAAAGAGAGCCTGAAAGTATTGGGAGCATTGGCATAGGAGCATATGGGGGAACAGGTTTGATATGAATTGGAGATTTGGCAGGTATTGCCATCCGCTGCCTGAAAGGTAGGAAAAGCACGGAACTGATAGGTGGGTGGGGCATAAGGAGACGACTCTTCAGTATATAGGGATGGACTCCGGGCTGCTGGATTTGGATGAACCAAATGGGATTATCATTATAGGGGTGAGAAAGAAATTTTTGCATTAAAACCGGATTGTGCTGTAATGGCAATCAATATAAGGAATTCTATGGCATTGCCGAATATTGCTTTCAGGAGTGAAGTGGTACACATTGAACATAAAATTTGTAAGTAAGATAGTTTGTACTGGGCGGTCAGGGAGAACAGTTGGTTTTTCAACTGTGAGGCAGAGCATATATGATTTTATATTATGATGATAAGCAGAATTAGGGTTAAATTCCCTGATTCTGCTTATTGTACTATTTTTGCAGATTATTTGAGTATGTTATCCGAAAACAAAAAACTTTCGCGTCAGTCCGATAGAAGATTAAGATTTTTGTTGATGGAGGGCACATAGTACTTTGTTATCCTACAGATATGCAGGATAGCAAATAAGTCCAAAATCCTATATATTATAGAATACAGGTGTAGATGCCTATGATGATATTTGATCCGTTTTGGCGGATGATGAACGAAAGAGAAATATCCACTTACAGCCTTGAAGTTGATTATGGTCTTAATAAAGCGTTCATCCATCGTTTAAAGCACAATAAAAATATGAACCTGTCATCTATCGATTATATCTGTGAAGTGTTCCGGTGTTCGGTAGAGGATGTGGTGGTACACATTAGGAATGATAATTGTGCCGGTAAAAAATTTTGCCGGAATGAGGGGAAAATTAGGTCAGGCAGAAAATTCAGAGGTTGTTATAAGTGGCAGATTACGGTAAGATGGCTGCCGCTGTTTTTTTGTGGTGAAGAAGGGATGCAGTACTTTAGTATGGGGAAGGTACTTGGATAGAAGACATATGTCAGGGAAACAGGAGGTGAAGGTCTGGAAACGCAACTGTAAATGAAGCTTATGGGGGATACATAAAAGTAAATGGAATTTTTGTGCGGAGCATACTATGACAGGATTGGAGGAAATGTCAGAAGGATACGGATGGAAAAGGGATTGACGCAGGAGCGGCTTGCAGAAAAGACGGAGCTGTCGCTTACGGCAATCCAGAAGGTAGAGACAGGACAGAGTGGGTCGCGGCTGGAAACGTTGATCAGGATAGCGGCTGTCCTTGGGGTTTCTCTTGCTGTTCTTGTAGATATCGGTGTGATGGGAGAAAGGTACAGAGGTTGGCAGGATGCGGCATACCTGTTGTTTCAGGATAAAACGGCCAGTGAGGTTAAGTATGCCATAGCAGTAATGGATTCCATATTTAAGTATAAGGATAAATTTTTGGATTAAATTGATGGCGGTATGGCAGATTACATAGCTCAGAAAGAGCTATCTGTTTTATGATTGACTGGTTATTATAGGCAAAGAAAATTGGATTGGATTAGAGACGTTCAAAGAAACGGGAAATCTTTGGGCGTCTTTTATTTTGCATTATTTTGTCAGAGTATTGCAGAACTTGGCGACGGATATCCGGATACCCACAAAGATGGGTAAGGATTGACAAAAATACCCACTTTTGCGTGTAAAAGAATTTCCAATAATCCTTTATGCTTATTACAGGCTATTAAGCCAAAGGCTTTCCGCCTGAATGTAGGAAACTTGAAAACTGAATATCAGTATGCAGCGGCTTTAAGAGGCATTCTTTTGATAAAGTTGCATCGGACAAGGAGCTTCGCCATGACCTGCCTGCCCCGCATGGGGTAAACCGAAGGACCGTAACAGGAGAAGGAAGGCAGCGAGCGGCATCCGGTGCGGGACTTCCTGTGGCAGGAAGCCCTAAGGGGAGCCATAATGATACTTCTGCCCGGTGAGGGCAGCCGGAACAGCACGCCGGAAGACGGGCAGGGAGAGGGAAGCGTTCCCTGATTCGGACTATGGAGCGGATTAGCCACCCCGCCCTGCATATTCCCTGCCAGTAGGGGGCTGGGCAAATGAAAATCCTGATGAGGGTACTGGCGTTTTTATATTTATAAGGTGGAGATTGGAAAAACTGTTTTTGCAAAAAGAAATGTCCGTGGGAACGGATATTTACAGAGATTATCCAGCCATTCCATGGAAGTGCATAAATTCAGGAAATATTTATGCCTTTCCATGGGCTGGCTGAGAGGAGGTGGTGTGGAGGATACTGTGAAAATGCTGACGCCCAAATTTGCAGGCGTTGGCAGCATGGAGGATATACCATGCTGCAGACACAGGGGCGCAGCCCCTGAAACCGTGTGCAGGGCAGTCCGGGAAATTCCGGAAGGAATCCGGGCTGATTCCCTGACAACTACAGAAAAGAAAGGAAACGAAATGGGAAGAAAAAGAAGATTACCAAAGCTTCTCCTATCCGCAGTGATGCTATCCACCCTCGGAGCGGGGATATTCGGCGGTGTTCCTCAATCTGTGAGAGCGGAGGAGGAAGGAACCTATACGGTCGTATTTGAAGCCTATGAGGGGCAGTGTGACACTGGGAGTGTTACCGTGCCGAAGGGGGAGAGCATCACCCTTCCGGACGGAACTTACGAGGGGCATTACCTCGAAAGCTGGATGGATGCGGTCAAAGAGGAAGGCATGGTTACGTTCCTGTCAAGGGGAAAGCCGGGGGATTCCTATACCCCGGACAGGGATGTGAACCTATACGCCAACTGGAAACCGAACCAGGGGCAGGATATTACCGTTACGTATGAGGCGAGGATTGGGGATATCGGTTATGAGGAGCTGGAAGAGGCTTTTGCCAATGCACAGGATGGGGATACGATTACGGTCCTTAAGGATTGCAGGGTGGCCTCGACACTTGAAGTTACGGCGGATGGCATTACTCTAAGAAGTGAAGACGCAGGAAAACCGGTGACAATCAGCCGGGAAGAGGGTTTTACCGGGAACAGCTATGGAACAGGCAACAATACCGTATTGCTTGCAGTGACAGGGAATAGCTTTTCCACACAGGATATCGTCTTTGACGGCGGCGCAGTGCTGGATGGGGATTTTAACAATACCGGCAGTATCTGGAACAGCCCCCTTATCTATGTGAATGGCTCTTATATCATGGGGAGCGGAACTGTCTTACAGAATAATTACAACACGGATGGGAACGGGGGAGACGGTGGCAGGCCGTTCCACACAGCCGGGGCGCTGTTTGTGGGGCAGGGCGGCAGCCTTGCCATGGACGGAGGTCTGATCCAAAACTGCTATGCGGCAGGGGCTGGCGGAGGTATCCAGTCGGAAAAGGATTCCCATGTAACCGTAGTCTCAGGAACTGTCCGGGGCTGTTATGCGGCATGGGGAGGCGGTATATACCTTCAGGGGAGCGCTGAACTTTCCGGCATGACCTTTTCGGGCAACAGCGCAGGCTCCACCGGCGGCGGCCTGTACAGCCGTGCGCCCCTTACATTGACGGACAGCCTGATTGAAGGGAACAGTTCCGGTTATGACGGCGGAGGATTATGCACCGCAACGGGGCACAGGCCGGTAGTTGACGGATGCACCTTTACCGGGAACGTGGCCGGAAGGGGCAGCGCCATCCAGACTTTGGACGGGGAAGGGACGGAGCCCCTTGAAATCCGTGACTGCACTTTTACAGGAAACCGTTCGGAGGAAAAAAGCTATGCAGGCGGAACAATCTGCTACAAGAACGAGACGGGCATTATCTTATACGGGAACATCGTCATGGAGGATAACCTTGCGGTTGGCGCA
>CAJTVK010000019.1:32468-44627 GCA_910579645.1 uncultured Lachnospiraceae bacterium | reverse complement strand
GGATGCCGCTTGAGGGCGTCCCGCAGCCTGTGATAACATACGCCATTCTGCTTAGAAACTCCCAGCCGGAAAAAGCGCACGGAAAACCGGGACAGGCGCTCCCGCTGCCGCCGTCCCGCAAAAAAATCCCTCTCATGCGTCCGCCTCTCAACACTGCATTCAGGCTGAACTGTAACAAAAATAGTGTAACAGTTGTCTGCGGCTTCTCTGTTACGGAATCTGCCCATTCCGAGCCGCAGGCGGCGAGGGGCAGATTCCCTCTTGGCTAAGTTTACACATTCATGGGCTGACTGTCATCAAAAATTAACAGCCGTACCGCAATCGGCAAGGCTGTTATCCCTTTGAAATCAATTATCACTGCCTCCCCACCTGCTGTCCCGTGAGCATGGCGGCAATCTGTTCCTCATCCGCCCCTGCCGGTATGCGGTATTTATAGGCCACCACAGACCGGTCATAGCCGTTGCCCAGCAGAAATTTCTCAAACTCGGATGCCGACTCCACCAAACCGGCTTCCTCCAGCCGTTCGCTGATGTCCTTTACCTTTTCCCCGCTATGCACCGTAAACTCAATGGACTCTTGTTCCGGTTCCGCCGGCTCCGTTTCTCCACTTCCTGCCTCCGATTGGCCCTCCGCCTGTTCCTCCGATTGGCCTTCCGGCTGCTGCAGCCGCGCTTCCGCCTCTAACTCCGCCCGCAGTTCCTCCTGCAGGCTGGTACGCAGCTCCGCCTCCAAAGTCTCCCGCAGTTCCGCTTCGGCATCCGCCTTCGCCCGTTCCACATATTCGGATAATTCCGATTCCTCTATCATTCCCAATGCTTTGGCCTTTGTGGTAATTGCCTCGTCCGACAATGTTTCTTTCCTGCCGCCGGCAGTAATGCCCAACAGCACTGCCGTAATGACGATTCCCAAACCAAGCCCTCTCAGATAATATTTTAAGTTCATAACTGCTCCTGCCTATGTTCTTCCGGTATTCTACTGCTCAAACAGATCAATTACCAGTTTTACTTCCCCAACGCCTAGCCCTAATTCTTTCGCAATGGCGGTCTTTGACTTTCCCAGCTTATGCAGCCTCAATATTTTATCATTATTGTTCTTTCCGTCCTCCGGCTCTTCTTCCTGCATCGGTTCTTTCCGAGCCGCCCCGGCGGATATGTCCTCTTCTTTTATGACTCCCTGCACCAGTTCCGCCCTTGGGGGCATAATCGGCAGGAATTCCGGACTTTCCCCGTTTTCGGCTGCGGCCTCTCCTGCCTTAGCCCTTTCCGGAACTTGCCGCTCCGTCCTGTTTCCTGAATGTTTTACGTTTTCCGGTGCATGTCCTGCACTTTCGCCGCTTTCTGCCCTTGAATCCGTATCCTCTGCGGCCGTTTCCACGGCCTCCTTCACCGTTATCTCCGCATCCCTTACCGTCTGCTGGATTTCCTTCGCTTTCTTGGATGCCTCGCTTACCGTATTTACCAGATTCTTATGCTTATCATTCAGCATATCATATAAGAACATCACTTCCTGATGATTTTTATTGATGGCGGCCAGTACCTGCTCGGAATACTCGTTAATCGCCATAATTTTTTCATTTGCCAGCCGTTCCATGACCCGTTCGGTTTTCTCCATGGAATAATTGAGGGTTTCATCCACCATATCGCTGATATGGTTTTTTGTACCCTCAATTTCTTTTTCCACCATATTTCTGACCGTTTTCTCATCAATGGCCGGCACCTGCGCTGCACTCCCTTCCGACTTCCCGGCCGGGACAATACAGCTTATAATCAGGACAACCGCACCTACAATAATAAGAATAATCTCCGTTACTCCCATAATAGCCCTACTTCCGCTAAATTTTCATGTCGAACCTGCTCATGCCCTTCAGCACAACCTTCCCGTCCTCTTCTTCCCCGGCTTTCCGTCTGCGGTTCCTGCCGCCGTCTCCGCTATACTCACCGTTCCCTTTCTCCCTTGCATCGGCTCCCTTTCCTTTGCCTTCCGCATTGTCCCCTTGGCGTACATGTGTCAGCTTCTGGTCAACCGTCTTATTAAACTGCATCTGGAAGTTCGACTGGTCCACCATTCCTTTGTTATCTTCATTCTGCTTAATGGTCGTAAAATCCTGCGCCCTTGTTATAGTTCCCTGCAATTCAATACGATTGATTGACATAAAGCACGACCTCCTTATCCTATAACGCTGTCATCTTAACCTCTCCGCTGGTTCTGATGAACTTACAATATTGCATCTGGCTCTGGACAATCATGGAAGAATCCCCAATGCAGATCTTTGTTCCGGGAAATACCACGCCGGATACATTGACTGCCGCACTGGTCAGGTTTCCAAGCGAATCCTGCATGGACTCCATCTCTGCCGTCTTCGTCTCCACTTCTTTCTTTTTCACCTGGCTGAGCGCAATCAGCGACTTCATATACTGTATCTGATCCGGTGACAGCTTAATCCCCTTTGCCAGTTTCTGCTGCGTGGCAGTCAGCAAAGGCTGTACCGATTTCACCACTCTGGCCGCCTCCGCGATTTCCTTCTGTATCTGCTGAATCCGGAATTTCAGCGTAGGGTCCACCCCTACCTCCACTACCGTATCCGCCACCATGGATGAACCAAGAGTCTTCACCGTTACGCTGTTCAGCGCGCATACACGTCCTCCGGTAATGAAGCCCCTTCTTCCGCTGACGGTAACTTCGTCGCCCGCCTGCACGCTGCTGTGAAGGATGGACTCCGAAGATACATACCCTTTTGCCATGGCTGAGGCATTTTCCATAAATTTAGCCACGATATTGCCGCCGGCCTTTAGTTCACCGCTCCCCATGCCGTTCATTCCTCTTGCAATAATGATGTCTCCGCCGGCCTGCAGATATGCGCCTTCCACAACGCCTCTTACTTCAATATTACCTTTGGCTACCACCGAAAAGTTTGCGCAGACATTGCCGTTTACCTGCACGCTGCCTTCATATTCTATATTTCCGGTAGAGTTATCCACATTGTCTACCGTCAGCACGTCGGAAACAAATACCTTGTCGTCCACAAGAGTCACATGGCCGTCCACCTCCGACGTCAGAATCAGTTTGTCTTCGGACAGCGTTATATTTCTTCCGAACTTCAGTTTTTTCTTCTTTACATCCCTAGGCTTTAACGGCTCTCCCAGAACATTTTTCCCCGGCTCCCCCAAATCTTCCGGAAAAAGCTTTGCCAGCATATCCCCCTTTTGGCAATGACTGATAGTATTCAGATGAAAGAAGTCCACGCTCCCGTCCTCTTTCAGCGTAGGACGGGCTTTCACATCCGTATTGAAATAATATTCTATATACGCATCCGAACCATGGCGCGGTTCCTTCCCCATCGCCACCACTATATTCTCACAGTATCTCCTGCTCTTGAAAAACTTATCAATTTCCACATCCTGAACGCCAAACTTAATGCCCTTAAATCCTAAATCCGATATCAGTTCATTCCTCGACATCAGTTCCCCACCTTTAGACGGTGCGTAAAAACGGACAATTGCCTGCATCTTATCCGGACTGATTACCAGTTTATAATTTTCACGCTCCTCCATATGGGTATTTCTATTGAGCCTTAGTCTCTGCGTATCCGCCTTGCCGATTACCGAATAAAGTGCCTGACTTTCAAATTCAATATTCCTACTGTTCAGATACTCCATGATTTCATTAATTCCGGCAGGTTCCCCCCCGTCAGAAGGCGGCTCTATCTGGAGATACGTGTTGTTTTCCTCACAAATCAACCGAAAATATCCATTCATATCATTTACCCCGCTTATGCAAAAATACCCATATAGTTTCCCATTTTAGACTTTAGTTTCTGCAGTCCCCTTGTATGGAGCTGCGAAATCCTCGATTCGGATACTTCTAATATATTGCTGATTTCCTTAAGTGTCAAATCCTCATAATAATATAATTCAATAACCCGCCGTTCCTTTTCCGTCAGAACTGCCAGTGCCTCTGATAGCACCTTCTTCAGTTCTTCCTTCTCTATCACTTCTTCCGGGCTGTCAAAATGTGCGTTCTTGTTGTTCTCCGCCGGGACTTCCGTTCCCTGCTCCATAAACTCATTTAAGGAAACTACATTAGTAATCTTCATCTGGGACTGCCACTCTCCATACTCGTCAGCAGATATTCCCAACGCCTCTGCGATTTCTTCCTCTTTGGCATTTCTCCCTTTTACAGCCTCTATTTCCTTAATCACGGTATCTATTTTCTTCTGCCGCTGCCTTATTGTCCTAGGAATCCAGTCCAATTTACGAATCTGATCCAGAATCGCTCCCCTTATCCTGAGACTGGCATATGTTTCAAACTTAACTTCCTTCATGCTGTCAAATTTATCTATGGCATCAATCAGGCCAAAAATCCCATAACTTACCAAATCGTCATATTCCACATTATAGCCAAGATACATACTAAGCCTTCCGGCCACCAGTTTTACGAGCGGAGCATACTCCAGAATAAGCCTTTCCCGTATCTCGGGAGTTTTTCCCTTAGCATATTCCTCCCACAATTTCTTCTTTTCTGCTTCGTCCATACTCTCCTCCTGATGTCCTTATTCAATCAGCTATCCACATCCACCTGTCCTTCATCCATCCCGGCCATTGCTTCCGCCAGTTCGTCCTCCGACACAATTTCTTTCTCTTCCATTAACGGCTCGTTCTGCTTTTCGAACAAATCCAGCATCCATTTGAACAGACATCCTATCATATAAAAAACAACCAGCACGCCAAGCAGTATTATCAGCATATTTTTCGTTTCATAATGAAGAATGTACATAATCAGACTGCTGACCGCCCCTGCCAATAGCATCCAAAAAGGTGGTATCAGTTTTCTTTTCATGATCGGTCTCCCCGCCTTCTATATTACCTTCTGTGGCCTTCCTACGGCCTTAATGACAAAATCACCGTTCTCCGGGTAGAAAATTACCGTCCTCCCGTAGCTGTCCCCGGTGTCCGAAGCCAGAATCGGTATCTTGAGTTCCCCCAGCTTTTTCCGTGCCGCCTCCACATTCCGTTCCCCGATACGCACCATTTCCATTTTATTCTGAAAAGCAAACATCTGCGCCCCGCCGGCTATCTTGGCTACCATGCGGCCCCTGTTGGCGCCCTTTGCCACCATCAGCCTTACCAGTTCGGCAATCCCGGTATCCGCAAACTTCGGGATGTTGCTGTTATTCCTTATTTGTGTGCTGTCCGGCAACATAATATGCGCCAGGCCGCCGACTTTGGTCACCGGATCCCTGATTGCGATGCCGACGCATGATCCTAACCCTAACGTAGTGATAGAATTCGGACTGACACATATATTCAGATCTGCCATTCCTACTTTAATTACTTCACTCATATCTTTCCCAGCTCCCAACCTTCGTATCTATTATCCCCACGAAATTCCAAGAGACGACAAAATTTTTACATAAGATTCCAATTCCGGAATCAGAATAAAATATCCATCCAGCTGTATTTCATCAAAAAACTGGGTCTGAATCAAAAGGATATTATCCCCTATTACCCCAAACTCTATAGCCGGCACGCTCAATATAGCCGCCGCCATATCCATCGCCAGAGAAGGGATGGTCGGATATATCTTCAGGTTTGTCATCATGGACAGCGAATTCAGATAAGAACCGGTAATGATATTCCCCACTTCCTGCAAGGCGGATATCTCCATCTCGGTAAACTTATCTCCTTCCGTCGGCATGCCCATCAGCTTGCCGACCAGATGCCTTGCACTCTTCTGTTCCAGAAGGAACATAATGCTTCCGGTAATATCCCCTTCCACCCCGAGGTAAATACCTGCCATAAGCTGTTCCTCACCGCCCATCAGGGTCGCCACATCTTTGAACTCAAGCAGCTTAACCTGAGGCACGGACATATCCACTTTACACTGGAGCATCTGGGCAAGCGCCGTTGTCGCATTGCCCGCCCCTATGTTTCCCAACTCTTTCAAAACATCGAAATATTGATTAGACATTGTCTCCAAAGTAAGATCAGCCACTATAATGACCTCCTATACGCTTTCTTTTTCCAGTACAACTGCATTTAAATCCAGCAAGGATATCAAGCCGCCGTCCGCATATTTCCCTATGGCGAAGATATAATAATCCTTTTCTTCCTTGCTGTCATAAGCAACTTTTTCAATCTGTGAATTTTCCAGTGTGACGACTTCCTTCACTTCGTCCACGATAATGCCGATGTTCCCCTGCTGCTCCAGCTTCAGAATAATGATCCTCGTAGCTTTCGTGTACTCGTCCGCCGGCAGATCCATCTTCACCCGGATACTCATGACAGGAATCACTTCCCCCCGCAGATTGATGACGCCTTTCAGATATGGCTGTACCTTGGGCACCCTTGTGATATGCTGCATCCGCACAATATTATCCACATACTTGATATCTATCCCGTATTGTTCCTCCCCCAGCCGAACAATTATAAACTGGGTAGTCTCATTCCGTAAATCCTTTAAATCTTCCATATTCACTGTCCCTCCTGCAATATGAACTTAAAACAATGCATTTGTATCAAGAATCAATGCAACCTCGCCGTCACCCAGAATTGTTGCGCCGCTGATAATCTTGCATTTGGTGATATATCTGCCCAGCGACTTGATGACGATTTCCTGCTGTCCCATCAGTTCGTCCACAACAAGCCCTGCCAGCCTGTCACCCTTCTTCACAATAACCACTGTCATATTGTCTTCCGGATTCTTTTTGCTTTCGATATCAAGGACTCCGTTCAGCCTGATAATCGGAATGACGATTCCCCTCAGATTAATAACTTCTTTGTTCTGTACCGTCTTAATCTCATCCGGCGTAATGTCTTCGATTGTCTGGATGGAGCCAAGTGAAATGGCATATTTCTCGCCGCCCACATCTACCATGAGCGCCTGGATGATAGCCAGCGTCAGCGGCAGCCTGATGGTCCATGTACTGCCCACTCCCATCTTGCTCTTCACTTCCACTTCACCGCTGAGTGCCTCGATTTTGGACCTTACCACATCCAGCCCGACGCCTCTGCCGGATATATCCGACACCTGCTTTGCGGTGGAGAACCCTGCATGGAACAGCAGATTGGTGATTTCCTGCTCGGTCATGTTCTCGCCCTGTTCCGGCGTAATGACTCCTTTGCTGATTGCCTTCTCCCTGACTTCGTCCACATTGATGCCCGCGCCGTCGTCACGCACTTCAATCACTACATTGTTTCCGTCCTGATAAGCATCCAGGAAAATGGAGCCTACTTCCGGCTTCCCAGCCGCCTTGCGGACTTCTCCCGACTCCAAGCCATGGTCTGCCGCATTCCTCAGCAAATGCATCAGCGGATCCCCGATTTCATCTACCACGGTACGGTCCAGTTCCGTCTCTTCCCCGGACATGTACAGTTCCATTTTCTTATTCAGCTTCTTGGTAAGATCCCTGATCATACGGGGGAATTTACTTACCACGCTCTCAATGGGAACCATCCTGACCTTCATGACGGACTCATGCAGGTTCGTGGTCACGCTCTCCAGATATTCAATATGTTCGTTCACGCCGCTGTTCGTTCCCCTGTCCCCTACCGAAGCGGATACAAGCGAGTTCTTCGCAATAATCAGCTCGCTGACAAGGTTCATCAGCACATCCAGCTTTTCGATATCCACACGTACCGTCCGGTTCACCGCCGGCTTCGATACCTGATTCTTCTTTTCATTTCCTTTTGCAGTACTTGCCTGCGGTACCGGCGGCTGCTTCTCTGCGGCCGGCTTCTCCGCCACTGCCTCCGGCTCCGGTGCCGGCGTCTCTTCTTTCGGTGCGGCTTCCCCGGCAATATCCTTTATTTTCTCGCCGCTTATGGCCGCTCCCTGCGCATCCTCTATTTCCGATACGCTTTTCACTACCTGAATCACCCTATCCAACGGGCTTTCCGTAATAAATACCAAACTGAAATCCAAATCGAATTTCTCGTCTTCTATATCCTGCACCGACGGATTGGAGATAATGACTTCCCCCAGATCCTCCAACGCCTTAAACACAAGGAACGCCCTTGCCGCCTTAAGGATGCAGGCCTCCTGCACTTTTACCGTCAGGCCGAAAATATTCTTGCCCTGCGCCACTGCCTCCCGGAGGACATGCTTCTGCGTCTCATCGTACTTAATAGACAGCCATTTCTGCCCGTCCGCATCATTTGACTCTGCTTTTTTGGCCGGCTCCGCCGCTTTCTTTGCCGGCTCCCCGCCTTCCTTGGAATTCAGCACCTCATTCAGTTGTTTTACTAAGGGATCGTTGTCATTGGTTCCCTCGTCGCCGGTTTCCTGAATAATATTCAGATATTCCTCCAATGCATCCAGGCACTGGAAAAGAATGTCTATCATATTGCCTTTTACTTTAATGGACCCGTTGCGAACTTCCGAGAAAACATTCTCCATATCATGAGTCAGAGTCTGCATTCTCTTAAATCCCATGGTTCCTGCCATGCCTTTCAGGGAATGGGCTGCCCGGAAGATTTCGTTAATTGTATTCACATTTTCCGAATCCTGTTCCAGATTCAGAATCTCTGTATTCAAGTTTTGCAGATGTTCCTTTGTTTCGTCAATAAATATTTCGAGATATTGGCTTACATCCATTTTACATTACCCCCACGTTCATCATTATTTCCTGTGCGACCTGCTCCAAAGGAACCACTTGATTTGCCATCCCTGCGTTCACGACGTTCTTAGGCATGCCATATACCGCGCAGCTTTCCTCATTCTGAGCAATAACATGAATTTTCTTTTTGTTTTTCAGATAAGAGATTCCTTTGGTTCCGTCCGCCCCCATCCCGGTCAGGACGACGCATATGATATTGTCATAGCTGCTCCGCGCAAGAGATTCGTACATATAATCCGCACAAGGCTTCACGCCCTCCCGCGTCGGTTCGTCCGAATAATGGATGACATGCTTGCCGCCGGAGTAATTCACGTTCAGATGTTTACCGCCCATGGCGAGGTATACATTGCCGGCTATCAGTTCATCGCCTTCTTTGGCCTCTTTCACGGTCAGCTCGCTGAGATTGTTAAGCCTCTCCGCCAAAGACGTAGTGAAGCCCATGGGCATATGCTGTACGATAACTACCGGCGCATTCAGCTTTCCGGACAATCTCGGAATGACGGACTGCAGCGCTCTCGGGCCGCCCGTGGAACTGGCCAGCGCAACAATCCTCTTACCGGTCAGCTTACCCTCATGCTTGCTGAGCAAATCCACCATTTTTCGCGATTTCTTTACTTCCTCAATGGAAAAAGGCTTCGAGAATGACGGCATCTTGCTCTCCGTCACCGCCGCCAGAATCTCTATCAGGCGGCTCTGGAAACCGTCCCTCCTGCACCCTGCCGCATTGTCCGGCTTATGTACGAAATCAATGGCCCCCAGTTCCAAGGCATCCATTGTAATCTTTGCGCCTTCCTTTGTATAGGTGCTGGCCATGACTACCCTTGCCGGAATCTTACGTTTCTGCAGTTCTTTCAGCACGGTAAGTCCGTCCATCTTCGGCATGTTGATGTCCAAGACTACCGCATCATAGCTTTTTCTCTCCAACAGTTCCAATGCTTCCAAACCGTTGGCAGCCCTATCCTCCACTTGGAATCTTTCATCTTTATTAATTATATCACACAGAACTCTTCTCACGAGTGCAGAGTCATCAACTATCAATATTTTTTTCATAAAAACTCTCCAATCCCCCCAATCTGTCGGTTGGGTTCCCTAATTCAGCAATCTGTTACCTTTTTTTCAGGTCTTTCCGTTCTTCTTTGAAAATAAATTTGATAATTTCTTCCCGTTCGTCCTTGTCTATATTTATATATTGCACCCGGTGTTCGTAAAATCCGGGGCGGTTCTCCACCTCATTCACTGCCAGTACCTTTCCCAGCAGTTCAAATGTTTTGTTCTTATCCTCCATATCCAGCTGATACCTGCAAAGCAGGATACTGCCCAGTTCATAAGTATGGTCCGAAACGAACCGCAGCCCTCCCCCGCTGATATCTACGATAATGCTTCTCTTAAGCGGCAGGTTGGGCATCACCTGCTCCTCCACAATTACCTCTTTCTCCACGGCCTGAGCCTCTTCCGCCTCCAGCCTTCGTGACTGCATCTCCAGCGCGCAGCTGAACCGGTAATACTCCCTTCTCTGCTCTTTGCACAGGTTGCTTATCAAATCCATGACCAGCAGATAATTTTCGCCTTTCTTATCTCTGTCCACTACTTTTACCCTGCATTGGTACATCCCGCTCTTGGCACAGAAAATCATGTCATGTTCCGAGCCGATGGGAAGCACAATCAGTTTTGTCTGCTCCATGGGCATGACTACCTCTATCCGATCCCCGCTTAAGACATCATATACATGTGTCTGATAGATCCTGACCTCCGGCTCTTCCTCCTGGTTCCGTCTTTTTTTGACCGTGCGTATGTCTACCCTGTCCCCCGGCAGCACATACTTTGATAATAATCCCGCCATCTTCTCATCCCCTATCTTTTTATATTAAATATATGGGAGAAAAATGATGCCATCCCTCTCCTGTTATCGGTTTCCTCAACGGGCATATCCGTCAATATTGCCGCAATCTGCTCATAAGCCTGCGCCGACCTGGCACGGGGGAATTCCATGGATACCGGTTTCTGCTGCATGACTGCCCGGCTGAGCTGAGAATCCTCCGGTACCTCCCCCAAATATTCCATAGGTGTCTTCAGATATTTTCCGGCCACGGTGCTCAGCTTCTCATACAATATTTTCCCGTCCCCCGGCTTCTGAATTTTATTTGCCACCAGTTTAATTCTTGTCTCTTCTTTGATAAATTGCGGATGTCTGCTGAGCGCCTTCAGCAGAGAATAAGAATCCGTGATGGAAGTAGGTTCCGGCGTCGTGACAAGCAGAATCTCACTGCTGGCTACCAGAAACTCCATAACCGAGTCTGCAATGCCCGCCCCTGTATCCACAATTATAGTATCGGCCATTTCATCCAATTGCGAAAGACTTTGAATAATTGTCCTTAAGTTATCCAAAGTCAGATTCGACAGCCCCGTTATTCCGGACCCGCCCGAAATAAAACCCACCTCCATGGGTCCCCAAGTTATAATTTCCTTAATGTTTTTTCCTTTGTATATCAAATCACTCAGATTATGCTTCGGCACCGCGCCGAACATAATCTCGATATTTGCAAGCCCAAAATCCGCATCCAAAATAATTACTTTCTGCCCCATCTTCCGAAACTGAATCGCCAGATTAATAGATGTATTGGACTTGCCGACTCCCCCCTTTCCGCTCGTCACTGTCAGGACGCGCGCCAAGGGCCTCTGTGGACGACTGTTGGCTTTTATGAGGTTCCTTAACTGTTCAGCCTGATCCATACTCGTACTTTCCTCCTACTTTCCTCCAAGCAACTGCTTTACGGTCTTCTGGGGATTGAAATCTTCCAAATCATCCGGCACATTCTGTCCGCAGGTCACATAAGAAAGCGCCGCTCCCGTATACAATTTAATATTCAGCAAGTTGCCATATGCACTCGTTTCATCCAACTTGGTAAAAATAAGCTTATAGCCTGTGACTTCCGTATATGCATCCACAATCTTCAGCAGGTCCCTGTATTTTGTCGTTGCGCTCAGAACCAGGAAAACCTCCTTTTCCGCCTCTCCGTCCACCGAATGGACAATCTCCTTCATCGCCGCTTTCTGCTCCTCATTCTGATATGAATGGCCGGAAGTATCCACAAATATATAATCAAATCCGATAAAATCCCGCAGCGATTCCTTGATTTCTTCCGGTGTGTATACAATGCGGAACGGCACCTCCAATATGCCCGCATAAGTCCTCAGCTGCTCCGCCGCCGCAATGCGGTAGGTATCCGACGTAATGAGAGCCACCTTTTTCTTCTCATCCACAATATATCTGGAAGCGATTTTGGCTATCGTCGTCGTCTTCCCCACGCCCGTGGGGCCGATGAAAAAAATTACTTTTGTCCCTTTTTCCGCAGGAGTGATGCCTTCCTGCTTTCCGAATTTCAGTATCATCTTCTGATAAATGTTGGTCAGCGCATAGTCAAAGGGCGTATTGGGCTTTGCGTTCTTCTCGATTTCATCGATAATCTGATTTGCATATTTCTCGCTGACCTCATTGTCCAGCATGGTATTATACAGAAGCTTCATGAATTTTTCCAGTTCGCTGG
>CAJTVK010000019.1:0-32458 GCA_910579645.1 uncultured Lachnospiraceae bacterium | reverse complement strand
CGGCGCTTCCTCTTCCTCTTCCGTCCGTTCCTCCTCCGGCTTCTGAAGCTGCTGTTCCAGCAGCGAATGAAGATTGTTCAGCTTTTCCTCCAAAAATGCATTGTCCCGCCGTTCCTCGGACAAATCCTCCGCTGTCTGGCTTCTGTTCCCATACCCCTCCCTCACGGCAGGGAAAACAGTGCCCGGAACCGCTGCCGGCTCCCTCTTTTCCTCCGTCCTGACCGGGGCATATCGTTCGTTTTCTTCTTCCAAAGCTACCGTAACCTCTACCGTATCGCGCAGGAAGAAGCGCAGGATCCCTTTCTTCTTCACCTTCCGAACGTTCATGATTACCACATTATTTCCAAGTTCTTTCTTTGCCGCCTCGACTGCGTCCAGTTCGGTCTTTCCCTGGAACTTTTTTATTATCATGCTATTGTCACCATCCCAACCGATTGTAATTCGATATTTGACTCTATTTCATTATAAGATACCACAATCAAATCCCTGTAATAGTCTTCCGTCAGCCGCTTAAAATACATACGGACAATCGGCGATGTAATAACAATGGGATTTTTGCCTAGGTTCTCCAGCTTCTGGATCTCATTTCCCACCGATGCGATAATTGCCTTCGTCTCTTCCGGATCCAATGCCAGATATGCCCCCTGCTCTGTCTGCTTCACGCTGTTCATAATATCCTGCTCAATCTTCGGATCCAGCGTCACCACGCTGGTCGTCTCATTGGCAGGGAAGTATTTCCCGGATATGGCACGTTTCAGGCTCTGCCGCACATATTCCGTGAGAATGTCCGTATCCCTGGTGGATGCGGAATAATCCGCCAATGTCTCGAAGATGGAGAGCAAATCCCGGACGGAAATGCCTTCCTTCAGCAAATTCTGCAGCACTTTCTGTATTTCGCCGATGCCAAGCAGCTTCGGCACCAGTTCCTCCACCAAAGACGGATTGCTCTCCTTGATATTGTTGACCAAGTTCTGCACATCCTGTCTGGTAAGAAGTTCCGCAATATACTGTCTGATGACCTCCGTCAGATGAGTGGCAATGATGGAAGGCGGGTCTACTACCGTATAACCGAGGCTCTCTGCCCGCTCTCTCTGACCTTCCGTAATCCAGATGGCCGGCAGATGGAAGGAAGGCTCAAAAGTCGGAATGCCTGTAATCTCTTCCTCCACATACCCCGGGTTCATGGCCATATAATGGTCAAACAGTATTTCTCCCTCGCTAACCTGCACACCCTTGATTTTGATAATATATTGGTTGGGGTTCAGCTGTATATTATCGCGCAGACGGATAATGGGGACAATCGTACCAAGTTCCAGCGCAATCTGCCTACGGATCATAACAACACGGTCCAGCAAGTCCCCGCCTTGGTTCACGTCGGCAAGAGGAATAATGCCGTAGCCGAATTCCAATTCGATAGGGTCTACCTGCAGCAGGCTGTTCACGTTCTCCGGCTGCCTGATTTCCTCCGCTGCCGATTCGTCCATGTCCACCTCCGACTCAATGCCCGCCGTCTCGATGGATCCTGCAATAAATCTTCCGACTACTATGAAGAAAATGCCTAACGACAGGAAAATAAAATTATTCAGCGGCGTCAATATGCCTAAGGCAATCAGGACCCCGCCCACCAGATACAGTACTTTGGGCACGCCGAAAAACTGGCTCACCAAGACAGTGCCGAAATCCGCTTCCTTGGAACCCTTCGTAACCAAAATACCGGTAGACAAAGATATGAGCAAAGACGGAATCTGGCTGACCAGACCGTCACCGATTGTAAGCACCGCATATTTATTCAATGCCGCTGCGGCTTCCATATCCTGACGGAATACCCCCATGGCAATGCCGCCTATAATGTTGATTGCGGTAATCAGCAGACCGGCCGTGGCATCTCCCTTCACATACTTCACGGCACCGTCCATGGAGCCGAAGAAGCTGGATTCCTCCTGGATTTTATCCCTTCTCCGCTTTGCCTCCGCATCGTCAATGGCTCCCGTGTTCAGATCCGCGTCAATCGCCATCTGCTTACCCGGCATGGCATCCAGCGTAAATCTGGCCGTTACTTCGGCAACACGCTCGGAACCTTTATTGATAACCATAAACTGAATCAGAATCAGAATAATGAAAATAATGGCGCCCACAATCAAATCATTGCCGCCCACATAGCTTCCGAAGGTGGAAACTACGTTACCCGGGTCGCCCGTCGTAAGAATCAGCCTAGTGGAAGATACGTTCAGCGCAATTCTGAAAATGGTAGTGAACAGCAAAACGGTAGGGAAAAAAGAAAGCTCCAATACCTCTTTTGCAAACATACATCCAAACATTATGGTAAACGCTACCGCTATGTTACATGCCAATAAAACATCCAGCAACTGGGAGGGAATGGGAACAATAAACATGATAAATGCTGCCAGCAAATACAAAGCAACACCTATATCCGCTTTCCTCATACCTTACTCCTCCTCTCTTCTTATGCTTTTCCCTGCAGATGGTATACATATGCAAGAACCTCAGCCACTGCCTGATATAATTCCGGAGGGATGAACTCACCCACCTCCACATTTGAATAAAGCATACGGGCAAGGGGTTTATTTTCCACAATCTCTATATGGTTCTCCCTTGCGATTTCCTTTATTTTCTGCGCCAGATGGTCTTCCCCCTTTGCCAGTACCATAGGCGCATCGTACTTCTCCGCATCATATTTGATTGCCACCGCGTAATGGGTCGGGTTGGTAATGACCACATCCGCTTCCGGCAATTGCTGCATCATACGCCTTCTGGATACTTCCAGCATACGGTGCTTCTGTTTGTTCTTTACCTGCGGGTCGCCTTCCGCATTCTTATACTCATCCTTGACCTCCTGCTTCGTCATCTTCATATCTTCCTTGAACTTAAGCTTCTGGTAGATATAATCCGCAAAACCGATCAGAAGGTATACCGCGGAAACCCGTATTCCCAAATTTATGACCATATCCCCGATCAGGGCAATCGCCTGATTCAGGGAAATGCTGTAAAGCAGATAAATCCGCCCGATTTTATCCCCTAAATAAGAATAAACCACATACACAATCAATAAAATCTTCAGTATGGCCTTCACCAATTCCACTAAAGCGCCGGCGGAAATAATTTTCTTAAAGCCTTTCACCGGATTCATTTTGCTCAGCTTCGGCTTCAGCGGCTTACTTGTAGGCTTCCACTTCACCTGCACCAAATCACAGATAAAAGCCACAAATACGCCGATAAGAAATACCGGTGCCACAATCAGGAGCAAATCCAGCATCGTATGCCGGAACACAGTGGCCATGCTCTGCGCCGGAATCTTCCCGTCATACATTTTTACATAGTCGGGAATCTGTGTGTAGATGCTGTAAAAGCCCCCCATAAAACGCTCGCCCATATAACCCACATAAAATTTCAGCAGCAGGAACAGGGAAAGCAGGCCGAAAGCGTTTCCTATTTCTTTACTTTTCGCCACCTGGCCTTCTTTTCGTGCATCCGCTAACTTCTTTCCGGTAGCCTGCTCGGTCTTCTCACCGCCCGGACCGTCTTTCGCAAAAAACTGAAGGTTATATTCTAACATTACATCATTCCCTCTACAAATGATACTACCATTTTTTTCATCTGCGTAAAAATGAAATCGGCGGCTCCCGGCAGCATCCCTGCCGTCAGAAACAGCACGCCCAGACCGACCAGCACCTTAATCTGAATACCTACCGCAAACATATTCATCTGCGGGGAAATCTTTGCCAATATGCCCAAAATAGAATTCAGCATAATCATTACCGCAAATATCGGAAGGCAGATACGGAAACCGATAATAATATATTCACTCATAAAGCGGATGACCGCACTGAGAAGCGAATCCATATGGAAAACCGCGCCGTTCACCGGTATTAACGTAAAAGTGTCAGCCAGCGCCTTAATCAGGTACTCATACATCCCGCTGAGAATCAGCATCATAGTAATCATATACTGATACAGCATGCCCGAGATGCTTGTCGCCTCCCTTGTGGTCGGATCCATAAGGGACACCATCGACAGTCCCGTCTCCATATCTATGATACGTCCGGCAAAAGATACTATCGTATTGCACATGCTTACGCCGAACCCAATCACCAGGCCCGCCACGGCCTCCTTCAGCACAATAGTGAAATACTGCAGCAATGTGTGATATTCCACCGTCTCATGGGGCGTTACCGACTGAAAGATAATGAGCGACAGGAACAGCCCCAGCCCGATGCGAATCCTCCTCGGCGTATTATTCATGCTGAAAAAAGGCACGATGAATATGAAACTGGTAATCCTAGTAAATATCAATAAAAAATATTCTAAATCCGCATAGGTAAAACGATAGTCAATCATAATACTCCCCATGCCTTTCTATAGCCTGCGGTCCCGGCAAGAGGCATTATCTGCATATCATCTGATATATATGCTGAAATCCGTCCATAGACGCTGCATAAATCCAGTCATTTCATTAGCCATCCAATGCCCGATAATGATAATCGTCAGGAATATCCCGAGTACCTTTGGCACAAATGTCAGCGTCTGCTCCTGTATCGACGTCACCGTCTGAAAAATACTGATGATAAGACCTATAATCAGCGATACAAGCAATACCGGCGCCGCCGTCTTAATTATCAGAAACAATGCTTCTCCCGTAATTGCGGATACATCATCAATTGTCATGCCAAGCCTCCGTTCTCACCTGTGCCGCCTGTGGAATCATCTGTCCCAAAAGATTCCGGCAGCTAATAAAACGTCTTTACCAAGCTTCCGATAATAAGGTTCCAGCCGTCCGCAAGCACAAACAGCAAAATCTTAAAAGGCATGGAAATCGTTGTCGGAGGAAGCATCATCATACCCATGCTCATCAGGGTGGATGCCACCACCATGTCAATTACAATAAACGGAATATATATGAAAAAACCGATAATAAAGGCTGTCCGCAGTTCACTGATGATGAAACTGGGTATCAGGACCGTATTCGGTATATAATCCAAGCCGTCTTCTTTCTCCCATTCCGTCCCGCTGATTTCCATAAACAGACGCACATCCTTTGTCTGCGTCTGCCCGTACATAAACTGCCGGATTGGCTTCATCCCAATCTCAAAAGCCTCTGCCTGATCCAATTCCCCCGCTTCAAAGGGAATGACGGCATCCTGATATACAGCCGTCAGAGTAGGCTGCATAATAAAAAAAGTCAGAAACAAAGCTAACCCAATCAGTACCTGATTCGGCGGTGCTGTCTGGGTATTCAGAGCTGCCCTCGTAAAATGCAGAACAATCAGGATTCTTGTAAACGAGGTAAGCATTATAAGCAAAGTCGGCGCTATGGCAATCAGCGTCAGTGTCAGCAAAATCCTGAGGCTGCCATTTAGCTGTCCGTTCCCATTGTTATAGGTGATGGTTACGGTATTGGCTATATTCAGTTCCTTCAAGTCTTCCGGTGTCTGTGCCGTACCCGGGTCATCCACCACTGTCCTTTCATCCGTGGAGCCTGTCAGCTGGGATTCCCGGCCTGAAGCATATACCGAAACCGGACGACTTATACATAACAATATGCCCACCATAAACAGCAGGCATATTAACCTCATCCCTTTTCTTCCGGAAAAATATTTCTTCATTTATCTCGCCTATTCTTCATTCTTTCGGTTGTCATCTTTCCGTCTGGCCATTTCCAGCAGCTTCTTAAAGTCAGGCACGGTACCGGCCGGCTTATCTGCTAAACGAATCTGACCGGCAGGTATCTCTGCAAGCATCGTCACCGTATCCTTGCATATCGCTATCGCCAAATATTTCTCCCCAGCCCTGACAATCTGAATATATTTATTCGCAGTCAGACGGTATGTCTCTATGACCTCTATATTGCCCCCTTGGGCGGCCTGCCCGTTCTGTACATTGGCAATCCACTTTGTGGCGGCCCATGTCACGGCAAGCACGAAGACAAATATTATGAGTACCGTACATAACTGCAGAAAGGAATCCATATCCTTCGATATTGCAAGCAGCATTTAACCGACTACTTTCTTGACGGCTTCCAGTACACGGTCTGCCTGGAAAGGCTTAACGATAAAGTCTTTAGCCCCTGCCTGGATAGACTCGATAACCATCGCCTGCTGTCCCATTGCGGAACACATAATGACAAGTGCCGCTGGGTTCGCTTCCTTAATTTTCTTCAAGGCCTGAATGCCGTCCATTTCCGGCATGGTAATATCCATAAGTACCAGATCCGGATTCAGTTCATTATATTTCTCCACGGCTTTTGCCCCGTTTTCAGCCTCTCCTGCCACATTGTAGCCGTTCTTCGTAAGGATATCCTTAATCATCATACGCATAAATGCCGCATCATCACAAATTAAAATATTTTTAGCCATATCTCTTTCTCCTATTCCCTTTCTTAATTACTTGATAATTTCAGTTACACGAATACCGAAACTTTCCTCAATTACCACTACTTCGCCCTTCGCTACAAATTTACCGTTTACTAATACATCTATCGGCTCACCGGCAATCTTATCCAGTTCGATTATTGTACCGGGTGCAAAGTCTAAAATTTCGGAAATTGATTTGCTCGTTCTTCCGAGTTCCACCGTAACTTCCAACGGCACATCCATAATCAAGCCAATGTTCTCGTTGCTTGCAATTGCGCCGTAATCTGCCGAGAAGCTTTGGAACTGTGCGGGCTGGACATTCATATTCATCTGTGGCATCTGCATCTGCGGCATTGCCATCTGCATCTGTGGCATCTGCATTTGCGGCATTCCCATCTGCATCTGTGGCATTCCCATCTGCATTTGCGGCATCTGCATCTGCGGCATTCCCATCTGCGGCGCGCCCATATTCATCTGGGACATATCCGGCTGTTGGGGCATCTGCGGGGCGGCAGCCATCGGCGCCGGTTCCGGTGCCGGCTGCGGGGCCGGTTCTGCCGGCTCGTCTGCACCGCTTTTCACCGTATCATATATGCTCTTTGCAAACTCAATCGGATATAACTGCATGATTGTACTGTCAACCACATCCCCTATCTGCATACGGAATGCTATTTTCGCAAATGTCCCGTTCAGGAAGGAAGCGATATCCCCGCCATTCTGAAATGCATTCAGATCCACCAAGCTGGCTTCCGGCGGACTGATATCAATCATCATGCCAAGCATCGTAGACAGGGATGTGGCAGCCGAACCCATCATCTGGTTCATCGCTTCCGAAATCGCACTCAGATGCAGTTCTCCCAGTTCTCCCTCCGTGTTGGTTCCGTCGCCGCCCATCATAAGGTCGGTAATTACCTTTACGTCATGCTCCTTCAGCACTAAGATATTGGAACCGTCCAAACCGGCGGTATATTTTATCTGGATGAATACACAGGGTCTTTCATATCCGTCCACGACTCCCGCCCAGTCAGTCAGGGAAACCTTCGGTGTGGTAATATCAACTTTTCTGTTGACAAGAGAGTACAATGTAGTTGCCGAAGAACCCATGCTGATATTGGCAATTTCTCCGATTGCGTCTCTCTCTTCCTCTGTTAATAAGCTCTCGTCAATAACGGTACCGCCGGCTTCCTCGACAGCTTCATCCACTTCTTCTTCCGACAAGTCCATTCCGTTTAACAAGGCATTTATTTCGTCCTGAGATAACATTCCATCCATGTTAGTCCCCCTCTCTGATTACCGAGGTGACCCTTACAGCATATTTGTCTTTGCTGGAGCCCGGTAATGCGGTAAATTTCTTTATATTTCCGACATAAACATTTAGTTCATTGTCTACATTCTTATCCAGCCGTATAATATCGCCCGGCTGCAGACAAACAAAATCATTAACCGAAATACTGCTCATCCCCAATACTGCCTTTACAGGAATGTGAACCCTGCGGATCATTGCTTCGATATACTCCTCATAATTCTCGTCGTCATTCTCCTGCATGGTCGAATACCAGAATTTCGTATTCAGATTGTCCATGACATTTTCCAATGTAAAATATGGAAGGCATATATTCATGAACCCTTCTACATCCCCTATTTTTATATTCATCGTAACAATTGCAACCATGTCACTGGGAGCAATAATCTGTGCGAACTGCGGATTCGTCTCTATCCTTTCCAGCATAGGCGATATATCCACTACGTTCTTCCAAGGCTCCCGCATAAGCTGCATGCAGACTATCATTATCTTCTCCAGGATTACCATTTCTATTTCCGAGAATTCCCGGCTCTTTTCCAAAGGCAGTCCCTGCCCGCCCAACATTCTGTCTATCATAGCAAATCCCAGATTGGGCGAAAGGTCTATAATGATATTTCCCGGCAAAGGGCTGAAATTAATGATTCCCAAAATTACCGGATTGGACAATGCATTTGAAAATTCTTCAAATGTTACCGTCTCAGAACTTGCCACATTAACCTGTATATTTTTCCGCAGATAAACCGGAAGGTTTGTTGACACAAGCCGGCCATAATGCTCATAAATGATTTCCATTGTGCGCAAATGCTCTTTTGAGAACTTAACCGGACGCTTAAAGTCATAATTCTTGACTTGCTTATCCTTTGTCTCCTGCATATCATCCACATCTAACTCACCCGTACTCAACGCGGCAAGCAGATTATCTATTTCGCTTTGTGACAGTACCTCACCCACTTAAGTCACCTCCTGCCTATTCTTTTTAGCAGATTATGAGAACTTAATGTCACTAATCGAAACATTATAGATGAAATCCGAATCAAACATCTTCTGTACGCTTTCCAGAATCTTCACCCGCACTTCTTCCTTGCCGGCAGGCGCGGTCAGCTCATCCATGCTGTAGCTTCCTATGATATTGTTGATTTCACTGGAAATCAAGGACTCATATTTCGCCATCGTTTCTGCATCCCCATAGTTCTTATAGCCTTTTGATTTCGTATCCATGGAAAGGACGATATTCACCAGACAATATTTCACTGGCCCTGTCTCTTCGCCTTCCGGCGTAGTTTCCGGACGCAGTCCGATTGTAAGCTCATTAATATTATAAGTCTCGGTCTGTGAAAGCGGAACCTCCCTTACGGTCGGGCCTCCCGCAGTCCCTTCAATCTCCAGCTTCAATACGGAAGCAATGTCCGTTACCAATTGTGATGTTTTCTTTGTCGCACTCATTGTGCTGAACATCATAATTGCTGTCAGTACGATATTTACAATGAGCAATGCCAGTATCAATATCGACAATAAATTTTTCTTCATGTGAAATTTCCTCCCACTCTTTTAATAGGAACTCAGCGAATTATAGATGCGTATCTCTACCCGCCTATTCAGCGCCCTGCCTTCCGGCGTCGCATTGTCCGCAATCGGCACATACTCTCCCCTTCCGGAATGTTTTACCATTGCAGGGTCCAGATTTGTATGATCCATCAGATAATTAAATACGGAAAGTGACCTTCCGCCGCTAAGTTCGTCGTTGTTAGAGTATTTCGCCCCGGACATCGGCACATTGTCCGTATGCCCCTCTATCTCAATCGTGCTTTCCGCATAGCGTTCCAACATCACGCCAATCTGGTCAAGCACCGGTAATGACTGCTCTTTCAATATAGTACTTCCCGAGTCAAAAAGCAAGGAACCCTGCAATGTCAGCTGCACATATTGGGACGTAAACTCAATATCCACAATGCCCTCCAGATTCTGTTCCTGCACTGCCTCGTCTATTTTCTCGGCCAGTTCTTCTGATTCGTCCAGCTTCATCTGCTCAATTTTTTCCACCACTTCTTCCACTTTCAGGTCTTCCGGTATTTCCTCACTGTCCGCCGCCTTACCTGTACTGTTGATATATTCATCCAGTTCATTCAGCTGACTCATGCCGGCGCTCACCAAGATACCGTCCCCGATTGCCTGTGCGCCGCCGCTGAAAATACTGAAGCTCTGGGAAAAAGATGCGGCAATCTGCTCAAATTTCTGCGCGTCTATCGTAGACATGGAAAACAGCAATACGAAGAAACACAGCAATAAGTTCATCAGGTCGGCAAAAGTATTCATCCACGCCGCCGCGGGCTTCGGTTCGTCTTCTTTTTTCTTTCTAGCCATCCGCTTCACCTCCGCCTTCGCCGTCACCTTGAGCTGCTCTATCTTGCGGTGCCAAGAACGATTTCAGTTTCTCCTCGATGACACGAGGGTTCTCGCCCGCCTGAATGGAAAGAAGCCCTTCTATCATAATTTCCTTCAGCATGACTTCCTGCCCGTTATTTTCCTTTAATTTACTTGAAACCGGCGCACATAACCAGTTTGCAAGCAGCGAACCATATAATGTAGTAATAAGCGCAACCGCCATATTCGGTCCCAGTGAAGAAGGATCGTCCATGGCCTGCAGCATGTTAACCAGTCCAATCAGCGTACCAATCATACCCCAGGCAGGACCCATGGCTCCCAGCCCGTCCCAGAAACCGATTTTTGCCTTATGCCTGCCTTCCACGCTCACCAGTTCCGTCTCCATGATGGCACGCACCAGTTCCGGATCCGTTCCGTCTACGATAAGCAGAATGCCTTTCTTCAGGAAGTCATCTTCCAAATCCGATGCCGCCTCTTCCAAAGAAAGCAAGCCTTCCTTCCTGGCAACATTTGACAATTCAATAATTTTCTGAATCATTTGAGGCGTGTTGATTGTCGGTGTCTTAAAAATCAGCTTAATGCTTTTCAGCCCACCTACGAAATCCGCCATCTGATAAGAAGCCAACATACAAGAGAAAGAGCCTCCGATGGTAATAAGTACGGACGGGAAATCGAAGAAGTTTCCTAAAGCCGCTATGCTGCCACCGCTGTTAATAATACCAAACACAACTAACACACCACATAAAACAAGACCTATAACCGATGCTAAATCCACGAATCCTCACCCACATTTCCGCGTCAATCCGCAAAAATATCCTTTCTATACGATTTTACTAGATTTTTCACTTCTTGTCTACTTTCTTTTACAATTATTTTGCGGCCTGTGGTAAATGAAATAACAGTATCCGGCGTTTCTTCCACCAATTCCATCAAATCAGGGTTAATTAAAACCTTAACTCCGTTTATCTTCGTTACCTCAATCATTTGTCCACTCTCCCTCATTCGGATGGGGAACCATCCTTATCGTCCCGTTCCCCATCCGGTCATGCCATTCCTATATTATATTACTAACGCTTAAGGTTTGTCAATTCCTCTAACATTGTGTCGGAAACGGTAATAATACGGCTGTTCGCCTGGAATCCTCTCTGGGTAGTGATCATTTCCGTAAATTCCTGCGACAGATCCACATTGCTCATTTCCAGGACGCCGGACTGCATATAGCCGCCTCCGTCCTCAATGTTCTCGCCGATTCCGTCAAAGTCGCCGGAGTTCATCGTTGCGGAGTAAAGGTTATCCCCCTGTTTCTCAAGGCCGGAAGCATTGGCGAAGGTCGCCGTTGCAATCTGCCCTAAGCACCTGCTCATGCCGTTGTCATAGGATGCCGTGATAATGCCGCTCTTAGCAATGGAGATACCGATCATCTTTCCTTCCTTACGGCCGGTGCCAAGCCCCTTCGTCGTCCCCTTGGATGCCCCTACGGTACTGGAGCCGCCGTTGCTTACGTTCTTCGTGGTGGAAAAGTCAATGGTTATGTCGGAGAACTTCCCGTGTGCGCCATTCAGTCCCAATACGATGGAATCGCCGCCCGCCACGCTGTCGAACAAACCGGTGGTGCTGTCGTAAATAAGGTTGGCGGAATTATCCACTTCCTTTCTGGTGATGGTAAGCGTGCCGTCCGGCTCAATGGTGAATGCCCTAATTTTTTCGGCACTAATATCAAGGCCATTATAAAATGCTTGTAAATCATCTTTAGAAGGTATATTTGCTCCACCATCGGTTGATGTAATCGTAGTGCCATCATAAGCATATGACCCTGGAGCCAAAGTTATAGTATTCGCTCCAATTGTTATCTCCGCACTAGTAATATTAGGTGTTGCTGTATATCCTGATGCAAGAGAATAAGTTTTCATGCTAGTAGCTGGCTTAGTCACTACCAACTGCCCTTTTTCATTTACATGTGCCTCTTCAATTTTGTCTGCTTCATCCTTTCCAACACCATATGCATCCATATAATCTTGAGACAATCCGGGATGTATTGAAATGTCGTCTCCAATAGTAGGAGTTAATGCAGCAGCACCAGCTACTGGCGATGCAATACTTACAGTCCCCCCTAATTTAGGTGTCATCGTGCAGCTTCTCCCAAGTGCCGTCTCCACCTCCATGGTACCCCCGAAAGTCACACTATCCAACAGTTCCCGGCCGATAGACTCACCCGTCCCGGAATCCAGAATATCATCCAAGGTCACATAATATCTTCCTTCCGCCCCGGTAGAATGAATGCTGAACCTTCCCGTATACAGATATCCGAGAGAATCATAAAATTCCAGATTCATAATACGTCCCGATGCGCTGTTCACCGAAGTGTCGTTCCTGTCCACAATGCCCGTCACCCTTGCATCCGTGGTAGCGGCCGCACTGTAAGTCATATTGGCTGCATTCATGACCTGTAGAGGGGATACCGTATCTTTCTTCGGATCGCCCGTGGTAGGGTCTACCTGCCATCCCATGACATTGTAGCCTGTACTGGTCATGGCAAGGTTTCCCGCGCCGTCTACATAAAAGGAACCGTCCCTTGTGAAGAAATTCTCCAGCCCGTTGCTGACAATGAAGAACGCGTCGCCGGTTATCATAATGTCAAAAGCATTGCCGGTGTTCTGTGCGGAACCCTGGCCGCCGATATTCGTATTGATTGCCCCCACCTGCACGCCCAGACCTATCTGCTTTGCATTGATGCCGCCGACCCCGGTTGCCGCATTGGCTCCGGATGCCGCCTGCGTCGTCTGATACATTAAGTCGCGGAATGTGGTAGACTGTGATTTATATGCTGTTGTATTGACGTTGGCAATATTGTTACCGATAACGTCCATCTTTGTCTGGTGTGTCCTAAGACCTGCCACACCAGAGAACAATGATCTCATCATAATGCATGACCTCCTAAAATCATTACCATAAGTCATTACCCGTAGTGGCGCCGCCTATGCTCCTTCTGTCAATCCGGAGCATAAGCCCCCGTCAGGTCCGGCTATATAATTACGGCGCCGTCTATATTGGTAAAAACTTTTTCGTCTGTTTCTGCCTGTCTCATGGCTGTCACTACCGTATTGTTCGGCACATTTACAATGAAAGCCAATTGATCCACTATCACTAAAGATTCTTTAATTCCTTTCGCCCCTGCTTTCAGGGTCCCTGCCTGCAAACGTTCCATCTGACTGTCTGACAGTTCTATGCCGCGCTCTGCCAAACGGCCTGCCGCATGTTTGGAAAACTTCACGCTTTCCGCACCGTCCGCATCCTTCGCCGTCTGATTCAACACATCCTGAAAGGAAATACCGTCCGCATCCGTGCTTTTCCGGCTCTGTTTCGACTGCGCAAAGTATTTTGCCTGCAGCTGCTCTATGGAAAGGAACTGATTATTCTGAAGCTTCATAACCCTCTCCTCCTTGAGAAATCCCTTACCATTCCTTATTTGTTTTCCGTGTCGCCGCCGGGTTTCGTCGTGTCGTCCGGCTTTGTGGTATCGCCCGGCTTCGTCGTGTCGCCGCTGCTTCCGTGATTCTTGTCATAATCTGCCTGCAGTTCTGCGATCCGCTTCACATATGCCGTCAGCTTCTCCGTATATTCCTTCGGCACGAAAGATTTCTCGTAATCGGACATTTGCTGATAAATCAAATCCAATGCGGTAACTGCCTTTGCGCTGTCCAATGTCAGATTATCCATAATCGGAAGCTTATCAATTGCCTCAGCCAGCTGCTGCGCCAATTCCATGGCATCCAGATAAGACTGATCCTCTATCGCATATACATCGTCCAAGGAATACAAAGCGCCGTCTATGGAAACATAAGACTTTCCGCTCTCATAGGTCACATAGTCCACACGGCCCTCAATCTGTGTCTCCCTTCCCATGGAATCCGTGGTATTTACGACTACCACCTTACCTACCATAGAAGAAGCCCTGGTCAGTTCCATTGTATTTGCCATATTCTGCATTTGCTCCAAAGATGAGAACTGTGCATACTGTGCCACGAATTCCGTATTGGAAGTAGGCTCCAGCGGATCCTGATATTTCATCTGTGCCACCAATAATCCAAGAAAAGCATCCTTATCCAACGTGGACTTATTTTTCACCTTATCTCTTGCAAGGGAAGATGCGGACTGGCTCTCCACCACTTTTCCGTCTTTTATCTCTGCTACTACTGACATCTTATCTCTCCTTTCCTAAATTATCATTTACCGTTTTACGTTTTTATTCCGGCCGGGACGCGGTAAGCCTATCCCCGCCTGCGCTTTATGCCGTGAAATCCACGGTATTGCCCCCTGCCCGCATCATTTCCACTGCAAGCCGGTCGTCTTCCTCCATGGCTGCCCCTTCCTCTTCCAAAGCATTCAGGTTCAGCTTCCGGGTTCCTCTTTTCTTTCCTTCCTGTGCCGCCTGCCTGTTTGAGTTTTCGCCGTTTAAGTTCCTCTCGAAAGCATGGCTCTCCACCGTCACTTCCACGGCTTCCACCTTAATGCCCTGCTCCTCAAAGTTGTTTCTCAGCTGCACAATCTGGCTTTCCAAAACCGACTTCACCGCTTCATTCTGTGCGGTAAACTGTGCCGTAATCACGCCCGCCTTGGATGCAATGTTAATATTTACCGTACCAAGGCTTGCCGGATGAAGCTGCAGCTGCATCTGTGTCATATCCGCTTTCACCTGAACCCTCATATAATTCATAATCTGGTTCATGATTTCCTGAGTGTCCACGGTCCTTCCCGCCATTGCCGTCTCAAAAGCAGCATCTGTCTGTACTGCCCCATTGTCCCGGTTCAGCAGGTTATCCAACAAAACATTGGAATGGGTATCGCTGCTCTGAGGGGATTGTTCCTGCTTGGCTCCTTGGTCTTTCTTGGCAGGCTCCACGGTTTCTTCCTTCGGCACCTCCGCCTTTGTGTTCGTAACCTCTGCCGTTTCTGTCTTGGCATTGCCGTCCACTTCCACGCTTACCTTCATGACTTCACCGTCACGTTCTACCGTAACCGTATAGTCCTCCTGCCCGTCAGGCAAAATAGCATCTTCCTGCCCTTTCCGGTCGGTCTGCGCATATCCGTCCGTCTGTACCGGTTCCTGCGGCTGCTGCTCCAGCTGTTCCAGAATAGCCGCCAATTCTTCCGGCGACAACCCGGTTTCTTCCCCTATCTGAGTAAGCTGCTGCGTAACTGCCCCCAACAGATTCTGCAGGGAATCATATAAGCCGCCGTCCGTCATAAGAGTAAGCATATCCGCTTCTTTCACCGTCAGCACAAGCTGTGTCATCTGGTCGGGATTCAGCAAATCGGAAAATGTCAGTCCCAACAGTTCCATGGCCTTCAGAACCTCTTCTTCGGTAACTCCCAGTTCTTCCGCCACCTCACCTGCCAGTTCCTGGCCGGCCTTTTCCGCTTCCGCCTGCACCTTATCCACAGTCTGCACGTCTTTTCCCTTAGAAACATTCTCTGTGCCGTTATCTTTGATTTTTACGGCCTTATTGTCTTCCAAGTTCTTTGTTTCGGTATTGCTGGGCTTAGCCTGTGTGCCCGGCTTTACCCCGGCATCCTTCTGAAGCGTCATGTTCTGCTGTCCGGTGGCCTTGCTGAAAGCATCGGTAAAGCTTCCTGTCAGCCCATCCTTCAGGTTGCCGGCCTGTTTCGTCTGCGCATAGCCTGCAAACGGGTTTACGCCTTTCATTACATGCGTCGTCGTCATCCTTCGTCCTCCTTTCTCCTTGATTTGTTTCTATATATAATTGCAGTTTCCTGCATTATATATCTATGCTTTATTGCAGCGGGCTGTCGGCCTAGTATTCTGGATCCATAATCTTAGTAATCCGCGCCGCAATAATGGGATCCATAGCCGCCAGTATATTTCCCCTGTCTTCCGCACTCATAGTGCCCAGAATACGGGAAGCCAACCCAAGATTATCCGTCATTTCCTCAAAAATCCTGGCAGCCGCAGCCGGCTTCATCTCCGAATATGCCTGTGCATATTCCTTTATTTCATTGCTCTCTTCTACCTGCTGCACCACCTGCTTATATAAATATTCCGCAGTGGTTGGGTCGATGCTCTCATAATATTTTTTATAGGCCTCTTCCCCCGGCCCGTTCTCTGCATAAACTACCTCTTCATAGAACTCGGTCTTAATTCTTTGGAATTCCACCTGATTCGTCTCAAAGGTCTGAAGTCTGTCCACTTCCGCTCTCGCAGTGGCCAGTTCCTCCGCAGTGGACGCGTTCGTGGACTGCGCCCTCTGCAGTTCCAGTTCCAGTTCTTTAATATAGTCCACGGCTTCCTTCAGGCTGCCGTATCCTCCGTATTCCTCTTCCTCCGCAGTGCCGGCCATCTCTTCCGGCTTCGCTTCGTCAGAAGCAGGCAGTATCTTGTTTATCACCGGCACATCCTTCAGTACAGGAGCCAGTACGCCCGAGCCGAATCCACCTACGTCCAATTTTATCAGCAGGCAGAGAATGGCAATCCACACGATGACAATCAGCGTGGTCACAAGAAATACCGAAACGCCGCCGCCTTCATCATCCAGCTGTTCTTCCTGCATGGAAATTTCCTTTGCCCTGCGCTTCGCTTCTTTCTTCTGTTCCTTCTGCTCCGCCTTCAGTTTCTTCTTTTCCTCTGCAAGCCTCTTCTTTTCCGCTTTGGAATCAATATCCGCTATCACTTCCGTACCAGTACCAGCCATTTTATATCCATGCTCCTTTCAAAGCCCGGAAACCAACTTCACGTTCCCGCCCGGAAATCAGAGACTTCCGGCTTTCTCCCTTTTTCTCTGTCCATATGTATAACTTACCAGTTCGTCTATTTCCTTGCTTTCCTTCGCATTCTCTTCCTTCATGAATGCTTCAAAAGCCTTTTCCCGCAGCTTCTCCTGCACTTTGCGTTCCTGCATGACTTCCTGCAGCTTCTGCCGCTCTGTCTCCAGTGCCTCCTCTGCCTTTGCCACTTCCAGTTTCTGCAGTTCTATGAAATCTTCCATCTGTAGGATGGCATTCCTGTTTTCCAGAATGTCCATCACGGCCAGCGCATCCTCCCGCAGCCTGCGTCCTTCCTCCTCATAGCCGTCCTTGCGCCTGTACAGCAGTTCCAGTTTTTCCTCTTCCTCCGTCAGCCGCCTGCGCGCTGCCGCAAATTCCATCTTAGCCTGGTCTTCCAGTTTATACTTCAAATTCAGGATATTCTGCATCCGGTATACAAACTTTGACATAAATGCCCCTAATCTTCAAATAACTCTTCCATCATTTTCACGGATTCCTCAAAAGTAAATTTATCTTCCACCATCTGCATCAGAAAACCGTTGACTGCATCTATTTTTTCAATGGCATAATCAATATTCGGGTTGCTTCCGCTCTTGTATGCGCCGATATTGATTAAGTCCTCCGCTTCATTATATGTAGCAAGCACGTTTTTGAGTTTGCCTGCCGCTTTTTTGTGCTCCCTGCCCACAATCTGGCTCATGCATCTGGAAATGCTCTGCAGGATGTCTATGGCCGGATAATGGTTTCTGTGCGCCAGCTGCCTGCTTAACATAATATGCCCATCCAAGATGCTTCGTGCCGTATCGGTAATCGGTTCGTTAAAATCATCGCCATCCACCAACACGGTATACAGCCCCGTGATGGAACCTTTTTCCGAACGCCCTGCCCGTTCCAGCAATTTCGGCATTTCCGAATATACGCTGGGCGGATATCCTCTGGAAACGGGCGGTTCCCCGCTGGCCAGGCCGATTTCCCGCTGTGCCATGGAAAAACGGGTCAGAGAATCCATCATGAACAATACATCTTTCCCCTGATCCCTAAAATATTCCGCAATTGCGGTAGCTGTCTTTGCCGCTTTATTTCTTTCCAACGCCGGCTTATCCGAGGTCGCCACCACTACTACCGAACGCCTCATGCCTTCCGGCCCTAAATCTCTCTCCACAAATTCCCGCACTTCCCTGCCGCGCTCCCCTATGAGGGCAATGACATTCACGTCGGCCTTGGTATTGCGGGCGAACATACCGAGCAGCGTGGATTTCCCTACGCCGGAACCGGCAAAAATACCGATTCTCTGCCCTTTTCCCACGGTAATCAGCCCGTCTACCGCCTTTACGCCCAAAGGCAGCACATCGTCAATAATGTCCCTGCTCATGGGATCCGGCGGCGGTGCTTCCACGGAATAGAGTCTGCCGCTTACGGTTACGCCTTCTTCGGTAGGCCGTCCCAAGCCGTCCAGTGTCTGTCCCAAAAGTTCGTCGCTTACTTTTACCATAAGCGTCTCCCCCGTGTTCTCCACCATACAGCCAAAGCCTACGCCGTCCACCACTTCATAAGGCATCAGCAAGGTTTTCTTATCTTTAAAGCCAACCACTTCCGCCATAATCGGTTTTGAATTCTCTTTTGAATCTGGATATATGAGACAGATATCGCCCAAGCGGGCTTCCGGTCCCAAGGATTCTATGGTCAGCCCCACGATGTTGACGACCTTTCCCTTCATCTTATAAAAAGTGTTTTCCGCCACTCTTTCATATTTTACAAAATTAATTGCTGCTCTCAATCTGCTAACCCTTCGTGTAAGACAATAATCTCAGTTTCTGTGACAGTTCCTCTAACTGTGTCCCCAATCCGCAATCAAAAACTCCCCCGTCCGTCTCGATAATACAGTCGTTTGCCCCCAAAGTCATATCCTCTACGATTTCCACCGATGCATTGACGGAAACGGATGCCGCCAATACTTCGTTTTTCTTCATATTTACATAAGGATAGTCCTCTTTGGACACATGTATCAAATAAGTATTGCTTCCTTCAATCTTATGCATGGTAGACGATATGAGATGCATAATAATATTCTGCTCCTTTTTCAGGTCTACCCGAAATACTTTTTCATAAATATCGGTCAGTGCTTCCACAAACCGCGGTTCCAAATCTTCCACTAACTCCTGATATTCCGCTTCCATCCGCCGGCGGTCTTCCTGCAGCTGGTTCTTCTGCTGCTCTGCCTGCCCTACCGCTTCGTTATATCCGTCGCTGTAGCCCTGAGATCTGCCTTCCTCATAGGCATTCCTGCGCATCTCTTCCAATTCCTGCTGGGCTTCTGTCAGGGCATGGGATTTTATGTTCTCCGCCTCCCTGCGCGCCGCCTCCAGCATTTCCTGTGCCTGTGCGGAAACTACTGCCAAAGCATCCGCAGTATTCTGTACCGGCTCTTCCGGCGGGCGTTCCGCCTTAATGACGGTGGGCAGTTCTTCGTCGCCGTCCGCAGTCAGTGCCTCCACCAGTTCCGGATCCAGCCCGTCAATAAACCCGTCCAGGGAATCGTCCCCGAAATCGTTGTGCGCGCTCTTCACCATCAGTTCTTCCAGATTTTCTATTTTCCTGGCGACTCTCTCATTGTTGTCAATGATCATTGTGTCGTCATTCTGCACTACTACCATATGTGATTTAAAAATATTACCTTTATACAATGATTTCATCGCCACCGCCTCTGGAAATAACAATTTCTGCGGAATCTTCCAGTTTCCTTATAATATTTACAATCTTCTGCTGGGCTTCCTCCACGTCCTTCATACGCACCGGCCCCATGAATTCCATATCTTCCTTTATCATTACCGCAAGACGTTTGGACATATTGTTGAAAATTGCATTCTGCACCTGCTCGTTAGAGCCTTTCAGCGCAATTGCAAGGTCATTGTTATCCACGTCACGCAATACCCTCTGGATTGCCCTGTCGTCAAGCAGCAGGATATCTTCGAAGACGAACATCTTCTTTCTGATTTCGTCTGCCAATTCCGGCTCTTCGATTTCCAAAGTTTCCATAATATGTTTTTCCGTGCCACGGTCTACCGTATTCAAGATTTCTACTACTGCGTCCACGCCGCCGATAATCGTGTAATCCTGATTTACCAGAGACGACAACTTGGATTCCAACACTTTTTCCACCTCTTTGATGACATCCGGACTGGTTCTGTCCATAACCGCTATACGCCTTGCCACATCCGCCTGTCTGTCCGGCGGCAGCGCCGAAAGGATAAGCGCGGACTGCGCCGCGGAAAGATAAGACATAATAAGGGCAATTGTCTGCGGGTGCTCATCCTGTATAAAGTTAAGCAGCTGGGTTGCATCCGTCTTCCGCACAAATTCGAAAGGCTTTACCTGCAGCGATGCCGTCAGCTTGCTGATGACATCCATCGCCTTGTCGGAACCAAGCGCTTTTTCCAACAGTTCCTTTGCATATCCGATACCGCCCTCCGCAATATACTGCTGCGCCAGGCAGACTTGGTAAAATTCATCTATGATTTCTTCTTTCAGCTGTGGAGTTACGCTTCTTGTATTGGCAATCTCCAATGTCAGTTCTTCTATCTCTTCTTCTTTCAGATGCTTAAAGATATGTGAGGAACGTTCCGGCCCCAATGCAATCAAAAGGATAGCCGCTTTCTGAATACCCGATATTTTTTCTTCTGTTGATCTGGCCATTCCTTCTTACCCCCAGTCTTCATTCAGCCAGTTCCGCAATAAGCTGGCTGCCGCTTCCGGATTCTCATCCACAAATTTGTCAATCAGTTTCCTTGTCTCAGACTGAGACTCCAGACCGATATCTTCCAAATTTTCTTCCGGCGTGGACTGTAACAACGACTCCACCGAAAGTTCTTCCTCCTGTGCTTCCTCTTTCTCCCCACGCATGCTTCGGAACAAAACAAAAGCCAACAGCGCAAGGATTACAACGACAAGGGCAATCTGCATTGCGTCGGTTGCCGTTATGCCCAGCCCTTCCCTGTCGAAAAACACGTTTTCCCTATATGCCACAATTGTAATCCGGTCTGCGCTGATGCCTGTGGCATTGGCAACCACGTTATACAGATCCGGATCAATCTCTATCTTTGTCTTCCCCTGATTGTTAAGCTTGTATTCCTCCCACGAAACGCCGTCCAGCAATCCCTGATTTTTCGCGTCTTCCTCTTTCACCATATTATAATCCACTGCGGTAACCGCCAAGGAAGATTCGTTGTACTTAATCAGGCCTGCCGGTATGGTCTTGCTGATAATCGTCTCATTCGGCAGATAATCCCGGGATTCCTCCGACTGCGTGGAACTGCTTTCCGAATTATCCTGAATCTGGTACGTCGTCCCGTCCGTATTGGAATCCGTGCCCGGGACGCCGCCGTTGGAATTCGTGCTTTCGGAATTGAAAATATCCTCATGGCTCAGAAGCCCCTGCGTCTGCCCTTCCGGCGCGCTGTATGTATGTTCCGTGGAATCCGTCGTGGAGAAGTCTAACGCTAAATTGCTTGCAACCTCGACATTATCAAATTCCTTGGTTCCAAGCAGTACTCTTTTTACTTCATTCTTCACAAGGTTCTCTGCCTGAGTCTTCACGGCCAGCTGAGAATTTGCCACGCCGGACATCGTATAATTGTCGTCTCCGGAAAAAAGCAGATTGCCTTCGTAATCCATTATCACTATGTTATTTGTCGTTTTGTTGCCGATTCCGGCCGCTACCGCCTTAGCCAGATAAGCCGCGTTATCGGAAGTAAACTCCCCGTCCACTTCCAATGTTATGCTTGCAAACGCTTCCTCATCCGAAGAAATCAGCGTACCGTCGTTTTCCGGCAGGGAAAGTTCCACATAGGCGCTTTTTATTGCGGAAAACCTTTCCAGATTCTTCTGTAATTTCATTTCCAGATACATCTGGTATTTCTTCTGCTTATCCGCTTCCGTGGAAGTGAAGCTGCCCTCCACCACATTGTCGATGCTGTACCCTGCCGCCTGAATGTCATTGGCTCCCAGAAGCAGTTCCGCATCCGACTGCTGTTCTTTCAATATTTTAATCTGCAGCGCATCATCGGATACTCTGTACGTCAGGCCATTGGACTCCAGCAAATCCGTAATCTGCGATGCTTCCTTCGTGGATTCGCAGTTCGCCAATACTACGAACTGCGGCCTGGTCAGCACAAAGGCAATAATCGCTATCGTCACAACAATTCCTGCCGTCGCCGAAGCCAGAATCGTTTTCTGCTTCGCCGTAAATTTATTCCACCATTCCAGGACTTTGCTCAAAAGCCCTTTCGCTCTATCTGCCATCTTTCCGTCTCCTTATCTGATTCTACTTCTATCAGATTTATTAGATTTGAATCTGCATAAGTTCTTTGTATGCTTCCAGCAGCTTATCACGGACCGTAACCGTATATTGAAGCGCAGCCGTCGCCTTATTTATAGCTATAGTAAGGTCATGGGTGTTCTCCGTCTCTCCAAGCATCCATTTCACTTCTTCATTTTCCATATCTGACAGATAACTGTTGGTAGTGTTGATATTGTCTATTGCTTTCCGAAAAATATCGTCAAAGGACCCGTCCTTCTTCTCAAGCGCTTCTTTCCCGATTGCGCTGCTTTTCTCTGCCTGCCTGACAGCGCCCGATGTCACGTTATATAAAGATGTGATATCCATAATTCCCTCCATTTATGCCCCTCTTAATATTTTTGCATCCTGTGCCGAAATCCGTCCGTTTCCCTTATGACTGTCCCATTTCCAACCCTTTCATTGCCATGGTTTTGCTGGCAGTGAAAGCGGTCGCATTGGCTTCATAAGCCCTGCTGGCATCAATCAGGTTCGTCATTTCGGTTATCACGCTCACATTCGGATAAGTAACATAGCCGTTTTCGTCCGCATCCGGATGAGAAGGGTCATAAACCTGAATCATATCGTTCCAAGTATCCTCCTGCACGCTGCTTACTTTCACGCCGTTCCCCGAATATCTGTCCGTGGCCGTATTCAGCACACGGCTGAACGGGGTATGCGTGTTCTTTTCTTCAAAGACCACTACCTTCCTGCGGTACGGAGTCCCGTCTGTCCTGGTCGTATTCGCATTGGCAAGATTCTGCGAAATAATGTCCATACGGTATCTTTGGGCTGTCAGCCCCGATGAATTGATATTAAACGATGAAAAAATACCCATAGCTACACTCCCTCACTGTTATTTCATGACAAGTTTCAGATTGCTGAATTCCTTATTGATACTGTCTATCAGCCCGTTATATTTCAGCTGATTGGCCGCTAATGTCACGTTCTCGGTTTCTATGTCCACATTGTTTCCGTCCAGCCTGTAAGAATAATTTGCGGAATCGGTATATGTACGGGGATTCAGCCTGTTGGTCTTCACATTGGCAATCCTGTCGTCCATTGTCCTATATCTGGAACGCTTCAAGGCCTTCCTGAACTCCGATTCAAAATCCACATCCTGTCTTTTGTAGCCGGGCGTTGTGGCATTGGCAATATTGTTCCCAATCACTTCATTGCGGATCCACGCCGCATCCGCCGCCTTGTCCAGTACGTTAATATAATCAAATGCGCTTGTATTAATCATGCTTCTGCTCCTTTTCCTTTACCTACCCTATTCTATTATAAATTATTTGCGAAAAAAGACAAGTTATTTATTAGAAAAAGGATTTACGAATAATTCAATAAATCCCTTTTATTTTCAGACAACTTCCATGTCATCCGTTTATTTTTTATTTTCTTTCTTTAACTTTTCGATTTCATCAAATACCACATCGTTCAGCACTTTAATATAAGTCCCTTTCATGCCCGAGGAACGGGATTCTATCACTCCGGCACTCTCAAACTTCCTGAGGGCATTCACAATCACGGAACGGGTAATGCCTACACGGTCGGCAATCTTACTGGCCACAAGGATTCCTTCCATGCCTCCCAGTTCGTCAAAAATATGGGTAATCGCCTCCATTTCCGAAAAGGACAGCGTCCCGATGGCGGAACGCACCACTGCCAGCTTACGGCTCTCTTCTGCGCTTTCCTCATTGACGGCCCGCAGCATCTCCAGTCCCACTACCGTGGTTCCGTATTCGCATAATATAATGTCGTCAATCTCATACTGCGCGTCGCATTTGTATATGAACAGCGTTCCGAGACGCTCGCCAGCTATCTCAATCGGCGTAATGATAGCCTGAAACTTCTTCACGTCAGTGCTTTCAAAGCCCAAAGTCTCCAAATTCACGTTCTCTTTCGTGGACAAAACCGCCAGCATTCTCTCGTTCAGCATGGAATCTATAAATCCGCCGACCCGGTCTACAATCAGTTCGTTAATGGATTCCACTCCGTCCGCAACCCCGACACCCAGCACTTTCCCTTTCTTGCTTATGACCAGCACATTGGAAACAAGGATATCACACAGCACTTTACAGATATCACTGAAAACCACTTTGCTTGAATTGTTATTATGCAGCAATTTCCCTATCTTCCGTGTCTTATCCAGCAATTGTACGCTACTCATGCCTTTTTACCTCCGTCTGTCCCGACAGCCTCCTCTTCCATGCGCGTCTGTCCGGCAATCCCCCTATGAACGTTATTATTGTATCATAGTGTTTTTATAATAGCAACGATTTAAAGGCAATTTTTTTATTTTTCATTAAATTCTCGAACAATTTATTCCATATACGTCCTGTTTTTCCATAATTTTCACAACTATAAAGCCTTGCGCCTATGACGGTACCTGTTCCGGCACAGGCTTATTCATTACATAACCACAGGTTTCGCCGGAGCAGACCAGCTTGCTGCCTTTCTCCAGCATTATGGAACCGCATTCCGGACATTTCTGAACGGAAGGCTTCTGCCACACCATGAAGTCGCATTCCGGATTATCAATGCAGCCGTAATATTTTCTTCCTTTTTTGCTCTTCTTCAGCACAATGTCCTTGCCGCATTTCGGACAGGCAATGCCGATTTTCTCATAATAAGGCTTTGCGTTCCGGCAGTCCGGGAATCCCGGACAGGCCAAGAACCTTCCGTGAGGGCCATATTTTATCACCATTCTCCTCCCACAGTTCTCGCATACCTCATCCGAAAGTTCATCCTCTATTTTCACATGTTCCAGTTCCTGCTCGGCATTTTGCACGGCCTCGTCCAAATCCGGATAAAAATTGGAAATCACCGTCTTCCAGTTTACGCTGCCTTCCTCCACCCCGTCCAGCAGAGCTTCCATATTTGCCGTAAAATTCACATCCACAATCGTTGTGAAAGCCTCTTTCATAATGTTGTTGACCACTTCGCCCAGTTCCGTCACATAGAGGTTCTTATTCTCCTTCACTACATACCGCCTGGCTAAAATGGTAGTAATGGTGGGGGCATAAGTGCTGGGCCGTCCAATCCCCAGTTCCTCCAAGGCACTTACCAGAGAAGCTTCCGTATAATGAGGTGCCGGCTGGGTGAAATGCTGCTTATAGTCGTACCCGTCCAGCGTCAGGCACATTCCTTGGTCAATCCCCTTCGCCAATGTGTTCGGCTCCTCTTTGTCTTCTTCCTGTGTATAGACGCTCATAAACCCGTCAAACAGGACTTTGGATGCCGCTACGGTAAAACGGTGGAAAGAGGCATCTATTTTCACCGACGTAGTCTCATACTTTGCCGGGTTCATCCGGCTGGCCGTAAATCTTTTCCAGATAAGCTGGTAAAGCCGGAACTGGTCCCGGGAAAGGGAATCCTTCAGTTCCTGCGGCGTGCGCGCAATGTCCGTGGGACGGATGGCTTCATGGGCATCTTGTATTTTTTGTGCCGTTTTCTTCTCTTTTATTGTCTGTGCCGCATATTCCCCGCCGTAATTGCCCTTGATATATTCCCTTGCCATATTCTCCGCTTCCTCCGATACCCGGGTGGAATCGGTACGCAGATATGTGATGATGCCTACGGTTCCGCTGTCTTTAATGTCAACGCCTTCATACAGCTGCTGTGCCAAGCGCATCGTCTTCTGCGTGGAGAAATTAAGCACTTTGCTGGCCTCCTGCTGCAGCGTGGAGGTCGTGAACGGCAGCGGGGGCTTCTTAACCCTCTCCCCCTTTTTCACTTCCGCCACTTCGTACCGTGCGCCGTCCAGTTCTGCCAAAATACGGTCCAGTTCTTCTTTGGAGGAAATGACAGCCTTGCTGTCTTTCGTCCCGTAATATTTGGCCGCCACCGGCTTTTTCTCCCCCGGGATACGAAGCAAGGCATCCAGTGTCCAATATTCTTCCGGTATGAAGGCATTGATTTCTTCTTCCCTGTCACAAATAATGCGAAGAGCCACAGACTGCACCCGGCCGGCGCTCAGTCCCCTTTTTACCTTTGCCCAGAGGAGCGGCGAAATCCGGTACCCCACCATACGGTCCAGAATCCGTCTCGCCTGTTGGGCATCTACCAAGTCCATATTAATCTCTCTGGCATTTTTCAGCGACTCCTTCACCGCACTCTTTGTAATCTCGTTAAACGTAATTCGGTACACTTTCTTGTCTTCCAGCTTCAGTGCTTTCATCAAATGCCAGGAAATCGCTTCCCCCTCACGGTCAGGGTCGGTAGCCAGATATATTTTTTCGGCTTTCTTCACTTCTTTGCGCAGATTCGCCAGAATATCGCCTTTTCCCCTGATGGTAATATACTTTGGTTCATAATCATGTTCCACATCCACGCCAAGCTGACTCTTTGGCAAGTCCCTTACATGGCCGTTGCTGGCAGCCACTTCATAATTGGCTCCCAAAAATTTCTTGATTGTCTTCACCTTTGCCGGTGATTCCACAATAACTAAATACTTCGCCATAATTATATCCCCTGTTCCTTCCGTCTTTCGGAAAAATCTCAGCCGCTGACGGTTTTCTTCTATATTAATGGATATCCTGTCATGCTTCATAATAAGCAGCCGTTCACGAATTAAGATCCTATAAGTTAAGCTGCTGCCCGCTCTGCCGCGCAAAAACGCATCCGATGTAATCATGCTTTTTTGAAATTTCAACACGCACCACTATACAATAAATTTTTGGTGCTTGCAAGTAATATTATGAAAATTTTAAAATTTTTATTCACATTTTTTAACTCTCCCGTCTTTCCTTTTTGGCATATTGTCCCGGGGAAACTTGCTTCGCTTTGTCCTCCATGCACAGTTCCGTTAGCTCACATATGATTTCCCTATATTCCATTCCCGACTCCTTCCGCAGCTGTTCCGTGCTTTTCGGATAATAATCCAGATAGCGGTAAATCCCTGCCTTTTGTGCATTTCCCTTCCCGCACTGACTGTCGGGCTGTTGCTGCTTACTTGGCTGTTGCTTCTTATCCGGCTGATGATTTCTGTCCGGCTGTTGCTTCCTGTCCGGCTGTTGCTTCCTGTCCGGCTGTTGCTTTCTGTCCGGCTGTTGCTTTCTGTCCGGTTGTTGCTTTCTGTCCGGCTGTTGCTTCCTGCCTGAACTTGGCGGCATCCCTGTCTCTTCCAGCATTTCCTCTACGGAAACAAGAATTCCTGCCCCCTGCTTTATCAGCCGGTTACATCCCCGGCTCAACGAATCCGTGAGCCGCCCCGGTACCACATAAACTTCCCGGCCCTGTTCCAACGCCATATCCGCCGTAATTAATGTGCCGCTTTTCTCCCTTGCCTCCACAATAAGCACAAGATCCGACAGCCCGCTGATAATCCGGTTTCTCATGGGGAAAAGCCCGGCCTTTGGCTCTGTCCGGGGAAGATATTCGGACAGAATCCCTCCCTTTGTTTTCAGAGTTTCGTACAAAGTTCTGTTCTCTTCCGGATAGCAGACATCCACTCCGCTGCCCAGCACCGCATAAGAACGCCCTCCCGCCTGCAGCGCAGCCCATTGGGAAATACCGTCAATCCCCCTTGCCATGCCGCTGATAACGGCAATCCCCTTCTCCGCCAGCCCCTCTGCCACTTTCCCCGCCATATACCTGCCGTATTCCGAACATTCCCTGGCTCCGATCACGGCTACCGCCGGCTGCTCTTCCGGCGGCAGCTGTCCCCGTAAGAATATGCCGAAGGGCGGATCCGGTATCTTCTTCAGACGCTGCGGATAGTCCGGATGCAGATTGGAAAGATACCGGATGCCTCCCTCGCCAAGCTTCCGGTACCTTTCTTCTATGACTTCTGCCGTCCATTCCTCCCTTGCCTTTTTCAGAGCCTCCGCCTTTTTCTCCGGCAGAAATGCCTGCCATTCTTCCGCGGACATTTCATACACCGCCTTCGGCGAACCCGCCGCCTCCGTCAGTTCCCACCGGCTCTTCCTCCCTAAACCGCATACATTCTCCATCCAATAAGCATATGCCTGCTCCTGCTCCCAATCATATCCCATACTTTGTTCTCCTATTCCAGTTCCGCTACAGCTTGATTCAGTGCCAATATCGCAGAGGAAATTACGTCTGCTCCGCAGCCGACATTTCCTCTGGGCACTTCATCGCGCTTCCGCTGTTTTTAATTCCGCTGGTGCCCGGCAGCTGACTGCCTCTGCCAGATGTGCCTTCTCTATTTTCTCGCTTCCGTCCAAATCCGCGATAGTGCGCGCCACCCGCAGAATACGGTAATATGACCGCGCACTTAACCCCAGCTTCCCGAACACTTTTTTTAACAGCCGCTTACCCTCCTTGTCCGTTTCACAAAACCGATCCGTTTCTTCCGGGGTAAGCAAGGCATTAAACCTGCCCTCTCCCCGCTCTTTCTGCATTTCCCTTGCCCGGAGAACTCTGGAACGGATGGCCGCACTGGATTCCTGCCCCTCCCCCGGCTTGTCCCTGTCAAAGGAAAGTTCTTCCATAGTCAGTGCCGAAACCTCTGCAAAAACATCAATCCGATCCAATATTGGCCCGGATAGGCGACTCTGATATTTCCTGATTGCACTTTCCGTACAGCGGCACCTCCCTATATCCGGATAATAACCGCAGGGACATGGATTCATCGGTACAATGAAATTGATACAATTCAACGATGCACCCCCTAAATGCACCCTCGCAAATGATTAAAATCGCTCTTTCTTCATAAATTAAATGCACACTCTTCCGAATGTGCATCAATAAATACTTATGTCATTGAATCCAAAATTATTTAGGAACTTCTCCCACTAATTATGCTTCCCAAGGATGACCATCCAAATCATAATACGCTTCTCCATCAAACGATTGCAATTTTAAACTTTGAACCATATTATGTCCTTCTTCATCTTGATAGCATATATTAAACCAATTTGGAAGCCCCTTTGTGTCCTCATATTCTGAATGCAAGATTTTTTTCACTTTTGAAGGCCATTTTATCACATCTTCTGAGTCCTCATATGCGACAGCCATTCTGCATTTTTCCCCTGGTTTTAGTACTACGGTAAGTAGTTTATCAAATACAATAAGATTTCTGGCCACCTTACCATTTACAATCTCAATAGAAATTTGAAGGTTTCGATAACGGGTTCCTCCAGTAAAATCGGAATTAAGTATTTCAGAAACTCCAGGCAGCCTTTTATTAATCCCTTCTATTGTAACCGAAAACGAAGGCTGGTTTTTGCGTACTCTGCTATTTTCTTCCTCTACTTGGATTCCTTTTACCGCATCTATAAAGGCACTTCTAAACCGTTCCCACCTTATATCAACAACCTTAGTAATCCCAAACTTTTCTGTCAAATTGTCTTTTAACTCATTCAATCTTTGCCTAAGTTCTTCTTCATCAGAATCTAACTTTATGGCTATTTGATCAGCACTAATTGCACCTCTTATCTGGGAAAAATCGAATCCTGGAAGCAATATTGATGTATACTCTTTTTTGGTTACCCAAGCTGCCCCCATTTCATTTAAGCTCGCCGGACTCGAATAGTATCTGTCTGATAAAACAAATATAACATATAAGTCCAAATCCCAATCTGTAAATTTATTTGCAAGCCACTCATAAACCCTTTTATTCAATGGTATCCCATATCCTGGCACTGATGAACAAATCATCTGTGTTTGATCCAATCCTATATTCTCAAAAAGGGTAACCAAATGCTCTGCATATTTCTTATCAGTGGTTGCATGGCTAATCAGCAACATCGGCATCTTATTTTCTGTCATTTTAATGTTCTCTCCTTCAATAGCTTTTTTCTTATCCTCAAAATATGTTTTTCCCAAATTTGACAGCGTAAGCATAACGCTTTTAGCATAAATCATATAGCGGGACAGCATACCATACATCAATAATTTCTCCGCTTCAAGCGGTAAAGAATTACTCAGATGCTTCGGAACAGCATCATCAGAAACTGTAACAAAGTTGTTGTCATTCCCATTATACTGTTCTAATGCAATTTCTAAAACCTTCTCCGCATCCGGGTCCATTACACGAAAATCTCCGATGTACTTTGCAGCATTAACAATCCCAGATGCCCGTTCGCGCCTTGCAGTATCCCGTTCTATCCTTTGATTTTCTTTCATCTGCTTTTCAATTGCTTTCTGTTCTGATGATTTCGCAGGCATAACTTATCCCTCGTCTCTATTAGTTCATATTCTGTCCTTGAACTTAATCATATCATATTTATCGTCAAATTCCCACAAGAAAACAAGCCGAAGAACCCCAAAGTTCTCGGCTTATCAAAAATTTTCTTTCTATATTAAATAGCGAAATTTACACATTTTTACCTATCCATCAACTTTCACTTCGTTCCCCGCCTTGAAAGTGAATCGGATGTCGTCTCTGGCATAAACCGTGGCGTAGTCAAGGAGCGCCGTCCAAAGTTCCTCATCAAACTTTCCGCAGAAGCCGTCCAGCTTTTGCAGCCCGCCGATAAACCGCATATAGGTTTTCCTCTTTCCCTGCCTGTCGGAAATCTCCCCGGATGCTTTTTCGTACCCGTCCCTTGCCGCCTCATACCGGGCGACCAGTTCATTGCGGCGTCTCTGGTATTCCTCCTGGTCCATGGCTTCAGCTTTGTTTTCCGCCACAATCCTTTTTACCATTTCCGCCACCATCTTCGTCTCAGTCAGAAACCGGCTCTGCTCCACCTCCAGCTCCGTGGTGTCGCATAATGTCCGCATCATCACCTTGGTGTTCGCTATCAGCTCATCCTTTTCCGGGATGACCGCATTGACGGCTTTCACGAAGGCATCCTTTATCTCGTCCTCTGTAAGGTGCGGCGTCCGGCATTTCTTATCGTTCTTGAACTTGCGGTTGCACTGGAAGATCACCCTGCGGTATTTGTCCTGTGAGTGCCACACCTTGGAGCCGTACCAGTTCCCGCACTCGGAACACTTGATTTTCGAGGAAAATATGCTCGTGCTGCTGTACCTTGCGTCCATATTCCTGCGCCGCTCCATTTCCTCCTGCACCAGCTCCCATGTTTCGGGAGGGATGATTGCCTCGTGGTTCCCCTCCACATAATACTGCGGGATTTCCCCCTGGTTCCTCTTCCGCTTTTTGGTGAGGAAGTCCGCCGTGTACTGCTTCTGCAGGAGCGCATCCCCTTTATACTTCTCGTTGGTGAGGATGCTCTTGACGGAACTCTGGTGCCAGGTGTCCTTCCCCGCGGGGCTCTTGATGCCAAGCCCCGTCAGCTTCTTGCCGATGGCATACGGGCTCAGTCCCTGCAGGAAAAGCTGGTATATCAGCTTTACCGTTTCTGCCTGCTCCGGGTTCACTCTCAGGCTGCCGTCCTCGCCTTTCTCATATCCGAGGAAAGTGCTGTAGGCAAGGCTGCCTTTGCCGTCCGCAAACTGCTTCCGCTTGCCCCAAGTGGTGTTCTCTGAAATGCTCCTTGACTCCTCCTGCGCAAGGGAGCTCATGATGGTGATGAGCAGCTCCCCCTTGGTATCCAGCGTGTAGATGTTCTCTTTTTCAAAATAAACCTCGATGCCCTTCTCCTTCAACTTCCGTACTGTCGTTAAGGAATCCACCGTGTTCCTTGCGAACCGGCTGACCGATTTTGTGATGATGAGGTCAATCTTCCCCGCCAGGGCATCCTCAATCATCTGGTTAAAACCATCGCGCTTTTTTGTGTTCGTTGCAGAGATGCCTTCGTCCGTATACACCCCGGCAAATTCCCAATCCTCCCGGCCGTTTATGTACCGGGTATAATAATCGACCTGCGCCTCATAGCTTGTCGCCTGTTCCTCGGAATCCGTGGATACCCTCGCATACCCCGCCGTCTTCCGCTTTTTCGCCGCCGCAATCGGCCTGGAGTCAAACCGGTTCAGCGTGGCGGGTATGGTTGTTACTTTCTTTGCCATTCTGCCACCTTCCCATCCGTAAAGTGAAATTCAAACCTGTCCCCGTATGCCGTCACTCCCGCAATCTCCTTTACAAAGCGGGGTTCGTAATCCTCCCGCCCCAGGACTTCCGCCGCTGCCTTTCGGAATTCATCATCCAGCAGCCTGCGGAAGGAACACCCCCGGCACACCCAAACCTTATATTTTTCCTTCTGCCCATTCGGGCCCATCTTCCAGTAATCGCATTCCAGTTTCCTGCCGCAGCACCCGCAGGTGATTTTCTGCGAAAATGCGCTGCGGCCTCTTTGGTATGCCCGCATGACCACTCTTGCCTTCCCGCTTTTCATGCGGAACTCAATGCGGTCTGCATTTATGACAATCTGCTCGACTTCCCTCCGGACTGCCGCCCCGTCAAAGGCGGCAAGCTCCAGTGCG
>CAJTVK010000018.1 GCA_910579645.1 uncultured Lachnospiraceae bacterium | reverse complement strand
CGGCGTTTTTCGAAGGTCTGAAAAATATATGGTTCCGTGTACGGGCCGGGTGCTCCGCTGCCCGGCATCGTCTGCCCACAGGCTTCCGGTCAAGGCCGCCGCGCAGGCTCACGGTTAAAAATTGATTTCCGTGGGGGAAGCTGATATTGGCTTGAAACTGTTTTCGGACTATGATAGACTAAAACCAAAGAGAAACAAGAACCGGAAGGGATGAAAGAGTTTGGGGAAGAGAAATGACGGAAGACAGTATTTGGCTTAATGCCATTCGGGAAGAAATGCTTGCCATGGCGGATTTGCCTTACAGGGAATTTCAGGCAAAGCTTTTGCCGGAGATAAAAAATTATATAGGCGTGAGGCTGCCGGCGCTGAGGAAACTGGCAAAGAGGCTGGCTAAGGAAGACGGCGGGAGGTATCTGGAAGCCGCGCTTGGCCGCTGCCCGGAAGAGGAATTGTTTGAAGAGATAATGTTGCAGGGGATGGTAATCGGATATATGAAAAGCGATATATCCGATATTTTTTCTTATACGGAAAGGTTTTTGCCCAAAATAGATAATTGGTCGATATGCGATAGTTTTTGCAGCGGATATAAGCATGCATTGACATACCGGGAGCAGGTATGGGAATGGCTGGGGCGTTTCTTGGATTCGGAACGGGAATTTACGGTGCGGTTTGTTTTGGTAATGCTGCTGAATTATTATGTGGAGGAAGAATATATAGGCCGGCTGTTCGGCATCTTTGATGATATTGTTCCGAACGGTTATTATGTTAAGATGGCAGTGGCATGGGCGGTATCGGTATGTTATATAAAATTTCCGGATAGGTGTACGGAGTATCTGAATCATAGTCAACTGGATGATTTTACTTATAACAAATCGCTGCAGAAAATCACGGAGTCAAAGTGTGTATCGGCACAGGAAAAGGAGAGGATACGATGGATGAGGCGGTAGTTACATTGAAAAAGGGTGAGGGCAGAACGCTGAAGGCCGGAGGAATGTGGGTTTTTGACAATGAAATAGATGCTGTGAAAGGGGAGTTTCAAAACGGCGGCATTGTGGCGGTTCATGATTTTGACGGTTATTTTATGGGGTATGGGTTCATCAATACAAATTCAAAAATTACCGTGCGTATATTGTCCAGGAGGAAAGAAAGCCGGATTACGGAGGAATTTCTGGAGGAAAGGGTACGCAGGGCATGGGAATACCGGAAACAGGTAATCGATACGTCTTGCTGCCGCCTTATTTTCGGGGAGGCGGATTTCCTGCCGGGTATTGTCATTGATAAATTTTCGGATGTCTTGGTAGTAGAATCGCTGGCATTGGGCATTGACAGGCTTAAGCCCGTGATTTTGGAGAAGCTGCAGAAGATACTTGCCGAGGACGGAATTACGGTTCGCGGCATATATGAAAGAAGCGATGCAAAGGTAAGGAAGAAGGAAGGGATGGAGCCGTTCAAGGGTTTTATCGGGGAGCCTTTTGACACGAAAGTGGAAATCAGCGAAAACGGCGTGAAATATATAGTGGATGTGGAGGACGGGCAGAAGACGGGATTCTTCCTGGATCAGAAGAATAACCGGGCGGCCGTTCAGAGAATATGTAAAGGGAAAAGGGTTTTGGACTGTTTCACTCATACCGGGTCATTTGCCCTTAATGCAGGGCTTGCCGGCGCCGTCTCTGTCTTAGGGGTGGATGCCTCCGCAGCCGCTGTCAGGCAGGCAGAGGAAAATGCCAGGCTGAACCGGTTGGAGGAAACGGTAAAGTTTGTGTGTGCCGATGTGTTCGAATTTCTGCCGGAACTGGAAAAAAGAGGGGAAAAGTTTGACCTCGTGATTTTAGATCCGCCGGCATTCACAAAATCCAGAAATTCCGTAAAAAATGCGGTAAAAGGATATCGTGAGATTAATCTGCGGGGGATGCGGCTGGTGAAGGACGGAGGCTTTCTTGCGACTTGCTCCTGTTCCCATTTTATGGAGCCGGAACTGCTGGCTAAGACGATAAAAGAAGCGGCCAGAGGGGCGCATAAAAGACTGCGGCAGACAGAATTCCGCACACAGGCACCGGATCATCCCTTTTTGTGGGCAGCGGAGGAGTCCTATTATTTGAAATTTTATATTTTTCAGGTGTGTGAGGATGTATAGGCATAGGAAAGCTTAAGGAAAAAGGGATGCCTGTCATAACGGCATCCCTAATGCATAGTTCCATACAATATTCCATACCTGATTTGAGATAAAAGGAGTCAGGATAAAAGTGACCAGCCAAGGGGTGAAGAAGTAAATGCAGGCTTCCCATTTGGAAAGTCCGCCTCGGCGGGTATCTCCGGGGCAGAGGCACATGCGCCCCATAAAACGCATATGGCGAATCTGAAAAAAGATAAAATAGCCTACCAATGTTCCGGATATATTTACAATCAGGTCAGTGACATCAGTGGTGGCACTGGTTTCCAGGCAAAAGATTTGTGAGAGCTCAATTAAAAAGGAAAACAGGAACCCGTAAAAAATTGTAATCTTTGCAGGCTGAAATTGTTTCCATAAAGTGGGCATCAGCAGCCCGAAGGGTATAAAAACAAGGAAACCTTTCAGGTAGTGGCTGAGATTGTCGGTAAAGCCGCTGAAAGGTATAAAATTGAAAGACGGATAAAAATTAATCTGGTATAGGGAAGGGGTATCTACAGCCATCAAAATAAGGCATATCGTCAAGGCATACAGATACAGACCGAATTGATGCCTCTTTGGCAGCCTATATCGGATGCAGAAAATCTGTATTATGATGAGAAATGGTATAACTCCTATATATGCAGCAAATGTGTTGACACACAGTACAGTGAAATCAGACATTTTTATCCTCCCGGTATAAGTATTTGCCAATATGACCTAATTCAGTATCATACTGCTTTATTCTGTTTTTGTAAACAAGAATCTTTTTCTTACTCTATTATACGCTTTTTTTCTTAAAGCACAATTTGAAATATCGTTTTTTTGTAATATTTAAGGAAATTTAATAGTAATTTAAGGAATGGGAGCGGAACGAAACGGCTGCCTGTTGGAATATAATGGCTGACTGACAGCCCTCCTTTTTTCAAATACTATAGGTAACGACTTTTGTCGTTTCCGTTTACAACGTCCGCATGCTGCGAATGCAGCAAAATTTTCTATGCGGGCGGGGTGCATCCATTTATAGTAAACGGCAAATATTTTCGTCTTTTACAATAAATGCGGAACCGTAAAAATGGTATTTGAGAGGAGAGGGAATATGGATAATCAACAGCTGCCTATCGGATTCGGGCTTTCTCTTGCCATGAACCAGAAAGCGATGAAACGTTTTTCGGATATGACCGAAGCGGAAAAAGAGCAGGCAATTGCCAGAAGCAGGGATGCAAAGTCCAAACGGGAAATGGACCGTATTGTCAGTTCCTTGGCGGAAGATGACCCGGATATTTTTAACGGGTTTATGGGGCCGGGCATTGGCTGAGAAAAGGTAACGGGAGATTGGTCAACGCAGCGGCACTAAGGTACTATATCTTAGTGCCGCTGCGCCGGCGTTTTTCGAAGGTCCGAATAAAAACATCATTTCTGACGCCGCCTTCGGCTTAAGCTAATGACATTGGCATTTTTCAGGGCTTACATTTTTCGGCTGTAATACTTATTGCATATCATATAGGCTATCAGAAAAACCATAATGATTGACCAGTAGCAATAAAATATCATTCGGTTAAAACAAACGCCGATAAGCATTGCCAGATAGGAAAGGATAAGAACTACTATCGTGGCGGTCTGGACTGCTTTGGCGGAAATGGCGTGGTTGCGTTCGTCCGTATATTTCAGCCGTTCCTTTTTCAGCAGTTCCGCATTGCCGGATATACGTCGGAACTGTAATATCTTGAGGATGCCGGCAAAGACAAGGCCGCATCCCAGGCCAAGGTAAAGGCCGCATAAATAAGAATCGGATTCAAGGAACCCGGTTATTGCGGCAGCCCCTACAGTCAGTATGGTTATGAAGCCCAGCAGAATCAGTATTCCCATAAGCCGGCTTTTCTTTTGGAGCACTTTACGGAAATCATCATTTGTCTTGACGCTTGAAGCGGTTTCAAATAAGCACATCATAGATTTTCTTCCTCCTCATTAAAAATAAAAATCTCTTCAATGGACATGTTAAAATATTGAGCAATTTTATGGGCAAGAATTAAGGAAGCTTTGTATTTTCCGCTTTCCAATGAAATAATAGTCTGTCTGGTCACGTTCACGGCTTCCGCAAGTTCGTTTTGTGTGACTTTGCGGCTTTTTCTTAATTCTTGTATTTTGTTTTGCAAGTTACCACATCCTTAATTGTATATTTTGATATGTATAGCGCGCTTTACATACTAAGTATAGTTTGCTTTACATAAAATGTCAAGTGCATTTTACTTTTGGCAGCGCAAATTTGTATTTGCTTCATTCTTTTCACTTTTACATTTATAAAATTTTATCATAAGACGAAATAGAACATTTTACCGCTATACCGTTTTTCGGAAAGGTGAAAACTAGTACTGCATCCAGACAGAAATTGGAGCACTAGGTGAAAGCTCAGTCGTAGGGATTGACAAAATCAGTGCTGAGTCTTACAATATAATGAATGTTATATAACATGAATTATTAAACAGGGGGGGAAAACTATGCCGCCAAAACCTAAAATCACAAAAGAGATGGTTATTGATGCTGCCTTTGAGGTCGCCCGAGAAGTAGGCGGAGAAAATATCAATGCAAGGACTGTCGCAAAAAAACTAAACTGTTCCACGCAGCCGGTTATGTATCACTTTGCAACGATTGAGGAATTGAAAAAAGCTGCTTATGCAAAAGCAGACGCCTATCATTCGGAATACCTGATGAATATTGAAAGCCCGCAGAAAGGCGTTATGCTTGGAATTGGATTGAATTATATCCGCTTTGCGATGGAAGAACCGCATTTGTTTCGCTTCCTTTTTCAATCTAATTTTTTTACGGGAACGACTTTGCTTGAAATGATAGATGCCGAGGAACTTGTGCCTGTGCTTTTGGCAATGCAGGGAGCAGCCGGAGGAAGTATAGAGCAAGTGAAAGAAACCTTTTTAAACATTTTTTTATTTGCTCATGGATATGCGAGCATCATTGCAAACAATTCATTGGAATACGATGAGGAACTTATAAAATCTCATTTGGAACGGGCATATAGAGCTGCGATATTGGCACCACAGGAGGAAAAATGAAAAAGTTATATGAGAAAAACGAGCAGACTTTTGCGATTGTATGGATAGTGGTCTATTGTGTCCTACAGTCTTTAGCAAATCCATTAAATGAAAAAATAGGGATTGAATACTCTGCAAGTGCCGTTTTTTGTATCTTGCAGACCATTATTCTTTTTACCTTTATCCGGAAAAACAATTTACAAAAACGGTATGGACTTTGTGAATCACCTGTTCCTGCCCGTCGGTTCCTTTACTATGTGCCACTTTTTATCTTAGCGACAGGAAATCTTTGGAACGGTGTTGCTGTCAATTATTCGCTAACGGAAGCGGTATGTCATATTGCGTGTATGCTTTGCGTTGGATTTTTAGAGGAAGTGATTTTCAGAGGTTTCCTGTTTGTATCAATCGCAAAAGAAAATATAAAATCCGCGATTATTATCTCAAGCGTAACCTTTGGTGTCGGGCATTTGATAAATTTATTTAATGGCAGCGGTATGGGCTTGGTAACCAATTTGTGCCAGATTTGCTTCGCAATTGCGGTAGGCTTCTTGTTTGTAACGATTTTTTATCGTGGCGGAAGCCTGTTCCCCTGTATTGTAGTCCATTCTGCTATTAACACTCTTAGTATTTTTGTAAATAAAACAGACATTACCGTGGAAAAGCATATTATTCATATACTTGTTCTGATTTGCATAACTGTTGCCTATAACTTAATCCTTACAAGAACGCTTCCGAAAAATCAATGGGAAAATGCCAATAAAAAAATCTCCGCTCTACTTCCCAAAGCGCAAGCAGGAAACATTGATTAAGGCAAATGATTTATAAGCTTCTCCTTGATTTCCGAAGAGAAATCGGCACTGCCGGTTTTTATGGGGTGTTGCACTTTGCTGCAATATCAGGCATTATTATATTGGATGTAAATGATGCGGCAATCGTTACAGAAAACTGCCGTGCCGGAACGTGTCAGGAAATTCTGCTTTTATGGCAGGCAGCAAATATAGATGCCTTAAGCTATGCTTTCCGGAGGATGTGCACGGTTTTTGGGGGCAGATGTTACAGAGAAAATAATAGGAACGGAGTGAGGAGGAATAGGAATGAAAATCAGTGCAATGTGCATTAGGTGCATTATGGACAGGCAGGAAGAGAAAATCAGGGGGGTGGAGAATGAGGAGATAAAGGCTTCTTATCTAAAGGAAGTGGCGGGTATTATAGCGGCGGCATCGGAGGATGCCACTGCCCCCTATTTGGTTTATGAAATTAATATGGTTTATAAACGCTATTTTGGGGAACTTCCGGATTATGAAAAGGAGAAAAAGGAGTTTAATCAACTGATGCTGCAATTGGAACCGGAATTGGAAAAGGATATCCGTTCGGGATGCAATGAGGAAGAGGTGCTGAGGAATGCCGTTAATTATGCGAGGGCGGGAAACTATATTGATTATGGGGCAATGAATCAGGTGGAGGAAGGGACTTTGCTGGAATTGCTCCGGCGTGCGAAAGGGGAAGCCTTGGATGAAGATACTTTCCGGAGGCTGTGCAGAGATTTGGGAGGGGCAAGAGAGGTGGTTTATCTGGCCGATAACTGCGGAGAAATTATAGCCGATAAGTTGTTGATTAAAATATTGGGAGAGCAGTTTCCGCAGATTCATATAACGGTTATTGTAAGAGGGATGCCTGTATTGAACGATGCGGTGCGGGAGGATGCGGAGGATGTAGGGCTTACTGATATGGTAAGGGTAATCGGGAACGGAAACGGGGTGGCGGGCACACAGCTGAAGCTGCTGGGCAGGGAAGCATTGGATGCGGTAAATGCCGCGGATGTGATTATATCGAAGGGGCAGGGGAATTTTGAAACGATACATGGGTGCGGGCTGAATATTTATTATTCGTTTCTGTGTAAATGCGAATGGTTTACGAAGCGGTTTGGGATGGAACGGCTGAAGGGGGTGTTTGTGAATGAGGCGGATTTGTGAATTGGAGATGGTGTAGGGGGGATGCTGGGCGTACCGGATGTACCGGGCGCACCGGACGGGATTATCCGGCAGGCAGGGAAGGCTTTGAACCGGCTCTGTATTGCATCCATCCACCACTACTGATATTTATAGCAATGTGATTAAGAGAAAGTAATAATTAAAAATGGGATGCGCTTCCATTTAGGCACGCATCCCATTTCTTTTCACCAATATTGCTTTACCTTTTCACTGGATTCCATTTCAGACAATTGGAATCTCTCTGCAATCCGCTTTATAGTTTCTGCTAATGAAACCTCTAGATCTTTACACATTAAAACGGCACCTTTAATCTGACCTGTTAATTCGCTCTCTTCCCTCATCTGCTGAATTGCCAAACACATATTCACCGCTCCTTTCCCTTCGGGATATTCCAACTTGGATCCCGTAACAACATTTATTACTTCAGCTGCTTGTCGCTCTACGTTTTGAAATTTTAAGTTTTCTCTTACAACTCTATCCAATATTTCCCTATCTTTAGAATATTTGATGTACAGCATCACTTCTCGCAGGCTTGAGTGGAATTCATTAATTTCGTCATCCGACATTTCCCTTGGGGCGATCAGGTTTTTCTTGTGTATTATCTGGCTGTTCCAATTTCGATTCCTTCATGGCCTGCCTATGAGCATTGGCCGCCTCACTGACCTGATGAGACAGCTGGAGAAAATCATAAACCCCATTCTTGACTGGAAGAGCGTAATGAATTTTCGTCTGGTTTTCGATTCCCATAATACAGTATGCTATTTTGCCGTCCGTCATGGCATACAGTAGCTTCATCACATCCCGGTATTTCTGTTCCGGCACACCGGCACCGCTAGTTCCATATGGAATCACAATTTCCGTAGTGTCCAATTCCGTCAGCCGGGCAGGGTCAATCTTTTGATCCCCATGGTATAAAAGCTGATTGAATGCATCTGCAAAGACTACCGGATTCCTCATATATTCCTTTGTTATAGTATCTATCTTTCCCATGATGAAAATTCCTTTCTTCCATGGGAGATTCTTTCCCACTGATAACAGTATACGCTGAAAAAGAATTTTTCTCAATAGCCTTCTTAAAATCGTTTAAAAGTATTCAGACAGCTTGATTTTCTGACCGGCTTTCAAACCTAACTTATCCAGGACACGATCTGGGGATTTCTAACTGTTTTTTCTTGTGAAATCGGAATGCCCCTTGATATAGTGGGGGATGGGGCTTTGAAGTGGTTTTCTGGAGCGCAGGAATGAAAAATCAAAATTAATTTCCGTATATTTCCAAACCATAGAGTTGACAGATGGTTTATATGTGGTATGATAGAATCTGCATATTTGCAAATGAATCGCAATTGCAGGGAGGTTTGTATGCCGGGTATGATGGAAATTATGGTAGATGCGTTTATGGATTCGGTAAAGCTTTTGCCGTTTTTGCTGGTTACATATATTGTTATGGAGTATATGGAGCATAGAATGGGGGAGAGGGCGAAGGGGGCAATCGGACGGGCCGGGCGGTTCGGAGCTTTTTGGGGGGCTGTTTTCGGGGTTTTTCCGCAGTGTGGTTTTTCTGCGGCGGCTTCCAATTTGTTTGCAGGCAGGGTGATATCTTTGGGGACGCTGCTTGCCATTTATCTTTCTACTTCGGATGAGATGCTCCCGATATTGATATCGGAACAGGTGGATATTGGGGTTATTTTTGCATTGTTGGGGATGAAGGCACTGATCGGAATGGCGGCGGGTTTTCTGGTGGATTTGTTTATCCGAAGAAGCGGGAAGGGGGCTGTCCGCGGAATGCCGTCAGCAGAGGGGGAAATAGGGGATGGGGGCAGCGGAGAAATATGCGGGCATGGACATTGCTGCTGTGAAGAGGGGATTTTCCGGCCGGCGGTGCGCCATACCGTTCAGGTATTTCTGTTTATTTTTGTGTGTTCTTTGGTGCTTAATTTTATCATCGGTGCGGCAGGGGAAGATTTCTTGGCGGGGCTGATTCTGGATGGGTCGGTGACCGGGCATTTGATTGCGGGGGCAGTGGGGCTGATTCCGAATTGTGCCGCATCGGTTCTGATTACGCAGCTTTATTTGGAGGGATATATGAGGTTGGGAGTGATGATGTCCGGACTGTTGGTAAGCAGCGGTGTGGGGGTTTTGGTGCTGTTCAGAGTGAACGATGACAGGAAAGAGAACGTGCGGATCGTGCTTTTGCTGTATGCGGTAGGCGTGACGGCAGGCATATTGCTGGATTTGGCCGGGGTTGCGGTATGACGGAGGCTTTTGGAGATGGAAAAGGCGTTGGGAATGGGAAATGACGGTGACGGGGAGCTGCGGTTTCCCGCAGACATCAGAAAGACAAAGCAGCGGGAGGATATCTTCCGCATCTTGGCTGAGGCACAAGAGCCGATGAGCGCAGCGGATATTTATTGCCTGCTTTGCGGGGGAGCAGGGAAGGAAAAATATGCTGTTTCTACGGTGTATCGTGTGTTGGGAGTATTTGAGGAGAAGGGATATGTGGTCAGAACTTCACTGGCCGGCAGCGATATGGCATATTATGAATGGTGCCGGGGGCAGCATAAGCATTATGCCGTCTGCCTGAAATGCCATAGGCTTGTCCCGCTGAAAGTCTGTCCCTTAGAGCATAAAGGGGTGCATGCAGGGGTGGAGGATTTTGTAATTACCGGCCATAAGCTGGAATTGTACGGCTATTGCAAGGATTGTACCGGAAATTCCATAAAAACCTTGTGTCTGTCAGTTCCGAACCGGAAGTTGCCTTGATGGGAAAGCGTAACCTGTCTGGCAATACGCAGCCCCATAATGTGCGTACTGCTGTCAGAGGCCGTGTTTTTTCCCTCCAAAAGCTGAATTATCCCTGTGCCAAAGGGCGGAGGGAAGAGTAAAACCGGTAGCCGGCTATCATCAAGGTGGAAAGCAGGATAACAAAGTTAATGCAAAGGGCTATGTATGGAGGGTGGAAAACTTCAACCATAACAGAAACTCTCTGATGACGGCTCCCGTACCGGTATGGTGCATTTATACGGCCAAATTATGCAGCATTTTCCGGGTCACGCTGCTGACACAAGTCTGGATGGGGATTCTGTATATTTTTAGCGGCAAAATGATCGGATTGCCCGGGTTTCCGGATGTCATAATCCTCTACTGGCTGCTCCTGGGCGCTTTTTCTGCTGTTTTCCACGGCATACCTTCTGCTGTTCTATATATTGGGAATCCGGTGGCTTTCTTGCAGGGATGTAAAAGGTTAAAATCCGTATAAAAACCCTAATCCTGGTCAATACTTCTTCTGACAATGACTGTGCGGCAGAAAACGGAAGGCCGCAGAAACAAGCTGACGGTAGGAATTTTTTTGAACAGTTCCTTATGGCAGACGGAGAAAAGAAGGTGTGACAGTGGATTCTATTTGGACAATGACAAGCAAGAGAGCGGAAAGGCAGGAACTGCGGAAAAATCTTTCGGTAGACGCGGTGGTGATAGGCGGAGGAATTGCAGGCATACTCACTGCCTGGTTTTTAAAAGAAGCGGGTCTGGAGACGGTAGTGCTGGAAGCCGCCGGCCTGTTCAGCGGGCAGACAAAGAACACAACTGCAAAAATAACGTTACAGCACGGACTGATTTACCATAAGCTGATAAACAAAGTGGGAAAGCAGCAGGCAGCCTTATACGCGGAGGCTAACCGGGCAGCCATCGGCCAATACAGAAAAATGGCTGAGACACTGGGAACGGACTGCCGGTTTCGGAACTGCCGTTCTTATCTGTATACAATGAAAGACGAGGCGGCTCTGCATCAGGAAGAAGAAGCAGCGAAAAGTTTAGGCATCTGTGCGGAATTCACTACCAGGACGGAACTCCCGTTTCAGGTAAAGGGCGCATTATGCTATTATGATCAGGCGGTGTTCCACCCGCTGCTTTTCCTGCAGAAAGCAGCGGAAAATCTGACAATATATGAAAACACAAAAGTACTGACCGTAGAAGGGCATGAAGTGTTAACGGAAAACTACCGGGTAGAAGGAGATCATATTATTTTTGCCACCCACTATCCGTTCATCAATGTGCCCGGATTCTATTTCCTGCGCATGCATCAGGAACGCAGCTATGTATTGGCATTGAAGAATACCGGGCAAATGGACAATATATACTACGGAGTGGATGAGGACGGCCTGTCCTTCAGGAAAAGCGGAGATATCCTGCTGCTGGGAGGCGGAAACCATCGTACCGGTGAAAACAAAGGAGGCGGAAAATACAGAGATTTACGCCTAGCGGCAGAAAAAATGTTCCCGCAGTGCCGGGAAATATCCCATTGGTCGGCACAGGACTGCATGCCTGTGGACGATATCCCTTATATCGGCCGGTATTCTGCGGAATATCCGTACTGGCATGTGGCCACCGGTTTCCGCAAGTGGGGCATGACCGGCAGCATGACGGCGGCAATGCTCATAAAAGATTTGGTGACGGAAGGCAAGAGCCGGTTTGAAGAAGTCTTTACGCCACAGAGGCTGAATCTGCAGGCAGCGGCAGCGAAACTGGCCGAGGAAGGGATAGAATCGGCAAAAGGGCTGGGCAAAGGACTTTTTACGGCCACGCCCCGCTGCCCGCATATGGGCTGCGCCTTAGAATGGAATCCGGACGAACTCAGCTGGGACTGCCCCTGCCACGGCTCCCGTTTTGACAGCCAAGGCAGACTGCTTGATAACCCGGCACAGACAGATTTGAAGAGCGAGGAAACAAATTTCGGCACTGGCATCTGAAAGCGGGGGTGCTATGTCCTTTGCGTACTATAAAATATAAAGATTATAATTCGAGACTATTCGGATTCAGAAGGAAATCCATAATTCCCATAATTACAATTCCCTCCTCATTCCGCCATAATTTAATCCGCTCTTTCACTACAATAATCTTTTTAAATGAATCGCCAATATGCACCAAAGATTTCTGTTCCTGCTGCATTTTATCCTTGTCCGGAATGGCAAATGCTGACTGAATATAGTATCTTTGATTGCCATGATTGCAAACGAAATCAACCTCTAGCTTTTTGCGTATCGCCTTTCCTTTTTCATCATATTCGGAGCGTTCCACAACGCCAACATCTACATTGAATCCCCTCACAAGCAATTCGTTATAAATAATGTTTTCCATGATGTGATTTTCTTCCTGTTGCCTGAAATTGAGTCTGGCATTACGCAGCCCAATATCGGTAAAATAATATTTAAAAGGAGAGGCGATATATTTTTTCCCTTTTATGTCATACCGTTCTGCCTTATTAATAAAAAAGGCATCCAATAAATATTCAATATACGCCCCAATCGTTTTGTCACTGACATGGATCCCATTACTTTTGAAAGTATTAGCCAGTTTTGTCGGGTTTGTTAAAGAGCCTACCGCCGACGCCAGTATGTTGACCAGCGTGTCCATGACATGATCTCCCCGCAGCTTATGCCGTTCTTCGATATCTTTTAAGTAAAGTTCCCTGCATAAGTCAATCAAATATCTTGACTTTAACTCATCTGTTTTTCGGCTGAGTATCAATGGGAGCCCTCCATAATTATAATAATCAATCCAGGCATCCTGTTTGTCTCCCGGATACGCAGTAACATATTCGGAAAAGGAAAGCGGATAAACCCGTACTTCATCTCCGCGCCCCCGAAACTCCGTCAGTACATCAGTAGAAAGGAATTTGGAATTGCTTCCGGTTACATAAATATCCAGATTATCCCTCCTGTTCAAACCGTTGAGTACTGACTCGAATCCTCTGCACATCTGAATTTCGTCCAGAAAGAGAAACCATGTACCCTCATCGGTTATACACTTCTTGATATATGCACTGAGGCGTCTGCTTTCACGAAGTTCTTCATACTCATCGTCATCCAATGGAATCCTGATGATTCTGGATGCCTCTATGCCGGAATCCAACAAATATTGGTAATATAACCTAAACAGAAGATAAGACTTTCCGCACCTTCGGATACCGGTAACTACCTTGATCAAACCGTTTTCCCGGCGTTCAATCAATCGATTCAAATATAAATCACGCTTAATCGTTTCCATATTCCTCTCCTTGCTTCGAATTTTGGTATTTGGATGCAATTTTCCGTAATTGTATTTTATAGGAAACTGTCCACAAAATCAATCCCTCTTCGCACAAACATATGCCGCCCTCAAATTCTCCGCAGTCATCCGCCGGAACGGATACTTGATGACAGCGGGTGCGTCCGCTAAACCATCAAATTCCGCAAATAATACTTCCCTTTGCCCTCAATATAAGATATGATATAATTATTATCTACAGCAAATGGCCGAAAAACCATATAAGAAAAAAGAAAGGCACGGGTATCCGATGAATAAAGATTTAAAGATTGCAGTATTAATTGACGCGGATAACATTTCGGATAAATATGTAGGCATCATTCTGGAGGAAACGGCAAAGAGCGGCATTGCCACCTATAAAAGAATATACGGAGATTGGACAAACACCCGTCTGGTTTCCTGGAAGAATGTCCTTCTGGACAATTCCATCATGCCAATCCAGCAGTACAGCTATACAGTAGGGAAAAACGCTACCGATTCGGCTATGATTATTGATGCCATGGACATTCTGTATTCCGGCACGGTGGACGGATTCTGCATAGCTTCCTCCGACAGTGACTTTACCCGATTGGTGGCACGGCTCAGGGAAGCCGGGATGATTGTAATCGGAATGGGGGAAAGCAAAACTCCCAAACCTTTTATCTCCGCGTGCAACCAGTTTAAATATCTGGATATTATTTTTCAGGCAAAAGAGCAGGAAGAGGAAAGTGCGGTTAGAAAGGAAGAGTCTGTCATAACAAAGGCAGTCTCAAAAAGCACTAAGCTGAAAAAGGGTACGAAAGCGGCGTCGGCGGCCGCCGCAAAGAAGAGAAAGGAAGAATTAAAGCCGCAGACGGATTTGAAGATGATTAAACGGGCCATCCTTTCTCTGGTGGAAGAATGCTCCGACGATGATGAATGGATACTTTCGGCGGAACTCCGGAACCAGCTGGGAAAAAGATTTCCGGATTTTGATGTTCGGAATTTCGGGCATTCCAAATTTTCTTCTTTTATAAATTCGTTGAATATTCTGGAATGCGAACAGGAGCAGAATATTGTCAAGTTTAAAATTAAAGGGAAGAAGTAGAGGAATTAGTACATCATCGTGTTTTTTTCCATTCCTTGATTTTTTCCAACCGTGTTTTGAACCCGGCTTCTTCTCCTTGGGAAGTGGGGCGGTAGTAGGTGCGGTTTCGGAGGGAATCGGGCAGGCATGACATGCGTGTCAGCTTTTCCTCCGTGTCGTGGGCATATTCGTAGCCTTCCCCGTAATGCAGGTCTTCCATAAGTTTCGTAGGGGCATTGCGCAGCTGCAGTGGGACAGGTTCTGCAAGGGTGTGCATTGCGTCCTCCCGGCATTCGCCGTATGCCGCATAGAGGGCATTGGATTTCGGGGCTAAGGAGAGATAGGTTACGGCATGCGCCAGATTGACGTTGCATTCGGGCATGCCGTTGAAATGGCATGCCTGATATACGGATACGGCCAAAGGAAGGGCGTGGCTGTCCGCCATGCCTACATCCTCGCTGGCAAAGCGGATGAGCCGCCGGGCAATGTAAAGCGGATCTTCACCGGCTTCCAGCATGCGTGACAGCCAGTATAGGGCGGCATCGGGGTCGCTGTTGCGCATGGATTTGTGCAGCGCGGAAATCAGATTGTAATGTTCTTCCCCGTTTTTGTCATATAATAAAGATTTTTTGCCGATGCACTGTCCTAAAATGTCTTCGGTGACACGGATGGAGCCTGCGCTTACAATGCCATTGGTGATGGCCATTTCCAACGTATTGAGGGCGGTACGGGCATCGCCGTTGGAAAATATGGCAATGGCTTTCAAGGATGCTTTCGAGATGTCAATGTGAGTCTGCCCAAAGCCTTGGGGGGCTTTAAGGGCATTTTCCAGCAGCTCCGTTATATTGTCTGCCGTCAGGGCATGAAGCACGAATACTTTGCAGCGGGAAAGGAGAGCGGCATTGATTTCAAAAGATGGGTTCTCCGTAGTTGCGCCGATTAAGATAATGCTGCCTTTCTCCACAAAGGGAAGGAATGCATCCTGCTGGGCTTTGTTGAAGCGATGGATTTCGTCCACGAAGAGGACGGTTTTCATGCCCATCCGCCGGCTGTCCTCCGCCCGTGACATGACTTCTTTTATTTCTTTGATGCCGCTGGTGACGGCGCTGAAATTGATGAATGCAGAGTTTGTTCTGTTGGCGATAATATTGGCCAAGGTAGTTTTTCCCACACCCGGAGGCCCCCAGAAAATCATGGAGGATATCTGATCGGCATCTATAAGCCGGCGGAGCAGTTTGCCTTTTCCGAGAAGATGTTCCTGGCCGATGAAGCAATCCAGAGAATCCGGCCGCAGGCGGCTGGCCAGCGGAGCCATTATTTGTCTGTTGTCAAAAAGAGAAAGCTGTTCCATCCGATTTCACCTCTCTGCGCCATAGGGCATGCAGCTGTCTGATAAGAATAACCGCAAACTGTGTTAAAACAGTTTGTCTGACCTTAAATTAACACGATGTTTTCTGCTATTTCCGTGCCGTAAATATTTTCATATAAAGCATGATATTTTCCGAAATCAACCTGCTCTCCATGCACGAGTACTTCCATCTCTATACCGAAAAGGCAAACCGTATAATCCATGCATTTCATATCGTTCCTTAAGTAAAATGCTTTCCGCCTCCGGCGAAGATCCAAGTCCGGGACCGGCCGCAACGTGCTCTCGATTTCCAAAATAAATTTATGCCCGGCATATCGGCTCTGCAGCATTTGCAAAGCGCAGGAACCTGCCCCGCCATTGCGCAGCTGGGGAGAAACCGCAAAATAATCTAACAGAGCCAGTTCCCGGTCTTTGGCAACAATGGCTTCTCCTATCATTCCGTTCCCGTCGGATTCTATGGAAAGAATATCCACGGTTCCTTCTCTGCTCTTCTCAATAAGCAGGGAAAACGGCTTCCGTTCTTCTTTCGGGAAAGCTTCCATATATAAATTCTCAATCTTCAATAACTGCTGCTCCGTGCACGCGGGCACCAAATGAATTGCCATAAAACAACCTTTCCTGCTGACTCACGCTCAAAGGCAGGAGCCGCATTTGCCAAATCTTTTTGATTATTATCATAGCCGACATATGCTGACACACAAAATAAAAGTACCGACCCCATGACGCTCCGGCCACAAAATCAGTACTTCAAGTGCGCCGCCAGGGGCTCGAACCCTGGACACCCTGATTAAGAGTCAGGTGCTCTACCAACTGAGCTAGCAGCGCATGTATTTCATTCCGTGTAAATTAATTAGACAACTCATTTACAACGCAAGTATGATTATAGTATAATATGTTTTGGTTTGCAATACTTTTTTTAAAAAAAATTAAAAAAATTTTAAAATTTCTTCAGAATATGAAAGTAAGAGAGGGAAATCCATGATTTTTGAAAGCCATGCACACTATGACGACAGAGCATTTGACGACGACAGGGACGTTTTGTTAGGCAGCCTGAAAGAAAGCGGCATCGGTTATGTGATAAATGTAGGGGCAAATCCGGAGACGACGGAACGTACCATAGCTTTGGCCGAAAAATATTCTTTTGTTTACGGCGCGGCGGGAGTACATCCTTCGGATACGGGGGAACTGGATGAAGAGAAATTCCTATGGCTGAAGGAGCAGTGCGCTCATCCGAAAATAGTGGCGGTAGGGGAAATCGGGCTGGACTATTATTGGGAGGAACCTTCTAAGGAGACACAGAAGAAATGGTTTGAACGGCAGCTGCGTCTGGCCGGGGAAATGGGGCTTCCCGTCATTATCCATTCCAGGGATGCGGCTAAGGATACGCTGGATATGGTGAGGGAGTTTTATGAAGGAGAAGCTGGCGGGGTAATCCACTGTTTTTCTTATTCCAAGGAAGTCGCCAGGGAATATTTGGAAATGGGTTTCTATTTTGGCATAGGCGGAGTGGTGACGTTTCGGAATGCCAGGAAGCTGAAAGAGGCAGTGGAGTATATACCTTTAGAGAAAATCCTGCTGGAGACGGACAGTCCGTACCTTGCGCCGGTACCGTACCGAGGACAGCGCAATTCTTCCCTGTACCTTCCGCTGATAGCAAAAGAAATTGCGCAAATCAAAGGGATAAGCTATGATGAAACGGTAGCGGTGACGGAACGCAATGCCTGCCGGCTGTTTCGGATAGGGTAAGGCCTGCCGGCAGAAAAAGGGATAAGAGGTGGAAAGATGGCTTTTTTAGGAACACCGGGCAATACGGTCCAAATATTGAAAAAATATAACTTTAGCTTTCAGAAAAAATACGGGCAGAATTTTTTGGTGGATACCAATATACTGGAAAAAATAGTAGAAGTATCCGGTATTACAAAGCAGGACTGTGTTCTGGAAATCGGGCCGGGCATCGGCACAATGACCCAGTATCTGGCGGAAAATGCGCGGGAAGTGGTGGCAGTGGAAATTGACCGGGCATTGATTCCCATCTTGAAAGATACCTTGTCGGCTTATGATAATGTGGATATTATAAATGAGGACATACTGAAAGCGGATATCCGGAGGATAGCGGAAGAGAAAAACGGGGGGAGGCCCTTTAAAGTGGTAGCCAATCTGCCATATTATATCACCACGCCCATTATTATGGGGCTGTTTGAAAGCGGGGTGGCGTTGGAGAGCATAACGGTCATGGTGCAGAAGGAAGTGGCGGAACGTATGACGGTAGGGCCGGGCACGAAAGACTATGGCGCACTGTCCCTTGCCGTGCAGTATTATTGCAAACCGGAAGTGATGATGCAGGTATCGCCTTCCTGCTTTCTGCCAAAGCCCAGTGTGGGCAGTGCGGTAATCCGGCTGACCCGTTATAAGGACGCGCCGGTAAGGGTAAAGGAAGAGCGGCAGATGTTTGCAATTATCCGTGCCTCTTTTAACCAGAGAAGGAAAACTTTGGTAAACGGTCTGTCAAATGCGGCGGAACTGCAGATGACAAAACAGGACGTGTCGGAGGCCTTGGAACGGATGGGATTGCCGCCGGCCGTCAGGGGCGAAACGCTGACTTTGGCACAATTTGCGGAATTGAGCGACATATTGACCGAAAAAAGACAAAAAAACAGAAAGATATAATATTTTTGACATTAAGAATCTCCTATGGTAAACTAAGAAAATGAAAAATGGGGATATTGCAGACTTGTGATGAACTTGTGATGAAAGAAAAAGATAGATTTATGGGGTGAGCACCTTGGATAAGTACGAATATAAAGTACGCGCGGAAGAAATAAAAACCTTGATTGCCAGCGGAGAATTTGCGGAGGCAGTTAAAATTGCAGATACGATAGATTGGCACAGGGTAAAAAGTGTGATGATGCTCTGTACAATCAGTGATTTATATAAGATTAACCGCAGGTTTCAGGAAAGCAAGGATATATTGCTGATGGCCTATGAACGTCATCCGGGCGGGCGGCTTATTGTTTATTCTTTATGCGAACTTTCCATCAAGATGGGGGAATTTGTTCAGGCTATCGAATATTATAAGGAATTTGTCCAGATTGCGCCGAAGGACACGGGAAGATATATCCTACAGTATAAGCTGTATGAGGCGCAGGATGTGAGCTTGGAAGAGCGCATCGCTGTCCTGGAAGAATTTAAAAAGAGAGATTACCGGGAAAAATGGGCCTATGAGTTGGCGTATCTATACCATAGGGTGGGGCTGGAGACGAAGTGCGTGGAAGAATGCGACGAGATGATTCTCTGGTTCGGTGAAGGCAGGTATGTGCTGAAAGCGCTGGAACTGAAGCAGCTGCACCAGCCTCTGAGCGAAGCCCAGGAGAAAATCTATCTTCAGATGAAACAGGCAAAGGAAGAGCCGGAAGAGGAAGAAGAACCGGAGACGGAAGAAGAGACGGAGATGTCCCAAGAGGAAGCGGAAGAGCCGGGGGAAGAGGAAGACGAGGAAGAACCGGAGGATGAGGAAATTCCGGACGGTATTTCCGCAGCGGAGGAAGAGCCGGGGCAGGAAGAGGAATTTAAGGTTAAGACCGTGGATCTGGGGCAGTATAATACCATTAACCTGCAGAGAGAATTGGCGGAAAGCATGAGGGAAATTCTGGGGGACGGAAGCAAGGCACCGCAGGAAAAGGACTCCGGAAAACCTTTTGTGGAGTCTGTCATTGCGCCTTTGCTTCAGGAAACGGGAGAGATGGAACGGCAGCTTCCGGACGGCCGGAAAGACCGGGTACAGATTGGGGAACTGGAATTTGTGGAGATAGACGAAGATGAGGAGGGCGGAGAAGAAATTGCCGCAGTGCCGGAGAAAGCGGCGAAACCCGCCCCAAATCGCACAGTACCGCAGAAGAAGCCGGCAGAACCGCCGCAGAAGCCTCCTGTTTTGCAGGAAGAAGAGCCGTCGGCTGCTTTGGAAGAAGTGTTTTTTGAAGAGGAAGCAAAGGATATCCTTCAGCTGGATACCAAGAGGATAAATCTCGGGGACACAAAGGAAATATTGCCCGGGGAAAAAATAGAATATCTTACCTCCCTCCCTTCCCGCTATACCGTAGCGGAGAAGAAGGCACTGCCATACCGGCCGGAAAGCCCTGCGGAGCCGGAGGAAGAGACGGGAAAGGTGCCGGATCAGCTGCCGGAAAAAGTGCAGGCACAGCCTAATCTGATGAAAAAGCAGAAGCCCTCCGGATTTGAGCAGATGCTTTCGCAGGAGTACGACGGGCAGATTAGCTTGGTGGTTCCCAACAGCGACAAGATAGATAAGCAGATTACGGGACAGATGAACATCGCCGACATTATGGCCGAATGGGAACGCACAAAACGTGCCAATGAGGAAAAACGCCGCGAAGACGTGAGAAAGCGTGTACAGAGCCATACCGGCAATATGTTTTCGGAATTTGACGAGGCCACAAAGAGCGGATTGCTGGAGCAGCTGGAAAAAGCGGTAATAGAGGCTATCCTAAAGGAATCCGGCCAGAATGCCATCAATCCCAATGAAATATCGGAGCAGCAGATTAACGATATTGTGAGAAGCGTGGGAAGGAAGAAAGATACTCCTGTCCCGCAGGCGGAAAGCGGCAAGGGAAACATTGTCAACATCGCCGATGTCAGGGCAGGTGCGGGGCGGGCAGGAAAGCCGGCTGCGGGTTCCGTTTCCGGTTCGGAGGATATCCTCCCGGAACTTTCGGAAGAAGAGAGCCTGCAGGAACTGTCACCGGCTGACATGGCTTCGGAAAATGCATTGCAGGAAAGCCCGGAAACAGAAGAACTTCACGGAGCATCGCCGGAGAGCGTGATGCAGGAAGAAGCAGCGGCGGAAAGCGGCGTATCGGAGGAGGCACTGCCGGAACAGCTTTCGGAGGAGGACGCGGAGACGGAAAAAGCGGTCAGCGAATTGCTGGGCGTAAAGGCGGCAACCGGCAATTTGTCACTGGCGGATATACCGGAAAACCTGACAATAGGAAAAATTGCGGAGATAAGCGGCCTGACCGAAACGGAAGAGGTTTCCGAAGAGGGCGGGGAATCGGAGGAGACGGAGGAAGCGGGGCGGACGGAATACGGGTCAAAATCAGAGGGCGCGGAGAAGCCCGGTGCCCATGCGGAGCATAAGACAAGGGCATTTTCCCCGGAAGAGAAAGAACTTTTCGGCCGTTTTGCCCACAACCGCAAATCCAAAGAACAGATTCTCCATGCCATAGACGAGATGAATATGGATTCCTACAGCGGCAATGTGATTGTCACGGGGGAAGAGGAAGCGGGAACGTTGGATTTGGCAAAGAATCTGGTGCGTATGATGCAGCTGTCGGATCGGAATTTTTCGGGAAAGGTGGCCAAAATTTCGGGTGAGACATTGAACCGGAAAGACGTGCCGGCCACCTTGGCCAAACTGACGGACGGCGCGCTGATTATAGAGCATGCCACAGGCATGTCCAGCAGCACGGCAATGGATCTGAACAAGGCATTGGGGAAAGAAAACAGGGGCATTTTTGTGATTATGGAAGGAAAGAAGGATGAAATGAATATATTCCTCCGTAAGAACCGCCCGCTTTTGGATAACTTCAATGCGAGAATTGACATTGACTCCTTGGACGACCATGCACTGGTGGAATATGCAAAGCTGTATGCGGAGGAAATGGAATATTCCATTGACGAATTAGGTATTTTGGCACTTCATACCAGAATTGCGGATATGCAGACAAGCGATCATGAAGTGACGGTGGCCGAAGTGAAAGATTTGGTGGACGATGCCATATATTTTGCGGATAAAAAAAATCCCAAGCATTTCTTTGACATACTGTTTGGAAAGCGGTATGATGCAGATGATATGATTATCCTGAGAGAAAAGGATTTCATGCATTATTGAATCAGGCAAGGATAAAGAAAATGAAAATATAATGATAAGGAACAGGGGGTATAACTATGGCAGCAGCAAAAAGAAAAACGAAAGCAGTGCAGCAGCCCAAAAAGCAGGAACCTAAAAGGCAGGAAGTAAAGCAGCAGGAGCAGCAGGTCTTTATTTCGGAGGCAGACCAATATCTGTTTGCCCAAGGCACACATTACGATATTTATAAGAAATTGGGAGCCCATCTGTCGGTAGAGGACGGAGTGAAAGGGATGTTTTTCGGCGTATGGGCGCCGAATGCGGCCAGCGTCCATGTAATCGGCACATTTAACGGCTGGGATGAAAATCTGCACGAAATGAAACGGATAGGGCCGGGGGGCATCCATACACTTTTCATTCCGGGTGTGGGTGTGAACGAACTTTACAAATTTTTAATCCGTACGCCGGACGGACGGAAACTGTATAAGGCAGATCCGTTTGCCAATTATGCGGAGTTCCGGCCGGGCAATGCTTCCAAGACCACCGATCTGAGCACGTTCACATGGACGGATGACGAATGGATGAAAGCAAGGGACGGAAAAGACCAGACAAAAGAGCCGCTGGCAATTTACGAATGCAATATCGGGTCCTGGATGAAGCATCCCAACGGGACGCCGGACGGATTTTACAATTACCGTGAATTTGCGGACCGCATTGTGGAATACTTAAAAGAAATGAAATATACACATATTGAGCTGATGGGCATTGCGGAATATCCTTATGACGGTTCCTGGGGATATCAGGTGACAGGATATTATGCGCCTACGGCCCGTTACGGGGAACCTACGGACTTTATGTATTTGGTGAATAAGCTGCACAGAAACAATGTGGGGGTTATTCTGGACTGGGTGCCGGCACATTTTGCAACGGATGCCCATGGTTTGGCCGAGTTTGACGGTCAGTGTATTTTTGAGCATCCCGATAAGAGATTGGGGGAACATCCTGACTGGGGGACGAAAATCTTTAATTACGGAAAAACGGAAGTGAAGAATTTCCTGATTGCCAATGCACTTTTCTGGCTGAAGGAATTTCATGTGGACGGAATCCGCGTGGATGCGGTGGCTTCCATGCTCTATCTGGATTACGGCAAGCAGGACGGGCAGTGGCTGCCGAATAAATACGGCGGAAATAAGAATCTGGAGGCAATTGAGTTCTTCAAGCATCTGAATTCGGTGGTACTGGGAACCTATCCCGGTTTTATGACGATAGCGGAGGAATCCACGGCATGGCCGAAGGTGACAGGAGATATTGAGGAGGAAGGTCTTGGCTTCAGCTTTAAGTGGAATATGGGCTGGATGCATGACTTCTGCGAATATATGAAATTGGATCCGCTGTTCCGGAAAAACAATCATTATGCCATGACTTTTGCCATGAGTTATAACGATTCGGAAAATTATATCCTGCCGCTGTCGCATGACGAGGTGGTACATCTGAAATGCTCCATGGTGAACAAGATGCCGGGCTATCAGGTGGATAAGTATGCGAACCTGCGGGTCGGCTACACCTATATGTTCGGCCACTCCGGCAAAAAACTGCTTTTCATGGGTCAGGATTTTGCACAGGAGCGGGAATGGAGCGAGGAAAGGGAATTGGATTGGTTCCTGTTGGGAGAGCCTCTGAACAAAGGAATGCATGAATATGTGAAGGAACTTCTGAAACTGTACCGGAAATATCCGTGCATGTATGAGGAGGATAACAGCTGGAACGGATTTGAGTGGCTGAATGCAGACGACACGGAACGCAGCACTTACAGCTTTTTCAGGAAGTCGGCAGACGGGAAGAATAACCTGCTTTTTGTGCTGAACATGACTCCCATGATGCGGGTGGATTATCAGGTGGGCGTTCCGAAGAAGAAAAAATATAAACTGCTGCTGAACAGTGACGAGAAGCGTTTTGGCGGGAACGGAAATGCCATTCCCGAAGAACTGGCAGCAGTCAAGGAAAAGGAGCAGGTAAACTATAAAGATTACAGCATTACGTTTGACCTGCCGCCTTATACAGCAGCCGTTTTTGTCTTCTAAAGGTTAAGAAAACAATATATCGTGCCGAAATAAAGGGTGAACAATTTTTTTGTTCACCCTTTATTTCGGCAGAGGGGTGTGTGCAGGGAATAGGCCGCCAGAGTGAGGGCCGTTCCGTAAGCAGAGAGAAAGGGTAAGCAGAGAGAAAGGTATATTTGGTTTGAACATAGTTTGAACATAACAGGGTGATTTTGGGCGGAGAGAATATGAACATTAATTTTGAAAAAGACAGGGCGGAAAATGAAGTCAGGAATTATGCTTCAGGAATAAAGCCTCATGCAGAGAGGGCGGCAGCGGCAACCCAAGCCGGTTCCAAAGGAGTGTTTGCACTGGATATTTCCGGTACGGCATTGGATAACAATGCCTATGAGGAGCAGGGTAAGACGATAGAAGAAGTGATGCAGGAAGCAGGGCAGACAGATGTGGCCACACAGAAGGACTACATGATAGTGATGTCCAATGTGATGTCCGACGAGGATTTTGCCAAACTGCAGGAAGAAGGCTATCATCCCGGAAATACGGATATAGAGACGGTAGTTACCATCGTGGATGAGATTAAGGCTGCTCTGGTAAAGGGCGGCAGTGATATTGCGGGCTATACGGACGACTTGGATGCGGAGACGCTGACGGAGATTACGGGAAGCGCTGCTTATGCGGAAGAAATACTGAAGCAGTTCCATGAATATGACATACCGGTCACAAAGGAAAACGTGGAAGAGGTGATGAAAGCCCGGGATATGGCGGAGCAGCTCAGTGAACCGAGCGACGGTACCATAAAATATATGATTCGGAACCATATGGAACCTACCATTGACAATATATACCGTGCGCAGTACAGTGCATTGGCGGATGCGGATAGGCAGGGGCGGGGATATTATCAGGATGCCGCCGGCTATTATGCGAAAAAGGCGGAGGATTTCAATTGGCAGCAGCTTCAGCCGCAGATGGAGAAAGTCATCGAGCAGGCAGGGCTTCTTGTTTCCGGGGAAACTTTGGAAGATGCAAAGTGGCTTGTGGAAAAGGGCATACCGCTGACGGCAGAATCCATAGATGCGCTTTATGAACTGAAAAATCTGCAGATTCCCCGTACGGCGGAAGAAATCGTTTCTGCCGCAGCGGCGGCAATTGCCGACGGAAAGAAAGCGAAAGAGGCCAATGTGGCAGACAGTGAAAGTGCCTTGGAAAAAGCGGCGGGCTATATGGAAGACGTACAGTCCGCCACCGGTGAAGCGGTGGATAAGGCGGCTGCGGAAGGAAATAAACTGAACCTGCGTATTATTAAGGCATGCCAGCTTCAGCTGAATATGCATGCGCGTGCAGAGCGGTATGCAGTCAGCCACGGCGGCAGGCGGATGCTAGAGGAAGTCCGGCTGCAGATGACCGTAGAGGCAAACCTTCGTCTGATAAAGAGCGGATTTTCCATAGATACGGCACCCTTGGAAGAATTGGTGGATGCCCTGAAAACAGTGAACAGGCAGACGGAAGAGAAGCTGTTCGGGGAAGGGGACGTGGAAGGCGCGGGAGACAGGTATTCCTTGTATAAAAATACGCTTTCTACCGTTCGGGAACTGTCCGGCATGCCGGCAGCATTGGTAGGCAAATTTTCTTTCCGGAGCCGGATACAGGTGAGCGTGGCATCCGCGTCTGCGGGCGGCGGTGCATTTACGCTGAAGGCGGCGTATGAGGAGGGGTCGGCGCTAAGGCTGGCATACGAAAAGGCCGGGGAGAGTTACGAAGCACTGAAAACCGTTCCCAGGGAAGAATTGGGCGACACGATAAAGAAAGCTTTCCAAAATGTGGATGATCTTCTGAAAGAGATAGCGATGGAACAGTCGGAGGCCAATCGGCGGGCTGTCCGTATTTTAGGCTATAACCGGATGGAGGTTTCCGTGGAGAATGTGGAAGCCGTGAAAACTACGGATCTGACAATCCGCAGGGTGCTGAGCAAAATGTCTCCGGCGGCCACGATGCAGATGATAAAGGACGGGGTCAACCCGCTTTCCATGGATATGCAGGATTTGGAGAATTATCTGGACAGCCAGGACAGGAATCCGGAGCAGGAATTCGAAAAATACAGCAAATATTTATATAAATTAGAGAAAAACCATGCCGTCACGGAAGGGGAAAAAGAAGCTTATATCGGCATTTACCGGCTGTTCCGTCAGTTGGAAAAAACAGACGGGGCGGCTATCGGAGTATTGATGCAGCAGGGGATGGAGCCTACTTTGAAAAATCTTCTGACGGCGGTGAGAACCAATAAGAACCGGGGCATGGATATCAAGGTGGACGACAGTTTCGGCGGGGTGAGAGCATCCGGCAGAAATAAGAGTATTTCCGAGCAGATAGAAGGAAATATTATGGTGCGCTATTATGAAAAACTGGTTCACGGCATTTATGACGGACTGGACGGCGGCAAGATGAATGAGGTGCCTGCAGACGGTGACGTAAGCCTGGAGCAGTTTGCACAGTCGCTGCAGGAAGCGCAGCCGGACAAAGAATCGGAGTCGGCTTATGTAAAGCAGCAGGCTATGCAGTTCCGTCAGGATATGGATGCGGAAGAGGCAGTGATTAAAGAACTGCAGGATTACGGCCAGCCCGTTACCGCTAACAACTTACTGGCAGCCGGGCTTTTGATGAAAGAACGGGGAAAAGCGGCGGCAAAGCTGTATGAACTGGCAGAGGGCAGCGGCAGCAAGGAACTGTTTGAGAAGGCAATGGCAAAGGTGCAGGAAAATATGACCGACGCGGAAGCGGCACAGGAAGCTTACGGGGAACTGACGGAGACATATAATGACATAATAGAAGCGGCTGTGTTTGGGCAGGGTATTGACGGAAAGATTGACATGCAGGAAATCGGCAGCTTGTACAAACAGATTTTCCTTACCCGCGGCATGGCAAGGGAAGAAAATTATGAGGTGCCGGTTAAAATCGGTGAAGAGGTGACTTCCGTCAACCTGAAAATCATACATAAGGGCGGCGGAAACGGGAAAGTAGCGGCGGCTATGGAGACAGAGTCCTACGGGAAGGTGGCTGCGCAGTTCTATGTATCCGTCAGAAAAGAAGGAGGATATCAGGTAAGCGGCTGTATCGTCTGCGGAAACCGGAAAGCGGCGGATTCTTTGGGACAGTCCGGAGAGACATTAAAGAAAATGTTCCGGAATGCCGATATAGAAACTGTGAGCATGAATGTAATCTTTAACGAGGGACTGGATGTGGCTATGATTGCCCGTATGTCCGGCAGGGAGGATGTGGCAGGGGCCGAGGATGCCCGGCAGACGGAAGCGGCAGCCAGGAAAACAGTGCCTACAAAGAAGCTATATGATGCGGCGAAGATGTTTATTGAATATATACAAGAAAGGCAGAGGGACTAGATTATGAAAATATGCTACAATACATCGGCGATGATTGCCAATAACGCATTGAACAGGAACGACAACAGGCTTGCACAGTCTTTGCAGAGACTGTCTTCCGGCCTGAAAATAGTGGAAGCGAAGGACAATCCGGCCGGAATGGCCATGGGAAAGAGAATGAATGCCCAGCTGACGGGCATAGCGGCCGCGACACAGAACAGCAGCGATGCCATTTCGGTCATAGAGACTGCGGACGGCGCATTGTCGGAAGTGCATGATATTCTTCAAAGAATGAATGAGTTGGCAGTAAAGGCAAGTACCGGGACATTGAGCGATGATGACCGCGCCACGGTACAGGAGGAAATCAAGCAGTTAAAGGACGAGATTACGAGAATTGCAGATGATACGCAGTTTAACGGGGAGACTTTGCTGAACGGTAATTTTGACTTAAAGGGATATACAGATAATGCTAATGTGCAGGTCGGATATTATTCCGATCAGGTGGTGCCGGGGGAATATACCATTACCGGACCTAACGTTCCTTTAGATGCAAATGGTGATATTACGCCGGCTAATGCCGCCGCTCTTGTAGGTCAGCCCGTTACGGGAATTCCGATGGCTCCGGATGCGGAAATAATCGAAGTGAACGGCAATATACTGAAAATTAAGAGCAGTTCCAAGGCCGACTTTGAGATTAATTTAAAAATTGACGGAAGCGGCGGAGCCACTGCGGTCAATTTGGCAAATATGAAACTGAACATTACAGGCATCGGTTCCATGACTATGCAGACGGGCGCAAAAGAAGGGCAGGTTTTGGAAATCCGTATTCCTACCGTCTCCTTGGAGGAATTGGGCATTAAGAAGCTGGATATGTCAACGGCGGAAGGCGCTATGGAGGGTATTGAAAGCGTAAAGGGCGCAATTGAATATATTTCCAGTGTAAGAAGCCGTCTGGGCGCATATCAGAACCGTCTGGAACATACTATCAGCAATCTGGACATTACCGATGAAAATATGACGGCTGCATATTCCAGAATCATGGATGTGGATATGGCAGAGGAAATGACGGAATATACCACGGTACAGGTTATCACCCAAGCGAGCATGTCGATGCTTGCACAGGCTAACGAGAGGCCGGCGCAGGTGCTGCAGCTTCTGCAATGAGAGTAGAGCGTGCTGAGCGGGTCGGAAAGGCATGATATGACGAAGGAATTGAAACAGGAGTATACGCTGAAAATATCGCAGGCGAACAAGACGCAGCTTATTACGATTTTGTATGAGATGCTGCTGATTTATGCCGATGAGGCAAAAGAGGCTCACGGCAGGGAAGACCGCACCGCTTTCCGGGAGGGAATACGGAAAGCGAGAGGCTGTGTGAATGAACTTTTGGCTTCCCTTAATTTCCGGTACGGCCTTGCGTCAAATTTTCTGCAGCTGTATATGTATATCAACAGGGAGTTGGCCAAAGCAGAGGTACGCAACATTACAGAACCTTTGGATAATATTGAAAAGGTTGTAAATCAGCTTCATGAAGCATATGAGAAGCTGGGTGAGATGGATACCTCCGCTCCGGTCATGTCTAATGTACAGTCGGTTTATGCAGGACTTACCTATGGCAGAAACAGTTTAACCGAGAATCTAACCGATCAAGGCATTGACCGGGGATTCCGGGCTTAGTTCTTCATCAGGCAGCAAATTAATTTTTGCTGCCTGTTCTAATAGGAACTTGTACCGTTTTAGGACAGAGTTGACCTCATAGATATAGCAGTCAATCAAATCCGGTTCCGTTACGCTGTCAAAGCCGGTATAGGCATCTTCCAGAGCGCGGCGGGTCTTCTCCAGGTCTGCTAAAATACTGTTTCTTTGGATTTCTTTTTCACTTAGCGGCGGAGTGCGGTAAGTAGTCTGCCGGAAACATATTTTCATGCTTACACCTCTTTTACAAATTTTTCCTCTTTTTCTAAGTATAGACAGTAACCTTTCAAATATTCATGTAATATCAAAAAAATGCCTGTCATATATATAGGTAACGTCAAATATATGGGGTGACCGGAATGGATTATTATATCAGCGGGATTATGATTGTGGCAGCGTGTGTGCTTGTATTGCTGATTGGGGCTTTCCGCAGAAAAAAAGAATGGATCATCAACTTTATTTTCCGTGCAGTGACGGGCACGGTGGCTATTTTTTTCATGAATGGTTTCCTTGTGTCCAGAGGGATTTCCATTGCTATCGGTGTAAACCCTTTTACGGTATTGACATCCGGGGTTTTGGGGTTTCCCGGTCTGATTATGCTCTATGGCATAAACCTATATAAGATTCTATAGAAAGTGCCGAAGCTTCATTCATCGTCCTGAAACACTGGACAAAACCCCGCTTTATCGTTATAATCTATTTATCAGTTCAGAACTTCAAAATTTCGGCCGGACAGGCCGCATATTTCACGGAACAAGAAATCGTTCCACAATTCCCAAACCGGTTTATGGAAAGTGATACAAAGGAAAGGGTGATGTGTATTTCAGTTATTTTATTTATTGTTTTGGCAGTCGCAGCAGTTATGGATGTGTGCTTTGACAAAATATATAATGAATGGATTTGCCTTGCGGTAATGGGCGGGCTGTCCTATTCCGTGTGGAGGGGTGGGGCGGAAGGGCTTGTGACGGCTCTGATTTCCATGACGATTCCGGTCATGCTGTTGTATCCCCTTTTCATGGTCAACTGTCTGGGTGCCGGGGACATAAAGCTGCTGGCATCCGTGGGATGTTTTCTGTCCATAAAGGAAACGGTAATCTGCTTGGGGATTTCCTTTTTCATCGGTGCAGTCTTCTCGTTTTTTAAGATGATGGCGGAAAAAAACTTTCTGCAGCGGTTCCGCTATCTGATTTCTTATATCCGCGAGGTTGCCGGAACCGGGGAGTGGAAAATGTACGGGGATGAGGAAGCGGGAGAAAAAGGCAGGAAAAAAGATAAAATCCATTTTGCGCTGCCTGTATTTTTAGGAGTTGTCATTTACAAGGGAGGGTTATTCCGATGAAAAAGATTATGGCGATTTGTGACAGGGAACAGGATTATCTGTACCGGATGGCCGATTATCTGGAAAGAAAGAGTATGTTTCCTTTTGAGATACATTCTTTTACGGAGCCGGATAAGTTAAAGGATTTTACGCAGCGGAACGAGGTGGAACTGCTGTTGGTGGCGGAAAATGCATATACGGAGGAAATGAAGCTGTCCGTACGGCATATGGTCATTTTGAATGAAAGCGGGAATGAAGTGGGGTGCGGAGTGGAAAACGTAAATAAATATCAGGCTTCAGACTGCATTCTCAAAGAAATTATGGAGAGTTATACGGGCAGCAGGGAAGAGGTTCCGCGCCGGCTGGCAACCGGAAACAGGATGAAAATTATCGGCATTTATACGCCGGTGCGACGCAGCATGCAGACTACATTTGCTTTAAGCATGGGACAGATATTGGCCAAGGAGCATAAGACCTTGTATCTGAATTTTGAATTCTACTCCGGTTTCGGCTATTTGCTGAATCGGGAATTTCAAGCCAATATTATGGATGTGCTTTATTATCTGAACTGTGAGAAGGACAAACTGGCTTATAAGCTGGACGGACTGGTGCAGTGCCTGAATGGGATGGACTACATACCTCCCGTAATTTCCTATCAGGAACTGGGAGGCATAACGGGAGAACAGTGGATACAATTATTTACGGAAATTGAACGGATTTCGGAATATGAATATCTTATTCTGGATTTATCGGAACAGATGCAGGGGCTGTTTGACGTATTGCGGGAATGCTATCGGATATTTACGATTGTGAAAGAGGACGGAATGGCGGAAGCGAAAATACGTCAGTATGAAGCATTGATACAGTCCATGAACTATGAAGATATTGCGGCTAAGACAAAAAAGTGGAAACTGCCGTTGTTCCGCAGAATACCGCCGGGGATTGAACAGCTGACCCGCGGGGAGATTGCGGTGTGTGTCAGGAAAATCATTCAGGAGGAAATATATGGGCATGAGGCCGGAACATGAAAAGGAAGCGGATGTGAGGGGAAATTTGGATGACTGTAAACGGAAGCTGAAAGATACTATATTGGACAAGCTGGATTTTTCCAAGGAAACGTCGGACGAAGAAATAAAGGAAATGATAGACAGCCTGATTATAAGTGAGAGCAAGAAACGTATATTGCGGCTGGAAGAACGGAACCGGCTGCGGCAGGAGTTGTTTCATTCCATACGAAAACTGGATATTCTGCAGGAATTGGTGGAGGATTCCGAGGTGACGGAGATTATGGTCAACGGCACGGACGGAATATTTATCGAGAGGGAAGGATGCATAAGCGCATATGGGATGCGCTTTGAATCCAAAGAGAAGCTGGAAGACGTGATTCAGCAGATTGCGGCCGGATGCAACCGGACAGTCAATGAAGCGTCGCCCATTGTGGACGCAAGGCTTGATAACGGTTCCCGTGTGAATGTGGTCTTAAGCCCGGTTGCGTTGAACGGTCCGATTCTTACCATCCGGCGATTTCCGGAACATCCCATCGGGATGGAAGAACTTACGGCAATGGGTTCCGTCACTGCGGAAGCGGCAGAATTTCTTTCCCGCTTGGTGCGGGCAAAATATAACATATTTATAAGCGGGGGCACGGGCTCCGGCAAAACTACCTTTTTGAATGCCCTTTCGGCATATATCCCCAGAGATGAGAGAGTGATTACAATAGAAGATAATGCGGAACTTCAGCTGCGTGATATCCCCAATTTGGTGAGAATGGAAACACGCAATGCCAATGTGGAAGGATGCAGGCCGGTAACCATGCGGGAATTGATTAAAACAAGCCTGCGCATGCGGCCGGACAGAATCATAGTGGGTGAGGTGCGCGGCAGTGAGGCAATTGATATGATGCAGTGTCTGAATACAGGGCATGACGGCTCCATGTCCACCGGACATGCCAACGGCAGCAGGGATATGCTGGGCAGGTTGGAAACTATGATATTAATGGGCATGGAGCTTCCGCTTATGGCAATCCGACAGCAGATTGCGTCCGGATTGGATATTGTGATTCATTTGGGCCGGCTTAGGGATAAAAGCAGAAAGGTGCTGGAAATTGCAGAAATCAGGGGTTTTGCAGGAACCGAAATAATTCTGGAGCCTCTGTATGCCTTTGAGGAAGACGGAGAAGACCGATGCGGGAAAGTAAAGGGTATTTTAAGGAAAAGAGGAGAATTAGAAAATGTTGAAAAACTCAGGGCGGCGGGAATTGGTTTGTAAAAACAGGATTGCTGCATGGATACGAAGATGCAGGGAACGCAGGAAAGACATTCTGGCAGGCATAGGAATCATTGCTGTTATCTCCTTCTTTTTCTACCGCTCCGTATGGGCAATGCCGTTTCTGATGCCTATCTTTTTTCTGTATCAGCGGATGGCTTCCGCAGATCGGCTCCGGAAAGAGCAAAAAGAGACTGCAATGCAGTTTAAGAATGCAATTCTTGCCGTATCGGCCAATCAGAAAGCCGGATATTCCGTGGAAAATTCTTTTCGGCAGGCATATGAAGATATGGCGTTGCTGTATGGGAAGGAAAGTATCATTTGCAGGGAGTTTTATGCAATGATATCGGGATTGGGCAATAACATGGTATTGGAGACAATGCTGTATGATTTCGGCAGGCGTTCCGGCGTGGAGGAGATTAAAGAATTTGCGCAGGTCTTTGCGGCAGCCAAAAGAAGCGGGGGCAATCTGACGGAAGTAATCGGGCGCAGCGCATCCGTCATTGAGGACAAAGCGGAGACGGAAAATGAAATACAGGTGTTGATTAGTGCAAGAAAGCTGGAGCAAAAGATTATGAACATAGTGCCTTTCGGTATCTTGCTTTATATCAGCGTTACTTCCAAGGGGTTTTTTGATGTGCTTTATCATAATCTTATAGGCATAATACTGATGACGGTATGTCTGGCGGTCTATATTGGAGCCGTGCTTTTGTCACGGAAAATCGTAAATATTGAGGTGTAAAAGGATGGTAATTTATGTAGCGGCAGTAGTTATGTTTTTGATTCTGTACTGTCTGGCGAGACGGAAGGGTATGGGCATATCCGCATATCTTTATGAACAGGGCAGGAAGAAAGGGATGTTCGGGCATCAACATATTCAGGAATATATCTGTTTATTGCGGCCGGACAGCGGAGGTAGGGCGGAAAAGGAAGGGGAGTGGCTAAGACAGTTCTACATCGGGAAAATAAGGCTCTTTGCCGGAATGCTTTTTGCCGGAACATTATTTTCCGCATGTCTTTATTTAGTCAGCGAAACGGATGGCGTGCTGGAAGACGGAAAGTACCTGAAAAGAAATGCATATGGCATGGGAGATGCGGAAACAGAACTGCAGGCGGAAATCATGGAAGAGAACGGGAATTCCCATATGCAGGATTTTGCGGTTGCTGTAGGGGAACTGGAATATGAAAAGGATGTAGTAAGGCGGCTGGGGAGACAGCTGGCCGGGAGTCTGCCGGATTTAATATTGGCTGAGAATCTTTCTTTGGAAGAGGTAAGGGGAAACTTGGACTTAATCAGAAATGCAGAGGGCTATCCGTTCCGCATAGAATGGGAGAGCGACAATTATTCTTGTATTTTATCGGACGGCAGCGTATCCAATGCAGATATTGGGGAAGAAGGGGAGTCAGTCTGCCTGACAGCCATACTCACTTATAAAGACTATGAGGAAGAATATCAATTTGCGGTGCATGTTTTCCCGCCTGTATATTCGGAGGCAGAGGCATTTCGGAAAAAAGTGTATGACTTGCTGAATCTGCAGGAGCGAAAGAGCAGGCATGAGGCGCAGGTGGAACTGCCGGAATATGTAGACGGAAAAAAACTGAGATGGAGTGAGAAAAGGGAAAATAGCAGCGGCCTTATATTTCTGTTAATCATAACCGGAGCGGGAGCCGTCTATTTTCTGAGAGATAAAGAACTGCGGGACAAGGCGGAAGCGCGAAACAGACAGATGCTCTTGGATTATCCTCAGCTGGTCAGCCGTATCACCCTATATATGGGAGCGGGAATGACGGTTCGCAATGTATTTCGCAAAATTGCTTCGGATTACGAGAAAGAAAAACAGGAGGGCGGCACGATGCATTATGTATATGAGGAAATGCTGATTACCTGTCATGAATTGGACAGCGGAGTTCCGGAATCTGCGGCATATACCCGTTTCGGCAAAAGATGCCGTTTGATGCAGTATATGAAGTTTTCCAATCTTTTGGTGCAAAATCTCAGGAAGGGAAGCAGCGGTATTTTAGAGGCGCTTCGGCAGGAGGCCGGAAATGCTTTGGAAGAACGCAAAAACATGGCACGCAGGTTGGGGGAGGAAGCGGGGACAAAGCTGCTTTTGCCAATGATGATGATGTTGGGTATCGTTATGATACTTATCATCATACCCGCATATTTTTCTTTTTCCGTTTAACCGATAATTTTTAACCTGTAAGTTTGTGTCCGTGCGGCATTGCAAACTTGCCATTTAGTAAAAGCCGCACAGAAACGGAGGCGTATATGAGAAGAAAACTGAAGAATTTTAAGGAATTTATGGCAGAAGAACAGGGGATGGGCACAGTGGAAGTCATTTTAATCATTGTGGTTCTGATCGGACTTGTCATCATTTTTAAGAAACAGCTTAGAACCTTGGTGACTAATGTCTTTAAGAAAATAACCGAAGACAGCAATACGGTTATGTCATGAGAAGGGTAGGAGGATATCTGACCGTATATCTGTCATTGACCTTGGCATTGCTTCTTTCTTTTGTGCTGGCCATAGTGGAAGGGGCGAGGAGGCATACGGTAAGGATGGAGGCGGAATGTATAGCGGATATCGGAATGAACAGTGTTTTGGCGGAGTTTCACAGAGAACTGCTGGAGCAGTACGATTTGTTGTTTGTGGACATGTCTTACGGAACTTCCAAGGCTGCGGCCGAAAACTCTTCGGAACATCTGAGGAGTTATATGCAGAATAACTGCCGCCGGGCAAAAACATCTTGGGAGAAGTATTTATTTGCGCCGCGTGACTGGCTGGCGCTTTCGGTGGACAAGGCTGTCGTCAGGGAATATTCCATAGCTTCCGACTATGGCGGAAACGTGATGAAGCGGCAGGCATTGGAGTATATGAAGGATTCCTCGGTGGAAGGTATGTTGGTAAAGTTGTCGGAGCAGGCGGCACAGGTGAAAAATCTGGAATTGGATACCCGGGATCTGGGGAAAGAGCGGGCGGGTATCCAATCCCGCATAGATGCCATAGAACTGCCCGTACGGATGAATGAGGAAGGGCAGGAGGAAACAGTGTCTTTGGACAATCCTGCGGACAAGGTGGAGGCTTCCAGAGGAAGCTTCACCTTGGGAACAGTCCTGGGTAAGGGAGCACATATTTCAGGTACGGTTATTCGGCCGGAAAATTATATCTCCCATCGGGAAAGAAAGAACGGAACCGGCATCAGTCCCGGTTTCCGTGAGCCGTCGGGAATGACGGAGGACTTGCTGTTTGACTGTTATTTATTTGAAAAGTGCGGATTTTACGGGAAAGAATTGGAAAAATCCCTGCTTAAATATCAAATTGAATATATCATTGCCGGCAAGGGTTCGGATATGGAAAATCTGGATTATGTGGTAAAGCGGCTGCTGCTGTGGCGTGAAGCAGCCAATGTAATGTATATTTTTACCGATACCGGAAAATGTGCGGAAGCAGAATTGCTGGCATCTTCCCTGACGGCCGTTTTATTTGTGCCGGAACTGGCGGAACCGGTAAAATATGCGATTTTATTTGCATGGGCATATATGGAAAGCGTTCGGGACGTAAAATGCCTTCTGAATGACGTAAAAGTGCCTTTGCTGAAAACAGCAGCAGACTGGCGGACAGGAATCGCCGATCTGGCGGGTTTCCCCGACAGCATATCGGGTAAGGCATCGGGGGGCAGGGGGCTGGATTACGGAGATTATCTGAGGGTCATGCTCTTTCTGGAAAATGATAACAAGAAAACAATGCGTTCCATGGATGTAATGGAAATGGATATCCGTATGACACCCGGCAATGAACACTTCCGTATGGATGCCTGTTTTGACAGCTATGTGGCGGATATATCCATATCCAGTGCGTTCGGATATCATTATGAGGTGAAAAGGCGGTACGGCTATGACTGAAAATTATGAAGGGAGAAAAAGAACGATGTCCTCTTTTGAGTTACCTGTTTGTAACTGTGAACATATCAAAAAAACATTTGTTTCTCCGGGCAAGAGTCTATTCAAGCATATTTGCAAAATTCTTAAATTAAGGCATTCTGTTGGGACTCAAAAGAGGATGTCGTTCTTTTCCTCCCTTCATAAGAAGAAACAGAAAGCAAGCATGGCAGTGGAGGCATCCATGGCATTGCCGTTATTCCTATTCTTTTTCATGAATATATTGTCTGCTTTTCATATTTTGAAACTGCATGGAAATCTAATGGCAGCTATGCATCAGACGGGAAATAGGATGGCTTTTTATGCGTATGCCTTTCAGGAAGCTGTAGGGGAGGACGGGCTATTTACGGAGGAGATAGATTCTTTTCTTTTGTCGGAAGGGTACGCGAGGAATCAGGTAGTGCATATTCTTGGAAAAGAATATTTGGAACACAGCCCTATCGCAAACGGGGTTTCCGGGCTGCATTTTGTGAATTCTTCCGTAATGGGGAAAAATGAAGTGATAGAGTTGGTGGCTTCCTATAAAGTGAAACCCTTTATCCCCATTATGGGCTTTCCGGATTTTGCCATGGAAAACCGATATTATGGCAGGGCATGGACCGGTTATGACACGGCGGGCAGAAGTGAAAGTATGACGGATGAGGACCCTCTTGTGTATGTAGCGGAGACAGGAACGGTGTACCATATGGCGCGTAACTGCAGCTATTTAAATCCTTCGGTAGAGGCTGTAACACTCGGAATGCTTCCGGAACTTAGGAATGAAAGCGGTGAAAAATATTTTTCCTGTGCCAGATGCAGAAACAGTCTGAACAGGGAAATAGCATATATTACTCAATATGGCAATAAAGCGCATAGTTCCGTAAACTGTGCAGGACTGAAGCGGACGGTTTTTTCGGTACATCTGTCGGAAGTGGGAGATAAGGGGAAATGTTCCAAATGCGGCACGGAGCAGCAGGGGGATTGACGGAAAGACCTTAGGATAACGAAAAGCAGTGTTTATAGATAGAAAAGAAAGTACTTTATAGGAGACGGGGAGGGAGAACGGATGCAGAGCGAAAGGATAATTGCTATTGTATGCATGATAATATTAGCCATTACGGACATAAGGGAGAAAGCAGTTCCTAATATGCTTCTTGCGGCGTTTGGCATAGCGGCGGTTATTTATACGGCGGCACAGGGGGAAAAGAACGGATTATCGGTATTGTATTCCTTGATACCGGGAGCAATCTTACTGACAATAAGCTTATGCACAAGGGAGAGTATTGGTTACGGAGACGGATGGGCTGCTATGGCCTTGGGGCTGTTAATCGGTATGGAAGCGTGCTTTGCCAGTCTTGGCATAGGATTGGTATTGTCTGCGTTCTTTTCTCTTGTTCTGCTTGCCGGGCATAAAGTGACCGGAAAAAGCAGACTGCCGTTTTTGCCGTTTATTACGGTTGGATTGGGGGTGTGGATTGTTGTTCAAAAGGGAATTTAGGAAAACAGGTGGATATTTTACAGTAGAAGCATCCATGGTCGTGCCGGCTGCCGTCATATTGTGTGCCATGCTCATATATTTGTCCTTCTTTTTATATGATTGTTGTGCATGTGCGCAGGATGCTTATATATTGGCTTTTCGGGGGAGCCTGTGTTTAGAAGGAGAAGGGATGAAGCAGTCTGCAATGGAGAACGAGGCCTTGAAAATCAGGGAAAAATATATAAATGCAGGAGGTATGGACAGCCGGATTGACGTGAGACGCAGAGCAGTGTCGGTGGAAGTCAGGGGAAGATTGGCAGCCACCGGGTGGAATTTCGGAGCCGAATGGGAGGCGCAGAGAATATGTCCCGTGGACTGCATAAGAAAAGTAAGGCTGGTTAAGAAAATAAAGGCATTGGGGATGGGATAAGGATGGGTATGGAGAATATAAAATATTACAAAGACTTAAATCACAATTATTTAGTCATAAAGGCAGAGGAGGAAGATAAGCAAAGCTATGGGCATAAAATGATTACCGCAAACAGACTGAAGTATTTTCTCAACTGTAAAATAAGATATGTGAATCAGGAGTGCCATTTTTATTATGAGATAAGTTCCAGACAGAATATCGTCAGTTTGTATGGGAAAAAGACAATAGGATTCCAACAGCTTCACCGTCTTTTTGAGTGCATGAGTGAGGCCTTGGCAGAATTGGATAATTATTTGCTGAACAATAAAGGATTGGTTTTGGAACCGGAATATATTTTTGGAAATCCGGAAACCGGAGAATATTTCTTTTTATATTATCCATATTACAGGGGGGAAGACAGTGCATATCTGCCTTTGGCCGAGTTTCTGCTGGAAAGGGTAGAGCATCAGGAAGAGGATGCGGCAATTCTGGTATATAAAGTTTATGAAATGGCACAGGACAATGAATTTATATTATCCCATATCATGGATTTATTTACAGAGAAGGCATGGGATGCAAAAGAGCCTGCGGAAGAATCCGAGGAACCGGCAGAAATGGCGGTAACGGAAAAGGACTGGGATGATGTTTTGCCGGAGAACGGGAACCTTGTTTGCGGACGGGAAGGGCAAAGGGAAGCGGAAGATGCTGCCGGGCACTTGGCAGCCGCCGGAATATTATCCTTTGTGTGTATGGCTGCGGCAGCCGGAGTGTTTGCCATCCCCTATTTTTGTGTTATGTCTTCCAAAGAAAGGGTTCTGTCTATGGCCGGAAGCATTGTGCTGATTCTTATGGCGGCATCCCTGTTTTTATATCTTATATTTAACCTCTGCGGAAGGAAAAGGAAAGGATACGGAAAGGAAAAAGAGGCAGTCATGCAGGAAACCGCTGAAACTTTGCCGATACGGGAGGCTGCTGCATTCTCATATGAGGAACCTGTTCAGCATTCCGATTGCAGAAAAATTTCAAAGAAAGAGATGGGCAAAGAAGAGGAAGAAGCGGAGTATGGGAACACTGTTTTTCTGGAAAGTGCCATATGCAAAACAGAACATAAGCTGTATGGGACAAACAAAGGAAATAAATATCATATTAATCTGGAAAGGCTTCCCTGCACCATCGGAAAACTGGCAGGGAGCGTGGACGTGGTAATCAAAGACAATACCGTTAGCCGCATCCATGCACGTTTCACAAGCCGAGAGGAAGGAATTTGCGTAACGGACCTGAATTCAACCAACGGTACATTTAAAAACGGGCTGCGGCTGGAGCCGAATGAAACAGTCGTGATTGAGCAGGGAGATGAACTGCGGTTTGGCAGAATGACATTTTGCTATCGCTAGTATGACCCGCACCAATTAACCATATGTTTCGCGCAGGATAAATTTTCAGTCTGCAAGGCGGAAGAGGGAGGCGATGCGGTGGCATCGTTGACCGATGACAACGCGGCAGATGGAAATTTAGACAAGCGAAACATATGGTTAATTGGTGCGGGTCATACTAGTACATCATTGCATTAATCCTTGCAGGCACAAAATGGAAAATTGATTTCCGTTTGTACTTTTCAGTATTGCATTGACACATTCGGAAGGAAATGATACCCTTTACCATAGCGGAAAGCTATCCGTCACGGAGCATTTTCAAATAAGTTCCCGCGACGGGATAAGAACGGAGAGGATATGGCAGAGAGAATCAGAGAGTTTTTTGAAGAGGAAGGGTATGCGGAAATTCCGTCTAATTTACCGCAATTTACTATTTATTTTTGGATGGAGAACCATTATGTCAATGTTTTTCATGTAATTCGCTATGATGATAATTTCAATATATCGCACGATCAATATATGCATCTTAAAGGGAAAATTAAGGAGTTGTTTTTACAGAAGGGGATCGGGCAGATTCATATATTGTCCTTAATTGTATGTAATGATGCCGAAAAAGCAGGACAGCTGTGTGCCGAAGATACGATGTGTTGGATGATAGAGAGGGACAGCGGCCGGCTCTTAGTGTGGGGGCATCAGGTCAGCGACTTTTACGGAATGAGGGGAAAACTGGAGAGTTTTCTCGCTGCCCGGCAGGAAGAAGAGGGGAATGAGAGAAGCGGCATTTCGCCGCAGAAGCAGGGAGAGACAAAATATAAAGTGCCTGCGGTGACGGCTGCTTTTGTAGCGGCCAATATTCTGGTTTTTATTGTATGTACATTTACGGGAAATCTGTTATATAATATAGGGGCGGTAGGCTTTGCGCAGTTTATGGGCAGGAAGGAATACTACAGGATATTGACCAGCCTGTTTCTTCATTGGGATATTTCACATCTGACCAGTAATATGATTATGCTTTATTGTCTTGGAGAGGTAGTGGAAAGGCAGCTGGGTTCCGTGAAATATGGGATTTTATATCTGACAGCCGGCATCTGCGGAAATGCGCTGTCTATGCTGCATGAGTATTATTCCGGCAGCGTAATTTTGTCGGCGGGTGCCAGCGGCGCGATTTTTGGAGTCATAGGGGCGTTGCTGATATTGGTAATATACAATAAAGGCCGTCTGAATCAGATTTCCATACAGATATCCATAAAGCGGATGGTGTTTATGATTGCATACTCTTTATATAGCGGCTTTGTGGGAAGCAATATCAATAATGCTGCCCATATAGGCGGTTTTCTGGGAGGAATGGCAGCGGCACTGATATACCGTCTGTGCGGATTTGAAAGGAATGGTAAAAAGCATGAAGATTAACATTTACTATGGAGGCAGGGGGCTGATTGACGATCCCACATTATTTGTGCTTAATAAAATGCAGGAAGTGCTGGAAGAACTGAGGGTGGATGTGGAGCGTTTTCTGCTCTATGAACTGAAAAACAGTATCACCACTTTGCCGCAGACCTTAAAAGAGGCTGACGGCATTATTCTGGCAACTACAGTAGAATGGTATGGAATAGGCGGATACATGCAGCAGTTTCTGGATTCCTGCTGGCTATATGGTGATAAGGAAAAAATAAGCAACATATACATGTGTCCGGTTGTTATGTCTACAACATACGGGGAACGTGAGGGTAAGCTGAATCTTTTGTCTGCTTGGGAGATTCTGGGCGGCCGCCCCTGCAGCGGAGTATGCGGGTATATTGCGGATCTTTCTTCCGTGGAAGACAATCATGATTATATTACGCTGATTGAGAAAAAAGCGGAAAATATGTACCGCACTGTAAACCAGAAGATTGTCTCTCTGCCTGCCAGCAATCAGGCAATACGCCAGATGGTCTCCAGGACCCAGATAGATTTAACGCCCCAAGAATCGGAACAGTTGTCCCAATATGCATCGGATGATCAATATGTTCAGAGGCAGAAAGAAGATATTCAGGAATTGACAAGTCTGTTTCGGGATATGTTAAATAACGGGGAAACAGAAGATACGGGTGAAATAATTACTCAGCTTCAGCAGCATTTTAAGCCTCAGCCCGGATTCCGGGGAGTGTACCGATTTGTTATTGACGGGAAGAAAAAGAACCTGATTATTGACGTGCAGAATGCAGAACTGCAGTGTTCTTTTGGCACAACGGATTATGCCGATGTGGAACTGCAGCTAAGCAGGCAGTCACTGGATCAGATTATTAACGGAAGGATGACGTTTCAACGGGCATTTATGGCAGGGGAGATGAAAATGAAGGGGGATTTTAAGGTGCTTCGTACGTTGGATCAGATTTTTGTTTTTGACAAGTAGGAAAATTATAAGATTATATGGAAGAAAGGAACCGTGCCAAACGGTGCGGTAAGGAAAGAAATGAGAGAAGATAACTGTATTTTTTGCAAGATAGCTAACGGAGATATTCCTTCTAAGGTGCTTTATGAAGACGAAGAGTTTAAGGTAATCTTGGATTTGGGTCCGGCAACCAAAGGCCATGCCTTAATACTGCCTAAAAATCATTATCATAATTTATATGATCTGCCGGATGAGACAGCAGGAAAGGTTATGCTTTTGGCGAAAAAAATGACTGTTCACATGACGGAAAAACTGAAATGTGACGGTTTTAACCTTGTGCAGAACAACGGGGAGGCCGCAGGCCAGACGGTGTTTCATTTTCATTTGCATCTGATTCCCCGCTATGCGGAGGATGGACAGACTTTAGGCTGGAAGCCTTTGGAACTTTCTCAGGAAGAACTGGAAGAAATTAAGAGCATTATTATAGGATAACGGGATGGGGCAATTATGCGTATCATACAGACATCGGTAATTACGGATAATATTAAAGAAATGTGCATAGAGGCTAATCACTTCCTTGCACCGGATATGGAGGAAAGCCTGGATAGGGCGGAACGGGCGGAGAATGCGCCGTTGGGGAAAAAGATTTTGGGACAGCTGAAAGAGAATCTGCGGATTGCGGGTGAAGATATGATACCTATCTGTCAGGATACCGGGATGGCGGTTATTTTTATGGAAATCGGACAGGAAGTACATTTTGAAGGCGGGGTTCTGGAGGATGCGGTTAATGAGGGTGTCCGCAAGGGATATATAGAGGGATATTTGCGTAAATCTGTAGTGAAAGACCCGCTGATTCGGGAAAATACGAATGACAATACGCCTGCAGTGATACATTATGAATTGACAGCGGGGGAACACGTTAGGATTACGGTTGCGCCGAAGGGATTCGGAAGTGAAAACATGAGCCGTATTTTTATGCTGAAACCGGCAGATGGCATAGACGGGGTTAAGAATGCGGTTCTTACGGCTGTCAGGGAAGCCGGGCCGAATGCATGCCCACCTATGGTGGTTGGAGTGGGCATTGGGGGGACTTTTGAAAAGTGTGCTTTGCTGGCCAAAAAGGCATTGACCAGGCCGGTAAGTGAGAGATCTTCCATACCTTATGTGAGGGAAATGGAAGAAGAACTGTTGGAACAGATAAACAAGACCGGCATAGGCCCGGGTGGGCTGGGTGGGAACAGCACTGCCTTTGCCGTAAACATAAATACATATCCTACGCATATTGCAGGATTGCCGGTAGCGGTAAATATATGCTGTCATGTGAACAGGCATGCAGTGCGGGTGATTTGATGAGGTATCGAAGATGGATAAATATGTGAAAGTGCCTATGGGCGGCGATGTGATAAAGCAGCTGCGGGCGGGAGACTATGTATATCTTACCGGAACGATATATACGGCAAGAGATGCTGCACATAAAAGAATATTTGACACGATGAAAAAAGGCGGTGAACTTCCGTTGGACTTAGACGGAACTGTCATATATTATATGGGGCCTTCTCCTGCAAGGGAGGGGAGGGTTATCGGATCGGCCGGACCCACGACGGCTAGCCGCATGGATAAATATACGCCTGATTTTCTGGATGCGGGATTAAAGGGAATGATTGGCAAAGGGAAAAGAGCCGAGGCGGTGAAAGAGGCAATGAGACGGAACGGTGCGGTTTATTTTGCGGCGGTAGGAGGTGCCGGTGCATTACTGTCCCATACTATTAAAAAATCAAAAGTAATAGCATATGCGGATTTGGGGACGGAAGCAATCCGTGAATTGCAGGTGGAAAATTTTCCCGTTGTTGTTGTCATTGATTCGGAAGGGAATGATTTGTATGAAACGGCTGCGGAAAGATATAAGGTGTAAGTTATGTATAGAATAGCAATGATGGTTTTGAGATTATTTTTGAAGGCCCCTATATATTTTATTCAGATTTGGTGGTGCGGCAGGAAAAAGGGAATTACTATGGAAGAGGCATATGCTTGTGTGAAGAAGGTGACAATAGCTGCCAATCGTGCCGGAAAAGTAAAGATAGAATCTCATGGGGAGGAAAACATTCCAAAGCAGAACGGTTTTATTTTCTTTCCTAATCATCAGGGTCTGTATGACGTATTGGCATTTTTGGAATCCTGTCCGGTTCCGTTTGCATTTGTAATTAAGAAAGAGGCCAGAAATGTGATATTGCTGAAACAGGTAGTGGATGCCCTTGGTTCCATATCCATAGACCGAGAAGATATCCGGCAATCTATGAAGGTAATCCAACAGGTTGCGGAGGAAGTGAGGGGCGGAAAGAATTTTCTTATATTTGCGGAAGGGACAAGGAGCAGAGAGGGCAACAAGGTATTGGACTTCAAAGGAGGCAGTTTCAAAAGTGCGGTAAAGGCTCGGTGCCCGATTGTTCCGTGTGCTTTAATAAACTCGTTTAAGCCATTTGATGAAAAATCCATAAAACCGGTTACCGTGAAGATTATTTATCTTCCTCCTTTGTATTTTGATGAGTATAAAGGAATGAGAACGGTAGAGATAGCGGCTGAGGTGCGAAGGAGAATAGAAGAGGCGATTATAAGGGAGCAGTAACATTGTTTGCTTTTTCACATGCCAATGTTCCGCGAGGTGTTTCCGCACATTTTGTGCGGAAATCCCGAGTTTTTGGCGTGAAATCGCATCTTTTTGCAATTTCTTTGCATCGCGAAGCGTGTTACTGGTCACGGAGTGAATTTTGGTAACAGTTCAGCCCAGGAATTTGCACTTGCTGCAAAGTCCGTGCGAATGTGTAAATTTAGTCAAGAGGGAATCTGCCCCTCGCCGCAGGCGACTTGGAAT
>CAJTVK010000017.1 GCA_910579645.1 uncultured Lachnospiraceae bacterium | reverse complement strand
GCTGCCGCCGTCCCGCAAAAAAATCCCTCCCGTGCGTCCGCCTCCCAACACAACAATCAGGCTGAACCGTTACCATTTACAAATATTTCTAGCCAAAAAGTATTTACATTTTGTCTAAAACGTTTAAAATAGAGATTGGTATGTGACACCATGTACACAAAGACAATCATTCGTCCCACGCCACGGCCGGGATTTGCTTCCCCGGCTTATGCGGGAATGAGGAAAGAGGGTAAAAATTGAAATTCGATATGCACTGCCATACAAAAGAAGGTTCTCTGGACGGAAAAATCACCATAAGCGACACCATCCGGGCATTACAGGAAAAAGGCTATCAGGGTATGCTCATTACCGACCATAATTCCTATAAGGCATACCGCTATTATGAAAAACATATAAAGAACAAAGAGTTTCAGGACTTTGTCGTATTAAAGGGCATTGAGTATGATACCATCGATGCCGGACATATTATTGTCGTCATGCCTACCGGCGTGAAACTGCCCATTTTGGAATTGCGGGGACTGCCTGTCAGCCTGCTCATTGATATTGTCCACCACTACGGAGGCATCTTGGGGCCTGCTCATCCCTGCGGCGAGAAATATCTGAGCCTGATGAACACCAGACGGGGCAAAAAAACGCGGACATTGATATCCCGTTTTGATTTCATCGAGACTTACAATGCCTGTGAGACGCCGGAATCCAACCAAGCGGCCGCAGAACTGGCAAAACAGTTTGACAAGCCCGGCACCGGAGGAAGCGACTCCCACCGGGAAAGCTGCGCCGGTTTCGGCTATACCATGATTGATGCCGATATCCGATGCGAAACGGATTTAATCCATGCCATCCGTTCCGATACTGCCATCCATGCGGACGGCAGACGCTACCTGCATACAACCAAGCAGAAAATTGGAAAAGCCAACAATCTTCTTGTTTACTCTTTTTGGTTCTATAACAAATTTTCCGCCTTGTTCCGCGGGCATAAACGGAAACTGGAATTAATTGAAAATCACCTGTATGTCTATGTTCCCAGACACGGACATCGGGAAAGAAGGGCGGGATAATATCCCGCCCTTCCGCTTGGCCGCAGCCTGTTCTTGGTCACTGCCCCTTTTTTGATGTGTCATCCATATTTTCAATCAACTCCTGCAACGTATCCCTATACTTTCTGGAAGCCATGGTAGGATTTCCTTTGATCATCTGCCGCTTATAAAAATCTTTCAGGCTCGTAAGCTGTATCCTGTTTTCCATATTTAATCTATACTTAATGCGCAGTTCCGTAATCTCTTCCCTAATGCTTTCCGGATAAGCAGATACGCCGCCCGCAATCCTCTCCTTCAGGCTCTGCAGCCGTTCCTCAATGCCGGCAGCCAGTTCATCCATTCTTCCGTTCCTCTCCCTTTTCCTCTCTTCGCGCTCTTCATTGGACAAAGCAATGATTACGTCCAGACGCTTCTGCATCCGTTCCAGTTCTTCTTTTGCAGCCTCCATCTTCACCAAAATATCCCGCAAGTCGATAGCTGCCCGGAAAGAAAGCGTAAAGTCCGCCACCAGGCATATGGTCAGCAGAAAAACCGCCGCCGACAGGATGCCTGACGGAATGTCCAGCACCAGCCGTTCCACCGGCTTATGCACCACCCGCGTCATCAGTATGGTCAGGCCTCCCCATGCCAGAGTGGAAGTCAGGCAAATATGTCCCTGAAAGTTAAATTTCTGATTGGAATAATCCCAGTACCGCATCTTAAATAGTGCCTCCATAGTCACTCCGGTCACATATTCCAGCATAGTCGCCCCTATACACCCTGCTATATAAGTGAGCAGGAGATTGGACTGGAACGGCATGGACACCACCAGCATCATAATTGCGCCGCTCCCGTATAACGGCAGAAAAGGCCCCCGCATAAATCCCCTGTTTACCGGATGCCTTTTTTTCAGAGATACATAGGAAGATTCAAAACACCAGCCAAAAAAGCAATAAAAATAAAAGAAAAACAGCCATTGCGCTACCGTATATGAATACATCTCTTCCCTCCTGCTTTCGTCCCTTCCAACAGTTCCTTCTATCTGTACACGCCCACCGAAACACTCTGCTTCCCTTTCTTCGTTTCATGGTCCGCGCCGTAATACCGAAAACGCCCATAGCCGCGGACGGAAACCATATCCCCGTCTTTCACGGAATAACTGTTATTTTCATTCAGCCTGCCGTTTACATATATCTTCCGCTCCCGGAATAGCGCAAGGCTCTGGTTCCTGGACAGGTTATAGACCTTGGCCACTATGCCGTCAGCCCGTTCCGAAGATACGGTAAAACGAATTTCCTCCGGCTGCCTTGCCGGCAATTCCGCCACCGCATCCGCTATTTCGCACTTTACGCCTGTCCGCCGCACCTTGTTCAGGTTTTCCATAATAAACGGTGCAATTTTATCCGTACAGAATATATAAGCGGATTTTCCTTCCAGAAAAATATCCCCTACCGTGCTTCTGTCGATTCCCAGGTTCATCACCGACCCGAGAAAATCCCGGTGCGTCATATCGCCGGCAAACTTCTCGGCCAAAGGCTTCACCCGCAGGCAGACAATGGGATACTCTTCCCCATATCCCGTCATCTCCTCACTGCCAAACCGCAGCATCTGCCGTTCACAGTCCGGCCCGCCCCCATACAGCCCGTAATCCGTCCCTTTCAGCTCCGGCAGCATCCCGTAAAAGACATCCTGCTCCGCCATGCTTAAAAATCCGGTATAAGTATAAATATTATGCTCATAGGATTTCCTTGCAAGTTCCGCAATTCTTTTCTTTAACTGCTGCAACTCCTTTTCCTTCTCTGCCGCCATTTCCGTTCTCCCCTTGCCGATATCATTCAGACAAAGCTGATGACTTCCTCCTTGGGTGCTTTCGTTTCCTCTACCTGCAAAGCTTCCAGCACCGGCCCTTCCGCCTGATAGTCGGCAAAATACTCCTTCCGCACAATAGCCGTCACCTTCACCCACTGCTTATTCTCCAGCTGCCCCGTTTTCTCCCACCTGCAGGCAAATCCGAGAAAAGCCATATCTTCCGCGCAGCAGGTCATGGCCATCCTGCCCGGCACGAAATACCCCTCGGGAAAATTCTCCGGCTTCAGCACCATGGCCGTAAACTCCACCTTCTTGCCTTCATACCTCTCCAAATGATCCAGGGAATCCAGATACCATATGCCATAGCCCTCATTGTCCAGCACAATGGGATCGTCGCTTAAGCTGTAAGGCAGATCCTCTTCGAAGATTTCGTCAATTTCACCGTTGCTGTCCTCAAACACGATATCCGCTTTCTGATTGATGGCCTTGATGCTTCGCCGGTATACACTCAAGTCTTCCACGTTATCACAGCGGTTGAAGATAATCAGTTCCGACTGCCTGACCATTTCCGCCAGCAATGATTTCATATTATTGAAATACATGGGAAAAGTGGATGCATCTATTGTTGTAATCTGCTGTTCCACCGACCAATGCCACGGCAGCTTCATATTCTTAAAGTTCCACATCCCGTTATATTCGATAATAATGCGCTCCGGTTTATGCTTTTTCTCCAGTTCTATCAACCGGGACGGCGTAAATTCCTCTTCCTCCTCCAGAAGTTCCACCACCGTCCTGCTCTTCTTCAGCAGAAATTCCTCGTATTCCGTTTCACCCTCTTCGCAGAGTATCAGCAGGGTTTTCCCTTTGATCTGAAAATAAGGCTGATTCAGCGTATAAGTGATGAATTCCGTTTTGCCGCTCTCCAAAAATCCGTTAATAATATATACAGGTTTCATATTTTCTCCGTCCCCTCTTATTTCCGAAACAGTTTTTCCAGATTCCCTTCGTTCAGCTTGGAACCGATTACGCAGAATTTTCCGGTATACTCCGGCTTTCCTTCCCTCACGTTGCTCTCGCCGGGCACATAGTCAAAGTAAACCCAAGTGCCGTCCCCGGCAGGAACCATCCCTTTGGCCCGCAGCACAAAGCCATACCGGCTCTCGTCTTCCAGCGACTCCAATATGGTTGTAATCTCGGCCGGCGAATAAGTTGCCGGCGTCTCCAGCCCCCAGCTGGTAAATATTTCGTCGGCATGATGATGATCATGGTCATGACAGCCGCAGGTACAATCCGGACCGTGGTCATGATGATGTCCATCCTCCCCACCGTGATGATGGCCGTGCCCTTCCTCTCCGTGATGGCTATGGCCGTCTTCCTCATGATGATGACCGTAACTTTCTTCCTCATGGTGATGACCGTGGCTTTCTTCCTCATGATGATGACCGTGACCGTCTTCCTCATGGTGATGACCGTGACTTTCTTCCTCATGATGATGACCGTGACCGTCTTCCCCATGGTGATGGCCGTGATTGTCTTCCCCATGAGGATGGCCGTGGCAGTCTTCCCCGTCATGACTGTGATGGTGTTCCCGGGCGTGAGCCATCACTTCCGCCAACAGTTCCGCTTCCAAATCCTTTGCCCCTTCTATCGTCTCCAGAATATCCTTTCCGTCCAGCTGCTCCCAAGGAGTGGTGATAATTTTGGCTTTCTCGTTATGTCCGCGGAGCAAAGCCACACAGGCCTCTAGCTTCTCCTCGCTCAGCTTCCCGGTACGGCTCAGGATAATCGTCCCTGCATGTTCCACCTGATTAATAAAGAATTCTCCGAAATTCTTCATATACATTTTACATTTCGACGCATCCACCACCGCCACGGCACTATTCAGTGCCACTTGTGCTTCCGACACCACATCCTGCACCGCCTTCATGACATCGGAGAGTTTGCCGACCCCCGACGGCTCAATCAAAATACGCTCCGGCGCATAGGTATCCAATACCTCCTTCAAGGATGTCCCAAAGTCCCCCACCAAAGAACAGCAGATACAGCCGGAATTCATTTCCTTTATTTCAATCCCCGCTTCCTTCAGAAACCCCCCGTCGATTCCGATTTCACCAAATTCATTCTCTATCAGCACTACTTTTGTATTCTGCAAAGCTTCTTTCAGTAACTTTTTAATTAATGTAGTCTTACCTGCCCCTAAAAATCCGGACACAATATCAATCTTAGTCATTTCCTTACCTGCTCCTTTCCAAAGTATATCTTAATGTATTTTGCGCTTGTTTTCATCCGCTGTCAAGTTATATGCATGAAATAACCGGAAAATGGGTAACGGTTCAGCCTAATCCGCTCTTCTCCTCATCTATATAATACTGAGCCTGTAGGTTAAATAATGATTTGTACATGGAATCCGTCGCCATCAGGCTTTTGTGAGTGCCCTCTTCGGCAATTCTGCCCTCCGCAAACAGCAATATCCTGTCACAGAATCTACAGCTGGCCAAGCGGTGAGAAATATAAACCATCAGCTTATTGCCTGCACATTCATCAATCATCTTATAAACATTATATTCTGCCTGCGGATCCAGCGCCGCCGTAGGTTCGTCCAGAATAACAACACTGCTTTGGCGTAAAAGCGAACGCAATATGGCCAGTTTCTGTGCTTCTCCCCCTGACAGATCTATTCCCTCTTTATCATAATCACTGTATAATAAAGTATCCAGCTGCTTTGGAGCAGCATCAATGAAATGCATAAACCCAATTTTATGTGCTGCTTCTTTAATTTTTTCATCCGTAATTTCTTTATTCCCCAATGTGAGATTTTCCCTTAAAGTCAAGGCAAATAAATTATAATCCTGAAAGACAGCAGAAAAAATCCTACAATAATCATCATAATCAATCTCTCTGATATCCCTCCCATTCAGATAAATTGCCCCTTCCGTCGGGTCATACAGCCGCAGAAGCAATTTGATAAAGGTGGTCTTACCTGCTCCGTTTTCTCCTACAATGGATATTTTCTCCTTTGACCTAATTGTAACATTCACGTTATGCAGCGCATCCTCTTCTTGATTAGGATATCTGTAGCTTACATTACGAAATTCGACAGCAAAGTCATCCTCCTGTCCAATCGAATACTTTTTCTGCTCTCCTGCCCGAAATACGCTTGGCGTATTTATAAACTCCAAATATTGCTTAAAATATTCCCCCCGATTGCTAATTTCCACAATTCCGTCAATTATACCGCTGCATCCCGATTTAAAAACGTTCATGGCATTGAAAACCACAGAAAAATCGCCGACAGTAAAAATCTTCGTGACAATAATGTTAAACCCAAGCAGCAAATAAATCAGCAGTTCCTGAACGGAAGTGAGCACATAATTAATCAGTTTCACATTTCGGTCAGAATCAATAATTTTATTCTGAAGATGATAGAAATCCTGCGAAAGCTTCCTATATTTGGAAAACAGAAAATCCTGTGCGGAATTTGAACGGACATCTTTTGCATATTTCAAATCGCCCGCAAAACGCATAAACCATGTCATACGTCTGTCTAACGGCCATAACTCATTATTGGCCTGATAGCGAAGTTTATTCCCTCTGGAATTTGTGCAGGCATTTATCACAATAACCACGCCCACAATCAATAAAATCCTGGCATCAAGAAAAATCAGCGTGCCTGTAACCACCGCCAGAAGCCAGATACTTGCAAAAAATCTGACCAAGGAATTCATCAGCAGATAAAAATTCTGTGCCATGACACATTTCGTCGCCTTTGCAAAACCATCCATGGTGTCCGCCTTCTGGAGCAAATAATAATCCATATCCGCTATCTTTTTAAAAAGCCTGATAATTCCTTCATATTCTAAAGTTTTTGTCTGCTTCTCAAGCTTTGACATGATAACTTGCTCAGAAATATTCAAGGTCAATGTAAGTCCTGCATAAAGCAATGCATATTCAATGACATTCCGGTAATTCCTGCCCAGCACAAATTCATCAATGATTAATTTCGGCAGAAATAATGAAGGCAAGGTAATCAGTCCTGATAAAACTACTGCAATGCCCAAGGTATAAAATGTACTTTTGTCAATTTCATAAATAAACTTAAATATATGAAAAACATTCTTTTTTATTTGCCTTACTTGTTTCATTTTATTTTTTGCCCCTAACCGCCGTTTTCAGCCTTTTATCGCCTTATGTCCATTCATGAAATTGAGCAGGGAATTCTTTCCCTGCTCGTTGCGCGGGCTGCTTACAGCAAAGCTGCTAATTTCCTTGCGCACCTCTGCGCAATCGAGTAGGGAAGAGCCATCTTCCCCTACTCGCCGCGCCCCCGTGCGCAGCATCTCGCATAAAAAGCGCTTACCATATAAACCATAAATGTTAAGCGCTTTTTATGTGAGATGTCACAAAGCCATTCTTCATTCCGCAATCTGTTTATCCGTCACCATGATATGATTGGCCAGCCAATCCGTCACAAATTCCAGAAGTTCCTCCACAGCCCTGTCCTGATTATCGTCAATGATTTCCAAATCCATAGTCTCCAGCTTCCTCTTGAAATTATCATGCTGGATTTTCTGCGTGAACATCTTCTTATACTGAATACTTTCCATATATGCTTCCTCATGGTCAAAATGCATGATTGCATACTCTTTCAGTCTTTGCAGCAAATTTACGATATGGTCATATTTATCCGGCACAAAATCATTTTGACACAATTGGTATATTTCATCCGCTATCTCAAATAAAGTCCTGTGCTCGTTATCAATCTGCTCAATCCCGGTCAGATATTCCTCCTTCAGTTCGTACATACCGCACCGCCTTTCCTGCCAAAACCGCATCCGTATTTATTTCTGTCATTGGTATCCGAAACTATCCGCTTACATTCATTATACCAAATTTATCAGCCTTTTCAAGCTGTTTCATACGGAAATCACGGAAATCAATTTTGGGTTTTCTGCCTGTGCAGCTTCCGGAATGATGTACTACTGCTTCAGCAAAACCGAATCCCGCACCACCATCTCCACCGGCAGAATGATTTTCTCCTGCTTCGCTTTCCGGTTCTGCAGCCGCCACTGCAAAGTCTGCACTGCTTTCATCCCCATATTTTTCTTTGCAATATGCATGGTGGTCAGTGCAGGCACTACCATCGTGCTGATTTCCATGTCGTCAAACCCGACCACTCCGATATCTTCCGGAATACGGTATCCCTGTGCCCGCAGCACATTCATAAGCAATATGGCCGCCCTGTCGTTGGAGCACATAAAAACTTCCGGCAGTTCGTTTATCTTCCGTAAAAGCTCCGCAATCGCTTCCGTATTCTTGTTCAGCACATGCTGCTCAATATTTTTCAGCAGCGAATATTTCATGCATTCCAGCAAAGCCGTCTGCATGGCTCCGTCCTGCATGACTCCCGCCATAGCTTCCGCATAGCCGAAAAAACGCTCCTTGATGCTGAGAGAATAATCCAGGTCGCCGAAAAATCCTATCTTACGGTATCCGTTCCTGATTAACTGATTCACGGCAAAAAAAGCACCGCTGCGGTTATCGGACAGAACACTGTCCACCTGATAACCGTAAGTAGTACTGTCAACCACTACCATGGGAATTCCGTATGCGCCAAGCATTTCAATTCTCTCTTTTTCCACGGCTCCTACAATGATGATGCCCGTCACCTTCCGATTTTCCACACAGGAAGGCACGGTTACTTCCTCGTCCGTAAACTGAATGATAATATCATACCCCATCTGATCCGCCTGACTCTCTATGCCATAAATTACCCTGGAATAAAAATGCATATCCTGAAAGTAAATCTTGCGTATCAGAACACATATATTTTTACTGGAAAAAGCTTTGTTGTACTTATTGGACTGTTCCAGGTAGCCCGTCTCATTGGCAAGCTGCAGAATCTGCCGCCTTGTCTTCTCGCCGACCCCTTCCTTGTTATTCAGTGCCAGGGAGACGGCGTTAATGGAAATCCCCAGCCTGTCCGCCAGTTGTTTCATGGTAACTTTCTTTTCCAAATACATATCCCCTTCCGCCCGGTGCATCATTGCCTGAATCCTCAAGCAATGATATACCGGGAACATCCGTCTGTCATACGCCCAACATTCTGTATAACTCCTCCAGCTCTATATCCGCCCGGCAGATTTTGTCGTCGGCCGCCCCGTAATATATGACTACATTGCCCTCCTGCAAAAGTGCGCCGCAGGTAAATACTACATTGCCGAAAAATCCTTCCTTTTCATAGTCCGCCTCCGGCTCCATAAAAGGGACTTCCAGTTTCCCCAGAATCTGTTCCGGATGTTCCGGATCCAACAGATAAACACCAAGGCAATACCTGTCGGCGGCATCGGCCGCATGATATATCACCAGCCAGCCTTTCTCCGTCTTCAGCGGAACCGCACCTCCCCCTACCCTTCCTTCATCCCAGCAGCCCTCGTGGGAAGTGGCCATAAACAGCTTCTGCCTGCCCCAATGCAGCAAATCCGGCGACTTAGCCAGCCACATGGACGGCATTCCGATGCCGAAAGGCACCGGCCGGTTAAAGGCTACATATTCCCCGCCGATTTTTTCGGGGAATATGGCCACATCCTTATTCTCCGGCCCGAAAATAATGCCCATTCTTTCATAGGACTGAAAATCCTTTGTCTTCATCAGGGATACGCATACACCATGCTCCGTCACCGCCGAGTAAGTGATATAGTAAGTCTCCCCAATCTGCGTAATGCGTGGATCCTCCATGCCCCAGGACTCCTCGGAGGCAATAGGCATGATGCCCGGCCTATCCTCCACCGTAAAATGAATGCCGTCCCCGGAACGTGCCACCCGCAGATGGGACAAGGAAGTAAGGTTGGCCACCGTCCTCCTTCCCTTCGGCCCCTTCTTATAAACGGATCTGCTGTCCGAATAGTCAAATTCAGGCTGCGCCTTTTTATCATATACCACTGTTTTTATTACGTCTTTTCCGTTTTCGTTTACCACAACGGGAATCTCTAACTTATTTTCATCCGTCTGCCTGACCGATTCCGCAACCCTGCACAGGAGAATGACTTCCCCCCGATACCTTGCAACCCCGCAGTTGAAAATACCGTCCACCTGAAAGCGGGGATTGCTGGGCTTCACGTCCGCCGGCACCAGCAGCGGATTATATCCGCATCTTTTTAACATGTCAGCACCTATTTCAGCATAAAACTGATTCCTTCCTTGAAATACTTGGAAAAACACAAAAATAATACAATAATCGGCAGAGTCAGAATGACGGAAGCCGCATACATCGGTCCCGGATAGTTTCCCATCGGCTTAAACTGCGTGGAAATCAGCACATTCAAAGTCTGCATTTCCACTTTGGGCGATATCAGCATATCCCACATCAGTTCCGACCATCTTCCCATGAAAATGGAAAGAAAAACAATCGTTGTAATAGATTTTGTGGTAGGAAAAGCAATTTTCCTTATAATGACAAGCGGCCCTGCCCCGTCTATCTTTGCCGCCTCAAACACGGCATCCGGCAATGTCCTGAAATAATTGATATACATAAAGATTGCCCAGGTCGATACCGACAGCGGGAGAATCATGCCGGGATAGCTGTTGGACATCCCCTTGGAAATCATGAATTTGGGCACCAGCAATATGATGGTCGGGAAAAACATCTGAAACAGAAGAGAATCCATGATGAATTTCTTCCCGTTAAAACGTGACAGCTTCGTCACGGCATACCCAATCAGAAGGCCGCATACTACGGAAATCACCGCTGTTGGCAGCGATACGGCCAGGGAATTCCACAAGGCCCGCAGCCAAATATAAGATTTTCCTGCCCCGCCTGTCCCCATCAGATACTCGTAGCTTCTCAAGGTAAATCCTGTGGGAATCAGTTCTTTGTCAATCCTGTCCCATGGAAGGATTGACTGGACAACCATATAATAAAAAGGAAACAGCGAAATCATCAGCAGTATAACGGTTAATACGGCTGCTGCCGCCGTCCTGACAGTCTTTTTTCTTTTCATTCCAACCTCCAACCTCCGTTCCGAAACTTCACGCACAGACCTTTCCATAAGAAACTGTCAGATTCTTTCCAAGTTCCTTACCATCCGAATCTTTTATTGAACCGATCCATGACCACATTGATAATCCTCAAAGTAACAAAAATCTGTATGGCATTCAGGATTGCCATGGCCGCCGCATAACCCGACTGAAATCTGGTAAAGGACGCATTATAAATTTCCAGCTGCCAAGTGGTGGTTGCCATATTAGGCCCGCCTCCGGTGAGAAGGTAAGGCTCCGTATAGATGCCGAAAGCAAGCCCGGTGGCCAGCACAATGACCGTAGTAAGCGTAGGCGTAATCATGGGCAGCGTCACATGGAACAGCTTATGCAGCCCCACGGAACCGTCCAGCGCACAGGCCTCGTTCACATCCTCGGAAATTCCCTCAATGGCGGACAGAATGAACAAAGCATAATATCCCGACATTTTCCAAACAACCAAAATCACCATAATTGCAAAAGCGGATCTTTTGTCCATCAGCCAATTCACGTCAATTCCGTGCTTTTCCCGCAGAAAAGTACTGAGAACCGAGTTATAAGCCAGCAGATACTTTACCACCACCGAGGTGGCCACCCCCGAAGTCAGATAGGGGATAAAAAACAATACCGCGGTAATCCCCTTGACTTTCTCCGGAAGCTGGGAAACCAGCAGGGCAATCAGCAGCCCGAAAGCGAAGCAGAGCAGGACAATGGGCAGCAGATAGCGGTAAGAATTGATAAAGGCCGCCTGCACCTTATCATCCCGGAACAATTCCGCAAAATTGCCCAGCCCCACAAATGTTTTGTCATTGCCCATCAGGTTCCAGTCCATTGCGGAAAGCCAGAATGCCCACATAAGAGGCAGCAAAAAGAATATGAGTGAAAAGGCCAGATACGGTGAGCAGAAAATCCACCCAAGGATACTCTCCTGACGCTTTCCGGTTGATTGTTTTTTATGAATCCCTTTCATGCGGGCACCTTCCTTCCGTTATTCATCCATATTATTTATTCCAATCCGCCTGCCGCTTTCATTGCGGACATAGCCGCCTCCACATAGCCGGAGGCATCCGGGGCATTCATAGGCTCCGCCTGCATAACTTCCTCCATATAAGGAACCAATCCCGCTTCCGTCAGCGCCGTCTGGATTTCCGTCATTTTTGCATGGGACATGCTGGGTATCGCATTGGGAATATACTCCGCCAGCCCTTTCAATGCAGGAAGTTCCTCCATGACCGGCGCAAAAGTTTCATTATCCGCCATGTCGCCGCGCACAGGCATCATATTGGTGGCATTTAACCATTCCAGATCCGCCGCCGCAGAATTCTCCGCACTGTAAACCCAAGAAATAAATGCTGCCGCGCCGTCATGCTCATCCTGTGAAATGCTCTCATGCTTATAGAATACGATTCCCTTGGAATCCGCATAGGAATAAGAAGTATCTCCTTCTTTCTCCACAATCGTAGGGCCGTAAACATAGTCCGTGCCATATTCCTTGCCCGCCTCTTTCAGCTGGCTGATTTCCCAAGGCGCATTGATACTGAACAGCACCGGCACCTGATCCAGCGTCCACAAAGGCGTAATCTCACCCGTCATAATGGTATTTCCCATAATGCCGAGAAATTCAAAAGCCTTTTCCGTATTTTCGGCATTCAGTGACAGCGTATTTCCGTCCACCCAGTTGCCTCCGCCGTTATAAGACTGATAAACCATCTGGAAATCATACCATCTCTCCCACCACTGGTCTGCCCGGAGCAGCGCCGGACGGTAGAACGTGTGGGTCACTCCAAGTTCCGCCATTTTTCCGTCTTTCTCATCGGCAAATGCCTGAATCACTGCCTCAAACTCTGCCTGAGTAGCCGGCGGCGCATCAAATCCAAGGGCATTTAACGCTTTCACATTCCACTGAAATGCCATGGGATTGATATAAAGCGGAATCACATACTGTTTGCCGTCTATCTGCCAGCCTTCCACTGCCGTTTCCATAGCTCTGTTTTTCACAATCTGCCGATACCAGTCCTGATCCTGCAGTTCATAAATTACGCCCGATTCTGCCAGCGTAGCCGCAAATCCCGTATTGATGTTTTCGGAAGCGGCCGGAACCGTGCCCGTGGAAATAGCCGTCTGAATGCCCGCCTCCGAAGAAGGGGATTCCGGCATCTGCTGCACCTGCACCTCTATCACCTTGCCGTTCACTTCCGTCTTTGTCTCATTAAATGCCTGCGCTTTCGCAAGCCAATAATCATACTGTGCCTGATTGGGCGCCGACCAGAAATCCACCACTTGGATGCCTCCGCCCTGACTCTTGCCGCAGCCTGCAAAAACGCTTGCTGCCGTGCATATTGCCAACAATGCCGCCATCATTTTCTTTTTCATATTTTTCCTCCATTCCGAAGTGATATAAATGTTTCAGTTAACGTTTTCCCGAAACGGATCATCAATCATCCGCACATGGGCTTCCGCGTCCCCTACCCCGCAATACAGCTCTGCTTTCCCGTCGTTTCTTCTGACAAGGCCGCCGCTGAAGACCACATCTTCCAAATCCGCCCTTTTGCACTCCCCCGGCGCAAAATCCCTTCTTTCGGAAATAATTTTCATCGGCGTATACTCTCCCGTCCCCACCTCGTAAGTAAAGCAGGAAGGATAATAATGCCTGTTTCCTTTTTCGTCGAAGCAGGCGATATGGGAAAGCACGCCCACCTTTCCGTCAGGCAGAAGATGCATCTCGTTGCAGCCTCCCCATTCCTCATCAGTAAACTGTCCGTCCAATATCCGGGCATTTTCTATTCTTTCCGCTGTCAGTTCGTCCAGGCTGTCCATCACCATAAAACCGATTTTCCCCCGGCCACCTACCATGCCCTGCGGCCTTACCGCCGTCAAAATCCGTCCGTCCCAAAGCTGCAGCAGCCTGATATCCTTCATGCCGTCCGGGCCCTTTGCAAATTCTTTCAGTTCTTTCAGCGTCTTGCCCTTATAAAAAACCGTCCTCCAGCGCAGCCTGTCCGGATTTTCACCGTCAGGAAAAACTTCCACGCCGCCTACTACCAACGCCCCCTCTGCCATCGTCACAAAAGGATCCTGCAGCTTCAGCGCCGGTGCATCCAGAACCGGTATCCAGCCCTCCTGCATCCGTTCGAAAAAAACAACTTCCGAGTGTTCGCTGTCCCGCTCTTCCACTCTGCCGGCAAGAAGTGTCTTTCCGTCCCATTCAAAAGGTGCCGTAATGTTGTAAACATCCTTTGTCTTCCCGTCCTTTGAAAGAAACCTTTCCCCTAACAGAAACCTTAACTTTTCACTTGAATTTTTACTTGAATTTTCTCTCCTGTACTCCTCAAGTAATTGAGCACATGTCCGCAATGTTTTATGCATTCTGTATATTCTCTCCTGTCTGTCCAAAAAATAATCGGAATGTTTACAACTCCCTTGCTGTTTGCATCTTCATATTATATGGAATATTACTTGAAAACAACTGCATATTTACTTGAATTTATTCGAACACGCTCTGGCCAACATAATCCCTTGAGAAGCACGGAAATCAATTTTCGGTTTTATGCCGGCCAAGCCGCAGCTAAAAACATATGCCGCCGCAATGCAGCCCTCCCAAAATTGTGCCGATACACAGCACCGGAGATAATATAGCTGTCATAAGGACCATCGGAAAACGCCGGCACTTAGGCACTGTATTTTAGTGCCTTAGTACCGCTGCGTTTGACGCTGAGCGAAAGCGCGTCCTTATGACAGCTATATTATTTCCGGTGCGTCCGCCAACACACAAACCCGTAGCGGCAGCACCAAAAAAACCGCAGGGAATTCCCCCCGCGGTCACCATCCTTATTATATATACCATCCCCCATCAAAACTCCTCATACCGAACAGCCACCCCATTGCCAATCTCCTTATCGCATCCCGTAATCACCTTCTCATCCCCCGACAGCGCCCCTTCCGCCAAAGCCGCATACCGTTCATTCTGATCCAGCACCTCCACATAACGCAGCTGTGCATAATACTCCTTCCCTAAAATACCGTCCCTCTGCCCAAGCACATAGACATAATAACGGTTCCCCGGGCTTTCACTGTGCAGCGCAGTGACCGGGATGCAGCAGGGATAACTTTCCGACACCTCGCTGTGCCTCATGGTTGCGCTCATCCCCAGTTCCCCCTCCCCTTCCGGAAGATATATCACCGCCCGATAAGAACCGCTGCCGTCTTCCTCCATATAGTCCACCTGCAGTTCCGTGCTCCCCCGTGCCGTCTTTAAAGTTACCGCATCCCCCAAGTTCACATATTTTTTCTGCTCCTTCCCCAAAAGCGTCTCAAACCGGTAAGGCACTTCCTGGTCCGCACAGACTACCGCCGCCCCGTCGGCGGTGCGCTCTCCTGCCGTCACCTGAATTTTTGTCACCGTACCGCTGACCTCGCTGACAATCCGGCCCCCGGCTTCATAAATTGCCTTATATTTCTCAATCTCCTTTTTCAGGCTCTTTAACTCCATCCGGCTGATTTCCAAGGTACTGTCCGCCTGCAGTTCTTTCTGCGCGTCTTCCCTGTTTCTTTCCGCATCCCTTACCCCGGCCTCCCCTGCCAGAAGAGCATCCTCTTTCCCGTATCCGGCCTCCCGGACACTGCCCTCCAGACTGTCCTTTTGATCCTCCCACGCTTTCTCCGCCGCATCCTCCGCGGAAAAATCCGGTTCCTGCATCGGATGGCTGCTGTATTTTTCATACTCCGCCCGGACGTTGCGCAATTCTTCCTCAGCCTTCTCCAATTCCTCACGTGCCCTTGCGATTTCCTCCGCCGAACCGGCTTCCTGCAAGGCGGCCAACGCGGCTTCCTTTTCTTCCTTACGCGCCAGATTGCCGGAAACAGTCGCCTCCAGATTCTTTCCCTTCTGCACCCATTCTTCATATTCCCGGTATGCGCTTTCCCGCCCTTCCCCGGAAGTCACGGACACCTTGTCTTCCAGATGATTCTGCAGATGCCTGTCCGCTTCCTGCCAAGCGGCATCCGCACGGTCAAAACCCCGTTCTGCCGCCTCCTCCGCAATCTCCAGATCCTCCCCTGTCCGTTCTTCCTGACGCTGCTTCTCTTCTTCCGCCAGCCGGCGGTTTTTCTGTAGGTCACTGATCTGATATTCCATTTTGGCCGCTTCCAGTTCTTTTTTCTCTATTATCTCCGCCAAATCCTCCGTGTCCAAGGTAAACAGCAAGTCTCCCTTTTCCACCGCATCCCCCACCCGCACACTAATCTGCTCCACCCGCAGCCCTGCCGCCGTATGTACCGCACGGTCGCTTCCCTGCTTGATTATCCCGTCGCTTTCCACCGTATGCTCTATTTTTTTCTTCTCTGCCGCCGCTGCCTGCACCTGCGGCAGACCGGAAGCATAAATCGTTTTCGACACCAAAGTACATACCCACATCAATGCCAGAAAGGCCGCAAATCCGGCCACCGTCTTTCTCTGTCTTCCTCCCGGCCGGAACCAAAGCCTGCCATCCTCCATGCAGCCGATTTCATTCCTTCCCGTCCGAAGCCTCGCAGCCAAACACCTTCCCGTTGCCTCTGTCCGGTACATCCCCGTTTCCTCTGTCCATGCATCTGTCCCACTCGTTCCCGTTTCCTCCGTCCGCATCTCACCCATAGCCCTCACCCTTTCAGTCCCGCATATACAATGCCCTTTTCCAAATAATCCTGTCCCGACAGGAAGACAAACACTGCCGGAACCAACGTAATCAAAGAAGCCGCAAAAGCATATCCCGCCTGCTGCCAGCCGATTTCCGGCAGATACAGGGACAGCGGCCACAATGCCTTATCTTCCAGAAAAGCCAGCGGCTGCTCCATCAGATTCCAATATTCCAGAAACCCCAGCACCAATGCCGAAAGAATCCCGCCTTTCCCAAGCGGAAGGCCGAACCGCATAAAAATCAGCAGTTCCCCCGCCCCGTCCATTCTGGCAGAATCCAACATTTCCTGCGGTATCCCGGAAAAACCGCCGTAACAGACAAATACCGGAAACGTGGAAAAAACGGCCGGCAGCACTACCGCTTTCTGTGTATTCATAAGCCCCAAGCCGTCCAGTACCAGATAGCTGGAAAGCATCGTCACCTGAAAAGGAAGGAGCATAAGCACAATATAAACCGTCAGAATCCCTTTCCGGAAGGGAAACTCATAGGCCGCAAATGCCCATGCCGCCGGCACTCCTATGACAAGCTGACCGAGCAGAATGGCTGCGGTCATCCCCATGGAATTCCAGAACAGCACGAAAAACTGCGGCGTTTCCAGCAACAGACGTTTATAGTTTTCAAACGTAGGATAATCCGGCATCAGCTTCCAATCAATATAGCCGCCGGAATCATTCAGTACCGGCCGCAGGCAGGCCGCCAGCTCGCCGCGTCCCATGACAGATCCTGTGATAAGGATAAGAATCGGGATACCTGCCAGCAAAGCCGGCAGCAATAATGCGGCTTCCGTAATATGCACGCGAAATCCTGCCCCTATCTTCCGGATATTTTCCGAAACCCTGCCGCCCCCAACCGTGTAATGACCGAAACGCATTTTATGACACTCCTTTCTTCCTGATGCCCCGTCCGGGCAGAAAGCATTTTTAAGACACTTTCCAGGCTCTTTGCAGAAGCAAAATCCCTGCCAGAAACACTGCCCCGCAGACCACTGCCGCTGCCGCCATCTTATCCAAGTCCAGATTGACAAACCAATTATTAAACAGATGCTGCAGCATATAGATACTTTCGTGGGGATAGGGACCGGCCACCAAATAAGCTTCGCGGTAAATTTTAAATGAGTTCAGGAAGGACAGCACGACAATGGTATACATGCTGTTTTTCAGGCTTGGCAGCAAAATATAAATCAGACGCTGTACCTTCCCCGCCCCGTCCACTTGGGCCGCTTCCAGCATTTCTCCGTTTATGCCCATAATCCCCGCCAGCCAAAGGACGATGGTATAACCTAGGTTTTTCCATATATAAGTTCCGGCAAGGAGGAAAAATGCAGCCCCCGTGCCAAGATAATCCGCAGGAAACCCACGGCTCTCCGGACTGCCTCCGGCAAGAAACACCGCCAGATATTTATTGAAAAACCCCTGTTTATAAAAAAGCATTTTCCACACAATGGCAATGGCCGCCGTAGGCATGGCCATCGGAAACAGATAGAAAGACTTTATCAGCCGCAGATGCCCTGTCTCGGACAAAGCCAGCGCAAGCAGCAGTCCCATGGCAACCAGCAGGGGGATGCAGAAAGCGGTAAACAGAAAGGTATTTTTCATCGCCGTACGGAAAGCCGTATTCTCCAATATAATCCGATAGTTTTGCAGCCCCACGAACCGTCCTGTGATTGCGGTCAGGAAAGAACGCCTGACCACATCCGCAAACGGACAGAGGACAAAAACCAATACTCCCGCGAAACTGGGAAGCAGGAAAAATATCCATGCTCTTTTCTTTCCCATACCAACCCTCATCCCTTTCCTTCCCGCTACTCCGCCATATAAAGCGATACGCGCCTGACCACTTCCTGCACGCCCTCTTCTGCCGTCATTTCCCCCTTCAGCACTTTTTCCCCTACTTCGGATACGGCACTCTCCAACACCCGGTTTTTGATATAAGGCACGCCGGCCTGCCTGGCAATCTGCACCAAATGGCTGATATCTTCCTCCGTCGCCGGATAAATGTCCAGACGAGATACCGTCCCGTCTTCCCTCGTGCCGCCCATGGAACCATAACTGCTGCCATCCTCGTTGGCATTTGCTCTTAAGTATTCCTTTGTCCTCTCTTCGTCCAATACTAAGGCACTCCAGTCCGTCTCCATCAAAGCCCTCATCAGTTCCCCTGCTTCCTGCCGATAAGGCGACATCTGACTGATGCCTACCATATTCACCGGGACAAATACATTGGGCAATTGCCCGCAGTATGGCGCAAATTCTCCGTCTTCCCGCTCTTTTACATGAAAATAGGAATTCAGCACATCAAAATCGAACGAACCATCCACCGTACCCGTAAAGAATTCCTGTTCCCCCAGCATATACTTAGTTCCGGCATTTATTATATTATTGATAATCAGTTCATCTGCCTCTTCTTCCGTATGATTGCCCTCCGCTTTCATCCTGATATAGTAATCTTCCTCTGCCTTGCGCTCCTTTTCGGTTACCGCATCTTTCTCCGTATCCCATATACGCTTTACCTGTATAAAAAACTCTTCCAATTTTTCTTCGTCCACCTTACCGTCTTCCGTCCGCCAAGCCGGTGCGCATACCAGCATAAAACGCTTTACTAACGTCTTTTCCTGCGCGGCTCCGAACAGGCTCCCTTCCGGCTTTTCCTTCCGATACTGCTCCGCTGCATCCGCAATGGCTGCCAGGTTCCCCATCTGCCCGACCGTCTGCCCGTCGCCTCCTAAAAGCGGCAGCTTGAATTCCGCCGGCACCGCACAGATTTTCCCGTCCTTTGCAAAAGCTTTCGTCATATTGCTGAAATAGCCCTCCCCCAATTCCTTTTCCAGATACGGCGTCAGATCCGCCAGGATTCCTTTTTCTATATAAGAATCTATGGGCATGTCATCCAGAATCAGAAGATCCGGACCGGTTCCTGCGGCAATCTCCGTATTTAATTTTTTCAATGCATCTTCCCTCGTGGCGGAAATGTCCCCTCCCATTCCGATTTCATACCGTACATATACTTCGGGATGCTCCGCCTGATATTCCGCAATGGCCTTTTTCAGCCGTGCGCTCTCCGTCAGGCTGTATGCCTTAATCTGGACATCCGGCGTGGCGGGCATATCCGGGTCATAAGTATAGCTTGCCAGCCGTCCGCTGCTTGTGACAAGAAGAAATACTCCGTTTTCCAGCAGCAGACCGTCCCCTATGGCACAGGACGGGTCGCTTAAGGAATTCAGGCTGCCGTCTGCCAGCTGCTCCACCAGATTGCCTCCCCATACATGCCGGAAAATTCCTTTTTCACAAATCAGATACAAAATATCCTCTCCGCTTGGCAGCACTAACAGAGGCTGGTAATACCCGTCCGCATATTTCAGTTTATCCCCTGCCTGTGCCGTCACAAACTCCTCCAAAGCCTTATCCGTCACGCTCTCCCCGGCAGAAAGGTCATACAGATAGACTCCGTTCCATGTGACACAGACCATTTTATCTTTCCATATCTGCATATAATACGCCCACTCGTCCAAGTCTGCCACGATTCTGTCTGTTCCCTGCTCCCAGTCTATTTCATATACTTTCCCTCCCATAGACGATGCAAAAAGCCTGCCGTCATCTGAAAATGCCAGTTTCCGAACCTTTCCTTCCTCCCCCTGCGGCACTTGGAATTCCGTCACTTCATTTTCCGGCGAAACCACCAGATAACTATAGTGCAGCGTCTCTTCCCCGCCCCCGTTTTCCGCCGTCCCGTCGGCTGGCTCCTTATTCCCGTCTTTCGGCTGTCCTTCCTCCCCGTTCCCTCCTTCACCGGATTCCTCCGCCGGCTCCGCTTCCCGTTCCGTCTTTTCCTCGGAATAGGCAATCACACCCACATAGCCGTCTTTGGACAGGGCAAGGTCCCCTATGTAGATACCGTTTTCCGTCATTTCCGTAAGCCAGTCCGCCGTTTCCTGTTTCCAAGTATTGCCTTGATCCTCGGAAACCCATTTCCCGCTGTGCCGGCTCCAGATAACCAGTCTGCCGTCTTCCGTCTGCATCATACGGGTGCAGGCCTCCGTCATGCCTTCCAAAGATTCATTGACCGACTCCACATATCTTCCCATGACTTTTTCCCCGGCCTGTGCAGTTTCCCTGGCCTGTGGGTTTTCTTCGCCGCCCTTTCCGTTTTCTCCCATTCCCGTTTCCCTGCTTTCCCTGTCCGCTGCTGCCTGTTCCTGTTCCCCGCAGCCCGCGGCAGCTGCCGTCCCAAGCAAAAGAAAACATGCCATAAGCAGACTGATTGCTCTTTTTCCTATTCTCCTCTTCTTTTTTCCGTTTTCCGTCATCGTTCTCCCTCTCCTTTCCGTCTCTGCCGCCATATAACCATTCATTCCGCCATATAGAGCGACACCCGGCCTGCTGCCTCCTTCGCCCCTTCCGGGGCAGTCATTTCTCCCCGCAATACCTTTTCTCCCGTTTCCCATACCGCCTGTTCCAAAACCCTGTCTGCCACATACGGCACCTTTGCGGCTTCCGCTATCTGAATCAGCTTTTCCGTTTCTTCTTCGGAAGCAGGGTAAATCTCCAGGTATATCATCTCCCCGTCCTCCCTCTCTCCCCCGGCGGATGCATAGCTGCTTCCGTCCCCGGTGTCATTTGCCCGTAAATCCTTTCTCAGCCGCTCCTTATGCAGGCTAAGGCCGGTCCAGTAAGACTCTTCCAGCAAGCTTTCCACCAGTTCCGCCGCCAACTGCTGATGTTCCGAGGTCTGGCTGATGCCTGCGATGGCCTGCGGAATGAAAACGTCGGACACCTGCCCGCCATAAGCTCCGAAATCTCCGTCCTCTCTCCCTTCCGCATGAAAATAAGATACTGCCAAGTCAAATGTCGCCGCATTGTTCACTCCGCCAAGGAAAAACTCCTGCCTGCCCGTCAAATATTCATCCCCCGCCCAGCCGATATGGTTTATCCTATATTTTTCCGTCTCTTCCTCCGTCTTCCCCTGCTGCTCCATCCGCAGATAAAAATCTTCCGTTTTCCTCCGCATCCCTTCGGAAACCCCCTCGGACTCCGCCTCCCAGATTTTCGCTATCTCCTCATAAAATTCCTCCAGTTTCCCTTCCTCCACGCTGCCGTCCTCCTTTGTCCAAGCCGGCGCGCATACCCAGAAAAACTGCCTTAACATATCTTTTTCCCGCACCATGCCAAGGATGCCTCCCTCCGGTTTTTCCTGCCGGTATCTGCGCACCAGTTCCCCTATGGAGGCCAAATCCTTCATCCGAACAATATCTTCCGCCCGCCCTCCTGCAATAGGAAGAATGAACTCCGTAGGCACCGCCTGTATCTTTCCTTCTTTTTCAAAAGCCCTGAGAATATTTTGGAAATACTCATCCTCCTTGCTTTCCAGATACGGTGTCAAATCGGCCAATATCCCTTTTTCTATATAGGAATCTATGGGCATATCATCCAAAAGGAACAAATCAGGCGCATTACCGGATGCCATTTCCGTATTCAGTTTCTTCAGCGCATCTTCCCGGGTAGCGGAAGTATTCCCGTCCAGCCCGATGTCATACCGCACATAAACCTCCGGATGCTTTGCCTGAAAATCGGCAATCACCGCTTTCAGTTTCTCATTTTCCGTCAGGCTGTATGCCCTTATCCGCACATCCGGCATGGTAGGTATCTCCGGGTTGTACCTATAACTCCCTAGCTGACCGTTGGAAAATAAGAAAAGAAATTCATCCTCCCCCAGCAAAATGCCGCCCGTAAGCTGAAACGACGGGTTGCTCAGAGAATTCAGCGCACCGTCCGCCAGCTGCTCCACCAAGTTGCCTCCCAACACATGCCTGTAAATTCCTTTTTCGCAAATAAGATATAAAACATCATCCCCGGCAGGCAGCACTACGATTGGCAGCACGCCTGTAACGGACATTGCCATCCGCTCCCCCATCTGACCGTCCAGAAAATCATCCAGCACCTTATCCTCCGCCACGTCTCCCGTATCCAAATCCAGAATCCGGATTCCGTCTCCGCCGGCACATGCCATCTGCCCGCCCCATATCTCCATATGGTAAGTCAGCCCTTCCGTCTCCGCAAATATTTTCTGCGTATTCTGTTTCCAGTCAATCTCATAGATTTTCCCGTTCATGGCCGCCCCGAACAGCCTTCCTTCATCGGAAAAGCTGAGATTGTGCAGCCAGCCGCCCGCTTCATAGGGTATCTCAAATTCCGTCCCTTCTCCGTCGGGAGCAAATACCATATATTTGGGATGAAGTTCCATATCCGGCTTCCGATGCTCGGCAATCGCCTGTTTGTCCATGCCGGCAGCCCCCTCTTCCGCCTCCGTTCCTTCTTCCCGGTTTCCCCCGTCCGTTTTCCTGCTTTCGCCTGTCACGCCGTCTGCGGGCAGTTCCCCGTCTCCAACTGTCTCAGTACCTTCCCGGGAATTCATGCCCTCTTCTGCCGTCCCGTCTCCCTCCGGTTTTTTATAATATATGATTCCGATATATCCGTCCGAAGATACCGCAATGTCCATAATATATTCGTCTTTTGCTTTCATTTCCGAAAACCATGCCAGGGATTCCGGCTCCCAGGTTGCCCCATTGTCTGAGGAAACCCATTTTCCGCTGTCCGGACTGAAAATAACCAGTTTCCCGTCCGTCTGCCTCTCTAATTCCGAGCCTGCCGCGGCAAAGTCTGCCATGACGCCGTTCATGGATTCCACATATCTTCCCATCGCTTTATCGCCTGTGCCGCCGTCCCCGTTTCCGCCCATATCCGCAGAAGCCCTATTCGTGTCCGCCCCGCTGTCCCCGGCCGGATTCCCATTGCTGTCCTGCCTGTTTTCCCCCTTCTCCGCCAAGCCGCCTCCGCACCCTATGATGCCGGACAAAAGCAGAAACATAATACATAAGCCAATCCTTTTCTTCACTGCCCGCTTTTCTTTTCCTCGTTTTTGCAGCACTTTCCTCTGTCCGTTTTCCGTCATTTCCCAGCCGTTCTCCTTCCTGCCCTATATTTCCCCTGTTCTCTCTGTCAGCCGCCAAATATCCCTGCGGATATGCCTGCCCTCCCTCTGACATGCTCCAGTTTAGCAGGTCATTCTCTAAAAAACCTCTAAGCGGAGAAAAAAATTTTAGAGATTCCTTAGAGATTTTTTTGCTATAATATAATGGTTCGGGACAGACAGGACAAGACTCTAAGTTCCGGACGTACGAAGCATAAATGCAATATAAATCATTTAAGGAAGGTATTACCATGCGCATACTGCTTATCGAAGACGACAGAAAACTGAACCATTCCCTGAAATACCAACTGGAAAAGGAAAATTTCACCGTAGATGTCTGCTTTGACGGCGAAGAAGCCCTCTTCTATATCAATCAGAACATCCATGACTGCATCCTCTTAGACCGGATGATTCCGGCGATTGACGGCACCCAGCTTCTTACCCTTATGCGCGGGAAAAATAACAGCACGCCGGTAATCCTGATTACCGCGCTGGGAACTTTGCAAGATAAAATTACCGGTTTGGATTCCGGTGCCGACGATTACCTCGTAAAGCCCTTTGATTTCGAGGAACTGCTGGCACGCATCCGCTGTGTCACACGCCGTTCCCCCCTTATCCACGAAAATGATGCCCTGCCCTTCGGCGACCTGACCCTTCATGTAACCGACAGCCGGCTAAGCGGCCCCGTCTCTTCATGCAGCCTGTCCAAAAAGGAAAACGAGCTCTTCCAGTCCTTTTTCCGCAATCCGGGCCAAATCCTCACAAGGGAACAGCTGCTGGCAAAGGTATGGGGAATGGATGCGGACATCGAAAACGGCAATCTGGATAATTATATCCATTTCCTGCGCCGCCGGCTCCAAGCCGTAGGCAGCGGAGTTACCCTCCGTACTCACCGCGGCATCGGCTATTGCATCTGTCTGCCGGATGCCCATGCCTCATCCCGAACATAACCGTTAAGCATTTGCTTCGCGCCTGACGCTGCCTTGTTCTTTTCAGAAAGGAGACCCATATGTTCCGTAAAGTACACCACCGCCTGACGCTCTTATGCGCAGGCATCACCACCTTCCTGCTGCTCACAATGTCGCTGACGTATTTATATGTATCCGAACAAGGGCTGAAACAGAGCCACTTCCTTTCTTTCCAACGGGATATCGGCACTCTGATTGCCAATTTCGAAAGGCAGACTCTGATTACCCACACCTGGCTTTCCCAAATGGAATCTTATAACGCCTTTACCATATCGGTCACCGACAACGGAATTCCCCTCCTGTTCAACGAGCGGGAACGGGACGAAAAGCGCAGAATCACCGAACAGGAGGCTCTGGAATACTACCGCTCCCATTTTTCCGCCGCTTCCCCGGACACAGCCCGCAAATCCTATCATACGGAATATGCTTTTACCTCTTCCTGCAAAGAGGACTATTACGCCTGCTATGCTTACATCCCTTACGAAAACGGGGAAACCGAACTCCTTATCCTTTCCCCCGTACGTCCCCTGAACCGGCAGATTCGTACCCAGCGCATCCGTTTTGCCGCCATCGACACCGCCGCCGTCTGCCTGCTGTTTCTCTTCTCCTTCTTCTTCACGAAGAAGCTGCTGATACCCATAGAGCAAAACCGGCTGGAGCAAATCCGTTTCGTGGCAGCCGCTTCCCATGAACTCCGCACTCCTTTGGCAGTCATCCTGTCCTGTACCGGAGCCATCCGGGGACATAACGGAAAAAAAGCCCTTCCCGAAGAAGAAGAGACTTTTCTAAATACGATATATTCCGAAGGGCACCGGATGAAGCGCCTAATTGACGATATGCTGTTCCTGTCCCAGGCGGATTCCCATACTTTTTCCGTGCACCCGGAGCCGATAGAGCCGGATACCATTCTGCTGAATTCCTATGAAGCCTTCGAGCCAATGGCGGCGGAAAAAAATATATCCTTGCGAATTTCCCTGCCGGACTGCGCCATGCCTCCCTGCCTTGGCGACAGAGAGCGGCTGCAGCAGCTGATTGCCATCCTCCTGCACAATGCCGTCAGCTATACGCCGGAAAACGGCAGCATCCTTCTTTCCCTGACCTATGGCAAAAGCCGGAAAGCCGACCCGGACCTTCGGCGGCGGCATGATTCCTACACCATTTCCGTAGCAGATAACGGCATCGGCATTCCCGACGAAGAAAAAGCCAAAATTTTCCGCCGTTTCTACCGCTCCGACCAATCCCGCAGCACGAAGGAGCACTTCGGACTGGGACTGTGCATCGCGGAAGAAATCACCCAGTCCCTAAAAGGCTCCCTTCATGTGGAAGACACACCGGGCGGCGGCAGCACCTTTCTTGTACGGCTTCCGTTCAAGGAACCGGGGCATTCCTCCGATTCCCACGGATAACATAAGCCGTACGGCTCATAAAAAACAATTGCGCTGACTGCCTCTTTGCGAACCTGCCAGTGGGATTTCCGAAATAAGGCTATATTTTTTCCATAAGATAGCGTATAATGGAACTGACGGCAAATCACAATGCATTCCCTTAATCCGCAGGCTGCAGTTGAAGGGAACGGCATTGCGGCAAATCAGGGTCCATGAAGAAGCCGTGCAGGCTCACGGTTAAAAATTGATTTCCGTGTGAAAAAGCTTTCCATTCGTGACAGGAGCAGCAAGATGACAGTAAAATATATGGAGCAGCAAGACAGAGATTTTGTGATGAGTATAGATAAGCATGTAAATGATATCGGATATCATCAGCGTGTCTATACAAAAACAGGTTACATCATATGGGAAAAAAATGTTCCAATCGGGATAATGCATTATACCGTTCTGTGGGATAATCTTCCCTTTTTAAACCTTATATTTATTGTGGCAGAATATCGAAATAAGGGATTTGCTTCACAGGCACTGGCTTTTTGGGAAAATGATATGAAACGGCAAGGCTATAAAATGACTTTGCTTTCCACACAGGCCGATGAAGAAGCACAACACTTATACCGAAAATTAGGGTATATCGACTGCGGCGGACTGCTGTTTCAGCATACGCCATTTGACCAGCCTATGGAATTGTTTTTCAGGAAAGTTTTGTAGAAAACAGGCATAGTCCTTATCCTTGCATAAGAGAAGCAAACCGCAAAAGACAGCAGGAACACAAGGCAGCAAAGAAATCTGTGATAAAAATACGGCAATATCGAAGAGTTTCCTTTGCCACACTATATCCATTGAATAAATGCTGTTTTGTCTTCACTGTTATACCCTGCCTTTCTGTAAAAATCCAAGGTACTGTCCTTCTTAGAGCCTGTAAGCAGCATCATTTTATAACAGTTTTCTTTTATTGCAATCCCTTTTGCAAAATTCAAACATTGCGTTGCCAATCCTCTTTTTCTTAACTTTTCATCAGTTATTACATTTTCAATAAAAGCATACGGCTGTTGGTTGTGAGTCAGGTTGGGGATAATGACACAGACACAGGAAGATACTATTTCCCCATTTTCTTCAGCGACAATCACATGATGATTTTTATCCTGAAAAATATCATCCCAAAGCTGCAAAAGTTCAGCCGTTTTTTCCGGCATAGGATTATCATGCAGCTGCATATACAGCTTTAATAACCCCTCTAAATCGTTTTTCACTATTTCTCTAATCATACATGGCATCCTTTCTTATTGTTCCTTCCGTCCGTCATAAAATCCTTTCAGGAACCCACGCATATATCCATCCTCAAATTATCCATTTCCCCAAATAGGCGGCTACTCCGTCCTCCTCATTAGAAAGCGTTATATCATCAGCAACATCTTTGACCTCCTGTACCGCATTTCCCATCGCCACCCCAATCCCGCACATCTTTAACATACCTATATCTGCATAATCATCTCCAAAAGCAACGATTTCCGATACATCTGCATGACACGCTTCACATACTGCCAATATGGCCTTTTCCTTTGTAATCCCACTTTTCGTGAACTTATACCAGTCCCCATCCGAAAAATGCTGACTGTCAAGTTCCGAAAAACGATCACATAATTTTTTTGCCAAGTCAGGCTGCGATATTTCAACGCATATCTTCAAAGCCTCGCGATCAAAGTCCGTAAAATCCGTATATATACTGTCTCCCCAGCTTTTATCCTGCTCTTTCGGATTGATTTTATAATTCCAATAATGTGCCTCTAAAGTGTCAACCGTAATTTCGCAATCCATACCGCATATTTTTCTTGCCGCTTCAATAAAGCCTCTTGTCTCCGTTACGGAAAAGGAAGAAGAACAGATAATTTTTTCATTTACCCGTACCAACGCCCCGCCGCTGGAAATAAGAATATCCGGCTTCATTTCCTTTAAAAAGCCCAAACAATTTTGTTCACTCCTTGACGTTGAAATGCCGATTAAATACCCGCCCCTTTTACATCCGGATAATGCTTCCAAAGTTTTTTCGGATAAAGTTTTATCGTTTCTTAACAACGTGCCGTCTAAATCGAAAAGAAATATTTGAGGTTTTCCCATGATATGTTCCTCCAAAAACCAAACTCATTTAAGCAATATGTCATGACTCTATGATAACACATTGGTTGATATTTATCATTAAGAAGTTATTATCACGGAAATCAATTTAGGATTTTCTGCTGCGCAGCTGCCAGACTCGGAAGTCTACGGACAGCCAATGCCCTGCGGCAAGACAGCCGGCCTGCACATAAAACCATTAATTTTTCAGACCTTCAAAAAACGCCGATACTTAGCCGCGATGCGGTGGCATCGTTGACCGATGACAACGCGGCAGATGAAAATTTAGACAAGCGAAACATATGGTTAATTGGTGCGGGTCATACTAGGCCAAAGCCACATCCAATATCATCATAATTACAAAACCGACGGCAAATCCCACTGTACCCACATTAGAGTGAGAACCTTCCGCCGATTCCGGTATCAGTTCCTCTACTACCACATAAATCATTGCACCCGCTGCAAATGCCAAAGTATATGGGATATACGGCGTAATGCTTCCCGCCAGCAGGAGAGTAACCGCAGCCGCCGCAGGTTCCACGATGCCTGACAGCATCCCCATCAGGAAAGCCTTTCCTTTCCCTGCCTCTTCTTTCAGAGGGAGAGAGATAATTGCCCCTTCCGGAAAGTTCTGAATGGCAATCCCTATGGAAAGAGCAAGAGCCGCCGCCATGGTAATCCGGTTCCCGCCCGCCGTGGCTCCCGCCAGCACGATGCCCACGGAAGCCCCTTCCGGAATATTATGGATTGTTACCGCCAATATCATCATAGTGGATTTCCTCCAGTTCCCCGGAAGCCCCTCCTGTTTTTCCCCGTCCAGATGCAGATGAGGCACCAGCCGGTCTAAAGCAAGCAGAAACAGGATGCCAAGCAGAAAGCCCACCGCTGCCGGCATAAAAGCAAAACGCCCCATTCCCTCCGACATATCCATGGCCGGAATCAGCAGCGACCAGACGGATGCCGCCACCATCACTCCTGCCGCAAATCCCAGCAGGGCTTTCTGCACAAACTTATTCATTTCCTTCCGAAGCAGAAATACGCAGGCCGCACCCAGCGCAGTTCCGGCAAACGGTATCAGTACCCCAGCCAACACATTCCTATCCATAACTTCCTCCCGTCAGACAATCTTACCTGTCTCTTCTGCACTACATATCAGTTCCTTCTTCAGCCCTTCTCCCGGATTCTTCTCCGCCAAAACAAATCTATGCCTGGGAAGATAAATTTTCAGCCAAGTCAGTTCCTCCTCCAGTTCCTGCCGCCAGCCGCTATGAAAAAACAGCCGATACCCTTCCCCTTCCGCCATGCTTTTCCTCCGGTAAAAAACAGGCACTGCCAGCATCGGCAGCCGGCCGCTCCTCTCCTGCACCGCCACTCCCCCCTTCTTCACATAAATTTCCAGACGGCAGTAAAAATCCTCCGGCAGAACCGCCCCCTCACCTTCCTTTATATGCCGGAAAGCAAAACGGCTGTCCTGCGGCTGAAACTGCCTCCCATCTTTCATTTTTTCTCTGTAATAGCAGGCATATCCGTACTCCAGTTCCGCCCCCATCCTCTCATTCCGTACCTGCCACTTTCCTGCCAGAACCTGCAGCTGCCCATAAATTTCCCGTGACAGCCCGGCCATCTCTTCTTCTGTTATGGCACGCTGCCCCATAATCTCCCCTGCAAAACCCTCCGCACCCTTTTCCAATTCCAACCGCACCGCATTGTCGTGCAGATACCATATCAGGCATTCCGCATTTTGCATGCTGCATTCCAGCCGGCACAGCAGCTTTCCGTCCTTACCATACAAACGCAGATAATCCCTTCCCTTAGAAGCATGATAAGCCGCCTTTCCGTAACCGATGTCCCCCAAAGAAAATTCCTTCGTTTTTCCCCACATATTCCGATAATAAAAAATCCCGCCGGCCAGCACAAGCCTGCGGTTCCCCGCCTCTGCCCACACATATCCGCCCAGCAGGAACATACCTGCAATTACCAGATAAATCCAGACCGGAATCGCCTCTATATGATATCTTATTTCCAAAGTCAGAAGCACTGCGGAAAATACGATAATAAATATCCCCACCGCATATGCCGCCCCACCCTGCCTTACCTCAAATTCATACAATCCCTGCTCTCTCTTTCCCATAAAATCCTCTAACCATATTTTATCCCGAAGCATATCCGATAAATCATCCCTTCCCTTTTTCGGGACACGGCAATTTTTTCCAACCCATTACTGTAAGCATCCCTGCGCGGCACTCCGTCCGGGCGGAAATCTTCACACCCCGCTGCCCGCGGAAATGAAAATGCTGCGTTCACACGCAGCGAAAACAAAAGAACGTGCCTGAAAAAATACATCAATGCATTTTCAGACACGTCCGAAACTAAGCAGAACGATAAGCCGGGTTATGTCGTGAATGATCATCTATCTGGAATTGCCGTTACCGGCAAACTCAAGCGACCTACCTGAAAGCAGGCCGGGCAAGCCTGTCGCTTTCTTTTTGGTCTTGCTTCGGATGGGGTTTACATGGCTCCTGCCGTTACCGGCCGGACGGTAGTCTCTTACACTGCCTTTCCACCCTTACCTGCAGCCCTGCGGACTGCAAAAAACCCGTTTACGGATTCTTACGGAAAACGGCCATGCCTTTCCCGCGGCGGTATATCTCTGTTGCACTTTCCTTGGAGTCGCCTCCACCGGACGTTATCCGGCATCCTGCCCTGCGAAGCCCGGACTTTCCTCACCTGCGGTTTCCCACAGCCGCGATCATTTATCCTACTTAGTTTATTGTATGCCAATATTCTTTTATCATACGCCCTCGAAACCATATAGTCAACCGTAAAATTTTTCTTACACGGAAATTAATTTTTAGCTGTAAGCCTCTACAGGCCGGGTACCTCGCCGCCGGGCATCGCCTATCCGTAGGCTTCCGGCACAAGGACGCTACACATGGAAGCAGCTTCCCCCTACAAATTCCCTGCAAATGGAATTTTTCGGAAGGTCGTCGCTGCTGACCCCGATAAAATACTCCAAAAACTTCAGAAGCCTTTTTGCCTCATAATATTCCGGCTCCCCTTTTCCGATTCCGAACAGCAGCGGCTCCGCATATTGCTTCAATACCGCCAGTTCATAAATCAGCACCGAATTGAACATGGCATCCGCGCTTTCCTGGAACGGGAAAATATACTCTTCTTCCCCTTTCCTTACGGAGGACCACATGGCAATTGTCCGCTGTGCGCTGGACCCCCTTGTTCTGGCATCCCTCACCATCCGCCGCAGCAGCCTGCCGTCGGTAGTGGGAATCCGGTTATGCTCGTCAATATTTATGCTTGTCAGTGCACTGATATAAATCTTATACTTGCTTTCATTGGGCAGCGCATAGGAAGTAGCGTCATTCAGCCCATGAATGCCTTCAATCACGAGCACATCCTCCGGCCCTAACGTCTTAAAGTTCCCTTTGTATTCCCTAAGCCCTGTCTTGAAATTAAAGCTGGGCAGTTCCACCGTCTTGCCCGCCAGCAAATCCGTCATGTCCTTATTGAATTTCTCGATATCAATCGCTTCCAGACATTCAAAATTATACTGCCCGTTTTCATCCTTCGGCGTTTTCTCCCTATCCACGAAATAATCGTCCAAGGCAATAGGATGGGGGGTCAGTCCGTAAGTGCGCAGCTGAATGGACAGCCTGTGGGAAAACGTTGTCTTGCCCGAAGAAGAAGGCCCGGCAATCATGACAAACTTCACGCCGCCCCGGCTCACAATGTCCTCCGCTATTTCCCCGATCCGCCTTTCCTGAAGTGCTTCCTGCACCAAGATCATATCACTGATATTCCCCTGACAGATTTTATCGTTCAGGTCGCCTACCGTGTCAATCCCCATCATCCTTCCCCATTCGTCGGATTTCATCAAGGTACGGAACAGCTTTTCCCTGGGTTCCATGACCGGCAGCTTGTTGGGCGCCTGCTGTTCCGGCAGAAGCAGCATCAGCCCTTCCTCATAAGCCATCACTTCAAAATACTTGATATACCCTGTGCTGGGCAGCATGTAGCCGTAATAGTAGTCGTAATACCCGTCCAGACAGTAAACATTAATATACGAGCTTCTCCGGTACCGGAACAGTTTCTCCTTGTCCTTCATCTTCTGCCTGCGGAAAATGTCAATGGCATCTTGGATAGGATAAGATTTCTTCACCACCGGCAAATCCGCATCTGCCAGTTCCCTCATTCTCATGTTCACCTTGCGGACAAATTCATCCTCTATCTTCAGATCCCCTTTGAGGCTGCAGTAATACCCCGGCCCTATGGCAAACTCCACCTTGACTTTCTTAAGCTTATCTGCCCCGACCACGTCGCGGAGTGCCTTAATCAGCAGCATAATTGCACTCCTCACATAAGTTTTATGCCCTACGGAATCCCCAAGGGTAAAAAAAGAAATTTCACAGTCCTTCTTCACTTTCTTAAATAACTCCCTGATTTTTCCGTTGGCGGAAACCAAGGCAATCGTATTGTCATAATTGGGCTGATACTCCTTTACAATCGTCTCATAAGTAATGCCTTCCTCATATTCCTTTTTCACCCCGTCAATCGTCACTGTCAGCACAGCATCCACCGCCTTCCTTCCAAGCTGCCCCAAACCCGTCCGGGACATATCCGTCCCTGCTGCCGGGCAGCTTCTCATAACCTTCTTTTCACACCATCACCCAGAACGGGTTTTTCTCCTTTGCCGCAAATACTTCCAGCCGCGGAAATTCCCTTTTCAGATATTCTTCCATATAAGGCACGAATATTTTCTCTATCCCATAATGGCCGGCATCGATTACCGTCAGCCCCTGTGCCATGGCATCCAGTCCCTCATGGTGTTCGATATCCCCGGTAATCAGCACTTCCGCCCCGGCTGCAAGAGCCGGTTTTATCATGGATTTTCCGGAACCGGGAGAAATGGCGGCGCATTCTACAGCCTGCCCCGGCTCGCCGTACACTTTGACGCTTTCCAGCCGGAACACCTCTTTCACATAAGAAGCGCACTCTTCCAACGTCATCACCTGCCGCAGCTTGCCGTACCTGCCGATTCCTTCTTTCGCAATTTCATCCTCATAAGTAATCTCCAGCACCTGACGTTCCTTCAGCCCTATTTCGTCCGCTGCCGCATCCGCCATGCCCATCACGTCAAAATTAGTATGCATGGCATAATAACTGATATCATTCCGCAGCAGCTTCACGATTCTCCGCCCGATAAAATCATCGGTATTCACCCTCTTTATAGCGGAGAATATGAGCGGATGATGAGTCAGCAGCAAATCCGCGCCTTTCCCTGCCGCTTCCTCAATCACTTCGTCCGTGGCATCCAGTGCGATGCAGACCTTCCCTACCTCCTTATCCCGCCGCCCTGCCAAAAGCCCTACGTTGTCCCAAGGTTCTGCAAAAGAGTGTGCCGAAAGCCGTTCCAAGCTTTCCATAATAACGCTGCATTCCACCTTTGTTTCATTATTCATGCCCATCCTCCCGATTGTACGCAGGCTGCATCCCAAAAAGAGCAAGAGCCGTCCGCACATCTTCCAGCCGCTCCCTTAACTCCCGCTGCCTGTCTGCCTGTTCCCTGCCGCATCCGGCCAAGCTTTCGGCAATCTGCCCGCATATGACCGTTTCCCTCTGCAAATATGCTTTCAGAACCGGATGCCGCTGCCGCAGCAGCACCGGCCCGAATTTATCCTCCAGCCTCTGCCGTTCTAAGTTCGGCCGCTCCGCCTCTATCCGGCTGTCATGCCTTCCGCCCCCGTTTCCTTCCTCCTTGCAGTCCGCCCCGGCCTGCACCGTCCATAACGTTTCCCGTTTCTCCGCCCCCTCGGTTCCTGCGGGACAGACCCGCATCATAGGATAGTATTTCCCGTCCTCTAATATCATATTTTCATCCGCTGTCACATAGCCCTGTTCCCTCACATATTCCCGCACCTTCCGCAATTCCGACTGAGGCTGCAGAATCAGTTCCCGGACTCCCGCCAACTTCCCCTTCCCTTCCTCCAGAATCCTGATTACAAGCCTTCCGCCCATTCCGGCACAGATTACCGTATCCGCTTCTCCCGGCCGCAGCGCCTCCAATCCGTCGGACAGCCTCGTTTCTATGTAGTCTGCCAGCAAATATTCCCCAATGTGCTCCCTCGCCGCCTGCAAAGGGCCTTCGTTAATATCCATGGCTATGACTTTCGGGCTGATGCCGCTTTTCACAAGACAGACAGGAACAAATCCATGGTCGCATCCCACGTCACACACCACGCTGCCTTCCGTCACCATGGCGGCCACCGCCTGCAGCCGTTTTGACAGCTTTAATTCCCTTGTTTTCATCCGGCCTTCCCATATCCTTTTACTCAGGTTCATCTTTCCTTCCGTTTGCTCGGATTCACCTTTAATCCAAATAGTCCTTCAGCTTCCGGCTCCTGCTTGGATGGCGCAGCTTCCTAAGCGCTTTCGCTTCAATCTGACGGATACGCTCACGGGTTACGTTGAACTCCTTGCCCACTTCCTCCAGCGTCCTTGCCCTTCCGTCGTCCAGCCCAAACCGCAGGCGCAGCACCTTCTGCTCCCTGTCGGTCAGCGTGCTCAGCACCTCCACCAACTGCTCCTTCAGTAAAGTAAAAGCTGCCGCATCCGCCGGCACCGGCACATTGTCGTCCTGGATGAAATCGCCCAGATGGCTGTCTTCCTCTTCGCCGATCGGGGTCTCCAAAGAAACCGGCTCCTGGGATATCTTCAGAATTTCCCGGACACGGTCCACAGGCATATTCATTTCCTCGGCAATCTCTTCCGGAGTAGGTTCTCTCCCCAGTTCCTGCAGCAGCTGCCTGCTCACACGGATAAGCTTGTTGATGGTTTCCACCATATGCACAGGAATCCGTATGGTTCTGGCCTGGTCGGCAATGGCTCTGGTAATGGCCTGACGGATCCACCAAGTGGCATATGTGGAGAATTTATAACCTTTCCGGTAATCAAATTTTTCCACGGCTTTAATAAGCCCCAGATTCCCTTCCTGGATTAAATCAAGGAAAAGCATGCCCCTGCCCACATACCGCTTGGCAATGCTGACCACCAGACGCAGATTGGCTTCCGCCAGACGCTTCTTCGCCTCCTCGTTGCCCATCTCCATCTTTTTGGCCAGTTCGATTTCCTCCTCTGCGGAAAGCAGAGGCACCTTGCCGATTTCCTTCAGATACATCCTGACCGGATCCTCAATGCTGATGCCGTCCGGCACGGACAGGTCAATGTTCTCCACATCCACCTCATCCTCTTCCGTCAGTATGATTTCCTCATCGTCCACATCATCGTCGTCCGTAATGCGCAGCACATCCACATTATTCTGCTCCAACGTCTCCAGAATTCTGTCGAACTGCTCTTCCTCCAAAGTAAAATCCACAAAGAAATCATTGATTTCCTGATACTCCAGAACATTCTTTTTCTTCTTAGCAGCATTCAGAAGTTCTTTTAAACGTTCCTCAAACTTTGCCTGTGTGTTTTCATCCATTTTCGGTTCCATCCTTCCTAAATGTAGTAGTAGTATTATCCTTCATCCAGAGAAATATGCGTTTTGCTAAGTTCTTCCAACGCTTTTTTTCCTGCAATTACTTGATTTATCGCATTTACCTCCGCGCCCATCCTCTCGGAATAGTACTCATAACTGTTCTTCTTTACCGTATAAACAATATCATGCAGGGCTTTCTCCCTTTCCTGCCTGGTTTCCAATTCCGTCAGCTTGGTATTGAAAAGCGCCGCCGCTTCCCGCTGTTCCTCTTCGTCGGCAAACATGCTGATCATCGCCGCCGGCTGATATTCCCCCTTGGAAAGCCCGTCAAACAGCCTGTCCGCCACTTTCCGGTAAAGCGGCTCCGTAAAATCCTCCGGCGTGATATATTTGGCAATCTTCGGATAAATCCCGGGTTCCTCCGTAATCCATGTAATCAGCAGACGCTGCATTTTCTTCCTGTTCTCTTCCGGCGTATTCCGTTTCTGCGCCAAACCGCTCTTCGGCCTTGCCACCGGGCTGACCAAGCCCGTCTGCGCCGCATAGGAAGCCGTCAGCTTCCTTAAATTCTCAAAGCCGATATGATACCGTTCCGCCACTGCCTGCATATAATTTTCCCGTTCCACCTCCTCCGGGAATCCGCATAGTTTTTTTGCGATTTCCCTGTGAAATCTTGTCTTGGATTCCGGGTCCTTTAAATCATAATCCCGTTCCAATATGCGCAGTTCAAAGAAAAAACTGTTCTCGGCCTGCCGAATCCGCTCCTGAAATGCCTCCGTCCCCAGATTTTTGATAAATTCATCCGGATCTTTATAAGGCTCCAGGCTGATGACCCTGCCGCTCAGCCCTGTTTCCTTCAGAATCCCTATGGCACGGAGCGCCGCTTTTACCCCTGCGCCGTCGCTGTCATAAGCAAGCAGCACTTCTTTCACATACCGTTTCAGCAGATTGGCCTGTCCCGATGTGAATGCCGTCCCAAGAGAGGCCGCCGCCTGGGTAAAGCCGGCCTGATGCATGGCAATCACATCCATATATCCCTCGCAGAGAATCACATTGTTCTGCCTTGAAGTCCTTGCAAAATTCAGCCCGTACAGATTCCGGCTTTTGTCAAAAATCATTGTCTCCGGGGAATTCAGGTATTTCGGCTTGGCATCTCCCATCACCCGTCCTCCGAACCCGATGACCCGGTGATTGATATCCTGAATCGGGAACATGACTCTGTTCCAGAACTTATCATGCATCCCGTGCTTCTCGTCAAAGCCGGCCAGCCCCGCCTCCTGTATCAGTTGGTCCTTATACCCTTTGGAACGCAGATACTGCACTAAGTCATTGCCGGACACATGGGCAAAGCCAAGCCCGAATTTTTTCATGGTTTCTTTACTCAAACCCCGCCCTGTCAGATATCGGTATCCGGCTTCCCCCCTGGGGGAACGGAGCTGATAGAAGAAATAAGTCGCCGCTTCCTTATTGACTTCCAGCAGGCGGCTCCTGTGTCCTTCCTTCTTTTTCATCTCCTCCGTATACTCCATTTCCGGCAGATTCACCCCGGCCCGGTCAGCCAGCAGCTTCACGGCCTCGGCAAACGTATAATTCTCATAGTTCATGACAAACGTAAACACATTCCCCCCCGCCCCGCAGCCAAAGCAGTAGTACATCTGCTTGCTGCCGGAAACCGAGAACGACGGGGACTTTTCGTTATGAAAAGGACACAGCCCGAAATGGTTTGCCCCCTTCTTCTGCAGACGGACATAACCGGAAATCACGTCCACAATATCGTTTTTCATCCGTACTTCTTCCACTAACTCGTCAGGATAGTACATGTCCTCTTTCCTTCTTTTTCCAATCTATATTTCGTCTTCCTTTTTTCGCCCATTCTCCGCATGTGGCCATCCCGCAGCCAAATACGCAGGCTCTGCGGCGGCATACCGTGTTTTCCCCATGATAAGCCGCCTCTTCTGCCTGAAAACTGCTTTCCGCCAAAGTATATCCAAATGCCCGTCAGTAATGCCACGATTTCGGAATGAACAATTCCTCATACTGCGCAATGGCAAACCGGTCCGTCATTGCCCCTATGTAGTCGCACACAAGAATCTCCGGGGCTTCCCCATACCGTTCCGCCCTGGCCAGAAGATATTCCGGCAGTTTATGCAAATGTTTCAGATAATATTCATAAAGAGATATCATCAGTTCCTCTGCCTTGTTCTCCTGACTTTTGGCAGCCTTGTTTTCATATACCCGGTCAAACATAAATTCCCGCAGCTTTTTCATCGCCTCCGCCACCGCCGGCGACATCTTTATATCATCCGTGCCGGAACTGGTCGTCACAATGTCATGGATAAAATGATCCAGCCGTTCCCTTGTGGTATATCCGATTACCGCCCCTATCTCCTTCGGAACGTCGGAATCTTTCAGGATACCGCCCCGGATAGCGTCATCCATGTCATGGTGAATATAGGCAATCTTATCCGACAGCCGCACAATCCTGCCCTCCAGCGTATGCGGCATTCCTCTCGTCTGATGATTGCGTATCCCGTCCCGGACCTCTGCCGTCAGGTTCAGCCCCTGCCCGTTCTTTTCCAATGCCTCCACCGTCCGCACGCTCTGCTCGCTATGACAGAATCCAAAGGGACATACTTGGTCAAGCGCCCGCTCTCCCGCATGGCCAAAAGGCGTGTGCCCCAGGTCATGCCCCAGCGCAATCGCCTCCACCAAATCTTCATTCAGCCTAAGCGCTTTCGCAATGGTCCGGGCATTCTGAGAAACTTCCAGCGTATGCGTCAGCCTCGTCCTGTAATGATCCCCTTCCGGCGTCAGAAAAACCTGCGTCTTGTCTTTCAGCCGGCGGAATGACTTACTGTGAAGAATTCTGTCCCTGTCTCTTTGATAGACCGGACGGATATCACATTGTTCCTCTTCCCGCTCCCTTCCCTTGCTGGCCATGCTAAGGGCAGCATAAGGGCTTAAATATTCCTTTTCCCATTGTTCCAGCTTTTCACGAATCAGCATGCCCATCCCCAAGCCCTCTTTCTTTCCGGACTTCTGCACATACAATAGTTGCACTTATTTAAAATATTCCGCGCCCGCCGAAAAATTCCTTTATTTTTTTTCATGCCGTGTCTGTCTTATCGGCAGATATCATAAATGAACTCCGCATTTTTCTCCATTGCCTCATAAGCCGTCTTAAAAGGCGACATCTGGAACACATGCCACATCCCCTTAAACACATCAATCTGCACAGGCACATTGGCCTTTACCATCTTCTTATGGAGCATGGTGGCATCATTCAGGAGCACCTCATTGTCCCCCACCTGTATATAAGTGGAAGGGAAATCCGAAAAGTCCCCGAACAGAGGCGAAATCAGAGGATTGTCCAATTCCTGCCCTTCCGCATAGTTGTGTATCATCTGCTCCAAATATTCCTTGTGCAGCACAGGATCCATCTCCTTGCGCGTCTCATGGGATTTTCCCGAGGAAGTCAGGTCCGTCCAGGGAGACATCAGCACCAGCCCTCTCGGCAGGATGCGCCCCTCTTCTTTCAGCTTATGCACAAGCGTCAGCGCCAGGTTCCCTCCCGCCGAATCCCCTGCAATAATCACATCCCTTGCCCCATATCCGAACTGCATCAGGTAATTCCATGCCTTCATCGCATCTTCCAGAGCCGCCGGATACGGATGCTCCGGCGCCAGCCTATAGTCAAAGCTAAGCACGTCCATGGAAGTGGACATTGCCAGCTTTGTTGTCAGGGTACGCGCATACAGACAGCTTCCCGTGGAATATCCGCCTCCGTGGCAATACAGGATGACATATTTTTTCATATGTGCGCGGCTGACAGCCACCCACTCCCCATACATATCCTCTATCCCCACTTCCCGGATTGCCGCTTCCTTATTATTTCCCAGCAGCGCACCGAAATAATCCTGTGACTGCCTGTGCTTCTCAATATCCGCATTTTCCACCACACTGTGCACCCGTTTTATCAAATTCATCAGATTCTGGTTCTTTCTCTCCCGCAACGCCATGGCTTCCTCCGTCTCTTTCCCATTCTTTTTTCACGGAAATCAATTTTCTGTTTCATAATTCTATCACATTTTGTCCAAAATGTGGTATACTCTTATTAACTTTATTTTTGAAACAGAGGATTACAGAATGCCTAAGAATAAACGCCCCGAACGAAAAACATGGTACAAGCTGGATTTATCCGCCATCGTGTATCCCACTCTGCAGCGCAGGGATTTTTCCTCCGTTTACCGGCTGTCCGTGGTTTTAAAGGAACAGATTCGGCCGGAACTGCTGCAGCAGGCAGTGGATATCGCCCTGAAACGGTTCCCGACCTATAAAGCGGCCATCCGCAAAGGACTTTTCTGGCGGTATCTGGAGCCGAATAACAGACCCGGCCCTTTCGTGCAGCCGGATATCAGCAACCCATGCATGCCCATGCCTTTTAAGGCCAATAACCGCTATCTGATCCGCATCTATTACCACGAATGCCGGATTGCCTTAGAGGCGCACCACAGCCTGGGCGACGGCACCGGCGGGATGTGCGTCCTGCAGACCATTACCGCCGTATACCTGCGGCTGCTGGGCCATTCCGTTTCCAACGGCGGTTTCGTATTGGATGTGGATGAAGAGCCGGATCCGGAAGAACTGGAAGACGCTTATATGCGCTATGCCAATGCACAGGTCCGCCCCCCGCGTCCCAGCGAAAAAGCTTATCGGGTCAGGGGCACGAAAGAACCTTTTTATACCCTGAATATCATTGACGGCATCCTGTCCGTAAAAGAAGTGATGGCCGTGGCCTCCAAATACAATGCCACCATTACCGAATACCTGAACTCCGTACTTTTATACGCCCTTATGCAGAAGCAGGACAAAGAATGGCACTACAGGCTGCGGCCTCTGAAAATAGCCATGCCCGTAAACCTGCGGCGTTTTTTCCCTTCCAAGACCTTGCGCAATTTCATCACCATGATTTATCCGTCCATCGACCCGCGCTTAGGCGACTACACTTTTGATGAAATCGTTGTCCATGTGCACAATTATATGCGCTATTATATCAACGAAAAATTCCTGCGGGGCGACATTACCACCAATGCGGCTACCCAGCGGAATCCCTTTATCCGCATTGTGCCGCTTTTCATCAAAGATTTTACCGTCCGTTTCTTTTATACGAAAGTACAGGACAAAAATTCTTCTGCCGGCCTGACAAATATGGGTGCCCTGAAGGTTCCGAAAGATATGGAACCACATATCCGCCGCTTTGACATCTATATGGGACAGCCTTTTTCCTCACGCACCAATTGTGCCGTCTCCAGTTTCGGCGACACGCTCACCATCAATTTTGCCAGCAGCATCGTGGAAGCGGACGTGGAACGCTATTTCTTCAGCAAACTGGTACAGGACGGAATCCATGTGAAGATTGAAAGCAACCGGAAAACCTGACCCCGTAATTTGGCCGGACAGCCCGGCCGTCACCGGATTACCGGCTTCCCAAGCATCCGCCGCCAAAGCGGGAGCGGACGGAATTCCGGAAAAAATCGTATTTTAGGAGGTACATTATGTCGTACTGCGTAAACTGCGGCGTGGAACTGGATGCATCCTTAAAATCCTGCCCGCTCTGCCATACACCTGTCATCAACCCAAGAGAATTAAAGGACACCCCGCCCGGCTTTCCTTATCCGCAGGAAAGGGGACAGGTAGAAGTTGTGAAACGCAAAGATTTGGGAATCCTTATTTCCGTCGTTCTTTCTGCCACGGCTTTAAGCTGCGGGCTGCTGAACCTATTTGTATTTACCGGCACCGGCTGGTCCCTGCTGATCATAGGTATCTGCATTCTGCTGTTTGTCTTTGCTTTTCCGGCAGTCATCTACACCAAACTGCCCATATACCTGTCCCTATTATTTGACGGCTTAGCCATCGGAGTCTATTTATATCTCATTGCCCTGCTGACGCCGTCCCGGCGATGGTTCTGGGAACTTGCCGTGCCGATTGTGCTTTTGGTGACACTGCTGATTGAGATATTTACGTTTCTGCTCCGCAAGCTTCCTATATCCATAATATCCACTGCATTATATATCTTTGCGGAAGCTGCCGTGCTCTGCATCGGCATCGAACTGTTCGTAGACCGCTTTACGGGAAACCCTCTCCGGCTTTCCTGGTCGGCAGTTGTCCTGACAGCCTGCGGCATCATCGTCGTCGCCTTGGTAACGATTCTTTCCAAAAGACGGCTGCGCGATGCCGTTCAGCGAAGACTGCACTTTTAAGAACCTTCCCGGAGTGTATCTGAAAATCCATTCCTGTCATCTGCAAAACGATATATCGCACATGATAATTTCCGGAAAGCATGCCGCCGGAATGAATTTTCAGACACGCCCTAAGACGGCACACAGACACAAATCGGGCAAGGAAGACCTTCCCTGCCCGATTTCATACGCTCATCCATGCTTCTTTTCCGCAGCTTCAATGCTGGCATACCCGTAAAACTTTGTTTCGTTCTCAATAATCTGTTTTTCCAGATTCTCTCCCTTGGCAAAAGCCTCTTTCACCTGCTTTAAAATCAGCCCTACCGTACGTTCCGAATAAGTCAGCAATTCTCCCCGCAAATAGCTTTCCGTGGAGGAACCGTTGGCCTCCGAATCCTCTTCCGTAGTCATGACACGTCCCTGCGCCCGCAGGTTCGGGTAATGCTCCGCCATATACTTGTCCCATTCCTTATGGATTTCCACAATTTCCTCAGCCATTTCCGCCTTTTCCCGGCTGACTTCCGGCAAATGCCCTTTCACCGCCTCATATTCCTCCGGATAAGTCACTTCCATCATGCGGGCATATTTCTCAAACAGCAGATTCCTGCCCTCTGCATATGCAGCCCTTATATCATCCGCATAGCTTTCCAGAATTTCCTCCTCATATACCATCCATTGGCTCATGCGCATACGGAAAAAAGTATCCGGGTCTTCCTGACAGGAAGCCCGCCCGCCCGTATTCTTCACGTTTTGGAACATATCCCACTCCGCCTGCACAATATCAAAAATTAACTGCTCCTTTGCCGTCACTTCTGCCATTTTCTGTTCTCCTTTCTCTTATTGCTTCATTTTTTCTAATTATCCGTCAATTCTTTAAATATCAGTTCTCCGCCGTAGATGCCATGGGCCGTTTCCAACGTCTTTCCCTCTACCGTCAGCAAAATCCCGTCCGCCTGATAATTCTCCAAAAATGTATTTGCCAAAGCCGAAAGAACCACTTCCTCACTGTCTTTCCCCATTGTCCTGAGATATTCCCCGAAAGCTTTCGACAAATCCAGTTCCAGCACTGTCCGCCCCCGTTCCTCATCTTTTTTCACCTCAAACCCAAGGACTTTTGTATCCATGGAAACGATATTATGCTTGGAAAGGCAGTTAATTACTTCTTCCGGCGTCAGCGCACCCACTCTATGTATCTCTGTCTCCAAGCCGTCGGCTTTCCCGTTGCTGCGATATACAATCAGTTCCTCCGTTCCTTCTGCGGACTTCCCCGTTCCTGCCTCTTCCGCCCGTCCTCCTATGTCAATAAAGCTTCCTGCCTGCGCCTCCATTTCCGTAAGTCCCGATGTCTCGGCTGCGGCCTGCCCCGCATCGTCACAGGCCGCAAAAACAAGAAACACCAGCATCATAACTGCCGCCAGCCACTTTTTGTTTTTCATAATGCTCCTCCATTTCTGTCCGCTTGTATGAACACTTCCTATACGGACAAACCTGCTTTATTCTAACATAGGATAAAGGAAAACGCAAAACCATATTTTTGCAAATTGTTGAAAATTTTTGTAAAAAGGAATTGACTTTTACGGCATTAGATGATATTATATCACTTGCAGCACAGAAATAAATATGTTTTAGAAATCGCGGAAGTGTCGGAACTGGCAGACGAGCAAGACTAAGGATCTTGTGATGGTTACATCGTGTGGGTTCAAGTCCCATCTTCCGCATTGAGTTAAAGGGCTGGAAACGTTGAAATATCAAGGTTTTCGGCCTTTTTATTTTTCGGGAAGCTGATAATCTTTTGGTCACTTTGGTCACCTTTTATGACTGCTTTATTTTCCAATGCGTCCAAGACCTTGTAATCCGTCTCCGTACTGTCTTCCGTATTGTAAATATAATGTTTGAGCGTTGTCGATTCATCCGCATGCCCTAACATATCTTTTACAATACTAATATTAACGCCATTATGAAGCAACGTGGACGCATAAGTTTTCCTGATTTTATGCATTGTCTTTACAGGCATCCCTATATAATCGCATCCTCTTTTTATCTGTGCATCCACTGCATCGGGCGAAATGCATCTTCCGGCTTTTACAAACAGGAAATCTTTATAACAATAACCATATTCCCTGTTTATTTTTTCTACCCTTCCAATAATTTCTTTTGCCCTTTTTGTCAGCGGAAGCCACCTATCGCCATCCTCTGACTTGGTATAGTCAACTACATGGAAACCCTTGCTCTTCATCTCATCAAGATTGTCTGTATCAAATTCTTCTACAAGCTGCCTATGTATGTGAATTTTATCCCCAACAATATCCGATTTGCTGATTGCAAGTATTTCGCCTTTCCTTGTCCCCAACTCAAAATCAAGTAATACTGCTAATGGTGCCGTGTTTGACGGGTTGTTTGCCAATCTTCTCTCCATCTCATTGATGAACAGTTCCTTCTCCCCGGCCTGGAACACTTCCTTTGCGCTTGGCTTCTTACTGCTGCTTGCAAATTTCTTCTTATTCACCTTGACACGGTACGGGGATTTCTCTATATACTCAGCATCCACCGCATACTCCAATGTCTGTTTCAGAATCCCGCACATATTATAAAAGGCTTTCTTTTTCAGGCTGTGTACGGACAGCACAGAATTGAAGAAATCATCAATGCTAATCTTTGTGAGCCTGTCCACTGGCATTGCGGTGAAATCTTCATTTGGCTTATAGAACCTATTCCAGTCTGCCATCATCCGTTTGACCGTCCCGCTATTCACTTCATTCGTTTTATGCCCCATAAATTCATAAAACAGTTTCTCTATGGACATCGGTTCCTTGGGATGTCCATTCCCCATATCCCCATCAGGAGATGACAAATAATAGTCACAGATCATATTTTCCAGATCATTCTTGTTTTTCCGCTTGATTTTCCTGCGGCTGTTTGCCTTGGAACTATCTGGCAGGTAACTATACCAGACATTTTCCCTCTCATTGAACCATATGGAATATTGGTGCCTCTTCAGTATCTCTTCTCTTTTCTTCATGTTGATTTGCTCTTGCACATATGTTAAATCAATAATACCGTTTTCTTCTATATATTTCAACAGTTCCATTGTATTTTCTATGGTTATGTCACCTCTGTAAATAGATTTATATATGAAAGGCACC
>CAJTVK010000016.1:236-45140 GCA_910579645.1 uncultured Lachnospiraceae bacterium | reverse complement strand
TTCGAGTACCCGAAGGTCCATGATTTTCAGTTATTATATTGTTTCTGTGCTTTGACGGAATCGGAGCGCAGTATATATGGCCCGGTGGCTCAGTTGGTTAGAGCGCCGCCCTGTCACGGCGGAGGTCGTGGGTTCGAGTCCCATCCGGGTCGTTTATTCCTTTGGGCAACAAGTCGAGTGGTTATTTAAAACCGTCTTTGGTGGGTTTGACCATTTGGCGGCTGCCGTTAGGTCTATGGTTTGCATTATGGGATCTTAGCTCAGCTGGGAGAGCATCTGCCTTACAAGCAGAGGGTCATAGGTTCGAGCCCTATAGGTCCCATTCTTTCACACTTGCTGGTGTGGCGGAATAGGCAGACGCAAAGGACTTAAAATCCTTCGGGAGCAATCCCGTGCCGGTTCAAGTCCGGCCACCAGCATTGTTTTTGTTATCGGGCCGTCGGGAGAAGGGCGGCGGGATATGGGAGAGAAAAGCGATGACATTTAATATCAGAAAAGATCCAAAAAGGATAGTGGTAATCTGTATTGCAGCCGTGCTTATGGCAGTCAACATTAAATCTTTTGTGCGGACGGGCGGGCTGTATCCGGGCGGCGCTACCGGAGTTACGATACTGCTTCAGACAATTTTTGAGAGGTTTTTTGGCATTGAGGTTCCTTATTCCATTATAAACTTACTGCTGAATGCCGTGCCGGTGTATATCGGATTTCGCTTTATCGGTAAAAAATTTACGTTGCTTTCCTGCCTGATGATAGTGCTGACCAGTTTCCTGACGGACATTATACCGGCGCAGATAATCACCTACGATATTCTGCTGATCAGCATCTTCGGTGGTATTCTGAACGGGCTTGCCATCAGCATGTGCCTGATGGTGAATGCCACTTCCGGCGGTACGGATTTTATTTCCATTTACCTTTCCGAAAAGAAAGGGGTGGACGCTTGGAATATGATACTGGGCATAAATATCATTATTATTTCCATTGCCGGATTTCTATTTGGCTGGGATAAAGCATTGTATTCCATTATCTTTCAGTATGCTTCTACGCAGGTGCTTCATCTTTTGTATAAAAGATACCAGAAACAGACCTTCTTTATTGTTTCCGACAAGCCGAAGGAAATATGCGATGCCATATTTGCAGTGAGCAACCACGGGGCGACTATTTTGGAAGGCAAGGGTTCCTATGAGCATTGTGAACGGAATGTGGTATACTCGGTGGTATCCAGGGAAGAAGTGAAGAAGGTAGTACAGGCGGTAAGGAAAATAGACGAGAACGCTTTTATCAACGAACTGAAGACGGACGAACTGTCAGGGCGTTTTTATCAGAAGCCAACGGATTAAGATATAGAGGCTATGGGTTTGCCGGATATGGAGGGAACGGCGACGCATAGCCTTCTTTTTCATAGAATTTTGTCTGCTTGGCCGGAGGGGGAAGCTGCAGAGCGGGCCGAAATATTTTTCAGTTCTAAGATTGCATCTTCAAAAGGCAGGACATGCAGCCCCTGATAAGCAAGCAAAAGCACCTCTACCGGAGCCTGCCTGAGTATATCCTTGGCAGATTCGCATGGGTATGTGAGTTTCCAGCATTCAAACAAATACCCAATCCAGGACATAAGGTCTTCCGGATAGGTCGGCCCTTTCCTGAGAGGGCATTCCGCTTCCAGAGTCTCCAGGATATAGGAAGAGCCTCTCCACATTTCGGTATAATCTTTATGGTACAAATAAGCGGCGGTCTGTGAATTCATCAGTTTTTCTATAAAATCCTTGGAATCATAGCCATTTCTTGCCGATTGGACAAATAGGTCGGCAGACATCTCGCAATATCCGATAGTAATGTTATTCAGTTCCATTATTTATTCCACTCCTCAATGATTTCGTCGAAAAATTTTATGTCCTGTGCACGTCTGTATTTTGTCTGTATCTGATTGAGCAGTCCCTGCATCCGGGTGATTCGGTTTGTATTTTCGGCGATAATCAGCTTCTTTTCCTTTTCCGAAAGAGTGGTGCTGCGGAGGATGCATATATGGCTTGGGCTGCAGGATTTTTGGGTTTTCATCACATATTGCTTTCCTAATTTTACATGCCGCAGTGCCTCAAGCAGCCCTTTATCGCACAGGATGCCCTCGTAAAAGCGGTTCAGTGCCTGTGTCATTTTATCATCGGCTATCAGCCCGACGATAAGGTCATAGGAGGCATTATATGTCCGGTACCGCTCTTCCAGTTTATGGTATGCGGAAAAATCAAGGATTTTCCTGTTGTATGCAATATATAAAGCCCAGTCAAGCTGGCTGTCATAATCATCTGAAAATTCTTTATGTGTCAAACCGCTGAAATCACATTCCAATTCATAAAGGATATGCTCCGGATAAGGTGCAATTAAGCCCTTGGGCTGTTCCGCTTTGTCACCCATGTAAAAGCCGCTGCCAAAGTCACAGGCTGTCCGGCCGGCGTTGGGATTGATGCAGCCTTTTATTCCGCTTTTGGAACCGTGGTATAAAATCATAGCTTGATCCTGCCCTTTCGTTCTGCTTTCTTCCGGACAATGCGTCTGTAGGCACAGCTATTCCGTGCCGGGCGGATATTGTCCGAGGTTGGAGGGGATATAAATAATATTATAAGGCCTAAATAAAATTTTTACAAACGAATGATGAAAAGAATATCTGTTGTTTTATAAAACATGATATAATTATGAAAAAAAAGAAAGAGGATAAATAAGAAATATGTTTTTTGGGAAAGGAATGGAAGAAGGATGAACCCTGCATCTTTGATGAAACTGATGAACAGAAAAAGTGAATTTAACAGACGCCACCCCAAATTTTCCGCCTTTGTCAAGGCGGTTATGGCGAAGGGAATACAGGAGGGGAGCATTATCGAAATAGCGGTTAAGAATCCGGGAGAAGAAGAAATGACGGCCAATATTAAGGTGCAGGCCAGTGATTTGGAAATGCTGCAGGAAATCAAGGACTTGATGGAGTAAACGGCATTTTCCCGTGTATGTCATTTCCGCCTTCGGCCATTGCATGGCACCGCTTTACCGTCTTCTTCCGGATGAAATAATATAGCCGGCTGTGTGCTCTCATTCCGGAAGAAAACCGGGAAAGGACATGAATGATTCAGTTAGTGTAATCCTGAATAATCGGAGGTATCTGGGACAGCATATTGTCGATATCTTCAAACATGGCGCTCTTTGTAGTTCCCAGATTGTTGGCACGGTTAATATGGTGCACGACTTCCTGATATTGTTTCCTTGTATTCTCAAAGAAGCTGTTCAGGGTCTGCAGGGCAATCCTGGAATTGTCAATGACGCCGGAGATTTCGGTCTGCACCGATGTGGCGCCCTCCGCGGCCTGTGTGATATTGTCAAACATCTCATATGTTTCGTCTACTTTCGTAAGGCTCTGCTCCAGTGCGCTGTGGGAAGTATTGATGCTGTTGTTCAGTTTGTCGGTTCCGACTTCCACATCGCCGATGCTGGAATCCACTGCTGCCGCCAGGCTTTTAATTTCTTCTGCCAGATTCTTTACTTCATCCGCCACCACCGCAAAGCCTTTTCCCTGCTCGCCGGCCCTTGCGGCTTCGATGGATGCATTGAGGGAGAGGATGTTTGTTTGGTCGGCAATGGATACGATTTTGCTCATGCAGCTTTTAATGTTTTTAAGAGACAGCTGGAAATCTTCGAAGGTTTTCTTCATCTCGTCAAAATAGTTTTCTACCGCAAGAGAACTGTTTTTAAGCTGCTCTACTTCTCCCTGTGCCTGTACCACGGACTGGGCAATATTATCTTTTACCGATTCAAACCGTCCGGATACGGAATTGATATTGGAAAAAGTATTGTCAAAATTCTGCAGTGTTTCTTTGAAATTCTCAGACTCCGTAAGAACATCGCTGAAGGACTTGCTGACCATGCCGAGTTCATATAAAGAAGATACTTCGCTTTCCACAAGGGCCTGATGGTAATCTTTTAAACTGCCTGTGACATACAGTACCGGATACAGGCTTTTGGATTTCTGATGGGATTTTTTTCCGAAACTCATTCTGTTACCTCCCTTATTCAAATACAACACAAGTCATGGACTGGTTGACAAATTGATTGTTGTAATGTTCCCCGTATCCCACAAGGCCGGCATGATTGCCTAAAGTCCCCATTTCATTCAGATATTCCTGCATATAATGATTCTCGGTGAACAGCAAGTAACGGAACAGGCAGTTTACGGAAAAAACGGCAGAAATCTTCGGAAAATCCTGGCGGATTGTCCGGACGGTATTTTTTACGATTGCCTTGTAATCCCCTAATTCCAACATAATCAGCACATCCGAATCGTTTACCTGCCGAAAGCAGGTCAAAGCAGTTCCGTTCACTTCTTTGATGGATATGATGCATGTTTCGTTTCCGTTAATTTTTCCGAAAGGATTTTTAAAAGTCTGGGTCAGGATTTCCTTTTCCGTAATATGGAGAATATCCTGATATACCTGTTTTGCCGGTTTCCCGTTAAGTTTTCCGATTATGTAGTTTGCCTTATCTGTTTTGGAAGCGATGAAACGGTAATTGCCCATCTGATGGTAAATGTTTTCTTTGTAAGCCTTTACCCTGCCGTTATTTTTAATGAGGGCATATGCCACGGCATCCTGATATACCTTGCCGTTGGCAGATATTTTCCCGCCGTCTCCGGTACCTCCCACCAATGGAATGTTGCGGTGCTTCAATACGCTGTAAATAGTGGTGAGCACACAGGCATCATTGGCGGAACAAAAATCAATGCATACCGTATCTCTGCCGGAGCCGTTCACGGCGTGTACATCTTTTTCCAATCGGTCAATATATTTTACCGGCATAAGTGATACATTTTCTAATACGTTGGCAGCCGCACCGGCAATGCCGTAATAAGCTATGACACTGACTCCCTTCTCTGCTACTTGCGTATCATAGCTCATCCCGATGCATCCGATGCTTGGCACTTTTGGAAAAAGTTCTTCTAACTTTTTTACATGTGCTTCAAATTGCCCGCTGTTGGACATCAGCATAATTAGTTGGGGTTTGTCCAATCCGCGGACAGCTTCCTGTAAGTTTCCGCTTTGGCTCATACCAAAAAACTGTCTCACTATGTTGTCCTCTCTTCCTTATCAATCTCTCATGTTTTTCTCAATTAAATATTATTATACTTTAGTACCAGACAGAAGGTCAATAATTATTGTTGAAATTTTGTGTAAGAAGGGGTATTATGGTTACTGTTCACATTTGGCATTGGCTTTCGGCCGTGGGGTATTGGGCATATTTCTGCGGAAGGAACGATAAGCGGGACTGGCAGGGAAAGGAAGGGAAAAGTATGCAGAAGGTGATATTGGGCAGGACGGGAATAGAAGTGAGCAAAAACGGGTTTGGTGCGCTGCCGATACAGCGTATAGCGAAAAAGGAAGCGGTATACCTGCTTCAGAAAGCATTTTACAATGGCATTAATTATTATGACACGGCAAGATGGTATACGGACAGCGAGGAGAAGCTGGGAGCCGCGTTTTCCTATATAAGGGAGAAGCTGATTATAAGCACGAAGACCGGGGCGGAGGATGCAGAGGGCTTTTGGAAAGATTTGGAGACAAGCCTGCGGATGCTGGACACGGACTATATAGATATTTATCAATTCCACAATCCTGCTTTCTGCCCGAAACCCGGCGACGGGTCAGGATTATATGAGGCGGCTTTGGAGGCTAAGAGGCAAGGAAAAATCAGGCATATCGGCATTACCAACCATAGGCTGGAAGTAGCAAAGGAAGCCATTGAGTCAGGATTGTATGAAACGATGCAGTTTCCGTTTTCTTATCTGGCGGATAAGAAAGACTTGGAAATTGTAAATAAATGCAGGGAAACAGGCATGGGATTCATCGCCATGAAAGCTTTGGCAGGGGGATTGATTACCAATTCGGCCCTTGCTTATGCATATATGGCGGAATTCAGCCATGTGGCTCCTATTTGGGGAATTCAGAGGGAAAGCGAACTGGACGAGTTTCTTGCTTATAACGGAAACCCTCCGACGCTGACAGAGCAGATGGAAAAGGAAATCGAAGAGGAAAGGCAGGAACTGGCAGGAGACTTCTGCAGGGGCTGCGGGTATTGCATGCCATGCCCGGCAGGAATTGAAATCAATAACTGTGCAAGAATGGGTTTGCTGCTGCGCCGGGCTCCTAAAGAAGGGTATCTGAGTGAGGAATGGCAGGAAAAGATGAAGAAAATTGAAAGCTGCCTGCACTGTGGAAAATGTAAGGGGAAATGTCCTTACGGGCTGGATACGCCCACGCTGCTTGAGAAAAACTATGAGGACTACAAGACTTTTTTATAGAGCATAGGACAGAAGGATAGTATAGAAATGGCAGCATCGGAAAACAAAATCTACGATATGGTTCATATAGGTGTATTTGCAGTATTGATGGTAATCTGCACATGGATTTCCATACCGATGGCAGTTCCGTTTACCTTGCAGACCTTTGCGGTATTCTTTTCGGTGGGGATGCTTGGCGGGAAGAAGGGGACAATTGTTGTTTTGGTGTATCTCTTATTGGGGCTTATAGGCCTTCCGGTATTTTCGGGTTTTATGGGCGGTATCGGAAAGCTGTTGGGGAATACCGGGGGGTACATCATGGGTTTTGTTTTCTCCGCTTTGGCTATGTGGGCAATGGAAAGACTGTTTGGCAGGAAGACATGGGTACTGGGCATATCTATGGTATTGGGGCTTATCGTCTGTTATGCTTTCGGCACGGCATGGTTTATGGCAGTGTATGCCGGGAATGCAGGGACGGTGGGATTAATGACGGTTTTAGGGTGGTGTGTGTTTCCTTTTATCGTACCGGATCTGATAAAAATAGCGTTGGCGCTTGCTTTGAGCGGGCGGCTGCGGCAATTTCTCAACCGGGTCTGAAAAACCTTCTGCCGTCTGCGGGCGGAACAGGCTGCGCCGGCTGAATCTGGGGATTAAAATTTCGGAGGATGACGGAACGGTGTTTCGCCGTGAAGCGCAGGGAAACGACTTTGAATATATTCCGGAGTCAGGAAAGCATTTTCTGCATATTATAGTAAACAACAAAAATAATTGCCGTTTGCTATAATGACAGTTCCTAAAGGGCGGGTGGCGAAAGGGATACGGAATGGGGAAAAAGACAGGGAACCTGACTTCTTTGCATCCGGGACAGCAGGGGTGGATTTTAGGCATACATGCGGAAGAGGATATAGGGCAGAGACTTAGAGATATGGGGCTGGTGGAAGGCAGCAAGATAGAATGCGCCTACCGCAGCCCTTTTGGCGATCCTGTGGCTTATTTTGTGAAAGGGATTTTGATTGCAATCAGGAACGGGGATGCGCAAAACATAACCATAGAAATAGAAAGTCCTTTATCCGGGGGGAGTGACAGAGAATGGAGGTAAGTAATGTTTCGGCAGAAATGAGTTCGGTTTACGGTGGCTTGGAAATCAGAAAGAAAAGGGAAAATGATATTGTAGTGGCTTTGGCCGGTAATCCGAATGTGGGGAAAAGCACGGTATTCAATGCCATGACAGGATTGCGTCAGCATACCGGCAATTGGGCGGGAAAAACAGTGTCGAATGCACAGGGATATGCAGCTTACGGCCAGCAGGGGTATGTGATGGTGGATATTCCGGGATGTTATTCTTTACATACACACTCGGCAGAAGAGGAGGCGGCAAGGGAATTTATTTGTTCCGGCGCGGCTGATGTAGTGGCGGTGGTCTGCGATGCGGTCTGTCTGGAGAGGAATATGGGATTGGCATTGCAGATAATGGAACTGACGGATAACGTGGTAATCTGTGTTAATTTAATGGACGAGGCGGCGAAGAAAAGGATTCGGATAGACTTAAAAGGGCTGCAGGATAGGCTGGGGGTTCCTGTGATAGGGACATCAGCCCGGGAAGGCATAGGGATTGAAGGCTTGTATCAGGCAATTAATGCAGCGGCGGCAAGGCAGAAAAGTGATAGTGGAGAATATTGCTGCCCGCAAGGGGCGGACAGAGCCGGGGAGTTATGCCGGGGACTGATAACATACGAGGACAGCGGTTATATGACTGCTGACCGGAAGAAAGATAAATTGTTTACCGGTAAGCTGACAGCAGTGCCGATCATGTTTCTGCTTTTATTAGGAACTTTCTGGCTGACTATTATAGGGGCTAATTATCCGTCGGAGCTGCTGCGGAGATTTTTCTCTTTTTTGGAAGGGAAACTTATGGGCGGACTTGTGCGGGCAGGGGCACCGGCGCTTTTTCGGGAGATGCTGGTATATGGGGTGTATAGGGTGGTGGCTTGGATTGCGGCAGTTATGCTTCCTCCTATGGCAATCTTTTTTCCGCTGTTTACTATTATGGAAGACTCGGGATATTTGCCCCGGGTGGCGTTTAATCTGGATAAATGCTTCAGGAAATGCAATGCGTGCGGGAAGCAGAGTCTTACTATGTGCATGGGATTCGGATGCAATGCCGCTGGAGTGACAGGATGCCGTATCATTGATTCTCCGCGGGAACGGCTGATTGCCATCATAACAAACAGTTTTGTGCCGTGCAATGGCAGGTTCCCTACATTGATGGCTATTATTGCTATGTTTTTCATAGGCGGGGAGGCGGGGATTGGAAATTCGTTTCTTTCCGCATTGGTATTGGCCGGATTTATTATTTTGGGCATAGGGATGACTTTTTTTGTTTCCTGGCTTCTTTCGGTCACGATGTTAAAAGGGATGCCTTCCTTTTTTGCATTGGAATTGCCCCCTTATCGCCGTCCGCAGATTGGACGTATAGCGGTGCGGTCCGTCTGCGACAGAACAATATTTGTATTGGGGCGGGCTATGGCAGCTGCGGCACCGGCAGGCCTTATAATATGGTTGATGGCCAATGTCAGGGTGCATGATGTGACTGTGCTGTCATATTTGGCAGATGCTTTGAATCCGCTTGCAAGGATGATGGGACTGGACGGGGTTATTTTATTGGCATTCATACTGGGAATGCCGGCTAACGAAATTGTTGTGCCCATCATTATTATGGCATATCTGTCGAGAGGGACGCTGACGGATATCAGTGACTATAATATTCTGAAGCAGCTGCTGACAGAGAATGGATGGACGTGGGTGACGGCAGTGAGTACCATGTTGTTTTCGCTGTTTCATTGGCCTTGTGCCACTACTTGCATGACAATACGCAAGGAGACCGGCAGTCTGAAATGGACTTTGGCTGCTATTTTGATTCCGACGTTGCTGGGGGTTACTGCCTGCATGCTTTTTTGCTTTGCGGCCAATCATCTGCATTTATAGTTTTTTATACAGGATGCTATGGGGTATGTTCTGCCTGCTTGGCAAAACGGACGGAAACCGAAAGGAATTTTGCAAATTCTGCGGTTTATCTTCCATTTGCCGGCAGGTTGCTTTATAATAGTCAGCAGATGGCAAGGAGGGATTGGATATGGACGGACAGTCACAGAGAATGTACGCAAAGTGCAGAATATGCGGGGATGAGACGGAACATAAAGTGTATCATGTAAAGGAAATGTTTTTCGGAACGGGGCAGGAGTTTACTTATTTTGAATGTGAGAAATGTCAGTGCATTCAGATTGCGGAGATACCGGAGGATATGGATGCATTTTACGGCGGCGATTATTATAGCTTCAGTAAACCGGCGCTGAAAGAGCCGGTAACGTCAAAGCGTATAGAAACGAAAATTCTTGATGTCGGATGCGGGGCGGGGAAATGGCTGACCGAAAAATATGCAGAAGGGCATGTCAATCTATTTGGGTGCGATCCTTTTCTGGAGGGCGATATCTCTTATGGGGAATGCATTCATATAAAGAAATGCACCATACATGAAATGGATGGTTCTTTTGAAGTGATACGCCTGCATGATTCGTTTGAGCATGTAGGGGATCCTTTGGATGTTTTGATTAGTATAGAACGGTTATTGACCGATTCGGGCATGGCTCTTGTGAGCATACCCGTATTTCCTAATGCAGCATTTGAGATTTTTAAAGAAGACTGGTATCAGTGGGATGCGCCTAGGCATTTATTTCTGCATTCGGTGAAAAGTATGGAATATCTTTGTCAAAAAGCCGGATTGCGAATTCAGGATATTGATTATAATTCCGACTATAGGCAATTTGTGTCGAGTCTCTTATATCGGCAGGGAGTGCCCTATATGGAGCAAAGCAATGAGGTGATGATAAGCGGGGTCGGACAGCAGCAAATAGATCAATTTAAAAAGCTGACAGAAGAACTGAACCGGAAAGGATATGGGGATCATGCAGTATTTGTCATAGTGAAAGATAAAAAATGATGCTTATGGCAGTAAATGTGCCACGATGGTTTGCTGTCTGAGGCATATATGAGAAGAGCGATGGGTTATGGAAGGAATGGCTGAAAAAGAAAAAGCCGAGAGGGAGAAGACCGTGAAAGAAAAAGAGATAACCGGAAGAACCGGAAAAAGAGGCATTACCGGCAGCACATTAAAGCTGATTGCCATTATTGCCATGTTTATTGACCATGTGGGCGCAATCGTGCTGGCGCGGATGCTGATGAGCGGGCCAGGGGGACAGATTGGCATGATGCAGGCAAATATGAAACTGATTTATTTTTATCTGGCATTGCGTTTTATCGGCCGGCTGGGATTCCCTATTTTCTGCTACTTGCTGATTGAGGGATTTCAATACACCCGAAATGTGAAAAAATATGCAGGGAGGCTGTTTCTTTTTGCGCTGATTTCCGAACTGCCTTTTGACCTTGGCTTTACGGGAAGCTTATTTTATACGGACTATCAGAATGTATTTTTTACGCTGTTTATCGGGCTTTTGGTGATAGCAGGATTTCGTTTGGCGGAAGGGAAAACGGAATGGAACAAGGGGCTGCGGACAGTGTTCGGCGTGTGTGTGCTGGTTGCGGGAGCGGTAGCGGCAGAATTGCTGAAGACGGATTATGGCGCCATGGGTGTTTTGACGATTGTGATAATGTACCTGTTCCGGAAAAACCGGATGCTGGAGGCGGGGGCAGGCTGTGTGATGCTGACGGCAATGCAGTGGATGGAAATATCTTCCTTCTTTGTGTTAATTCCGATCCGCCTGTATAACGGCAGGAGGGGGTGGAACATAAAATGGCTTTTCTATGCTTTTTATCCACTGCATATTTTGCTGCTTTACCTGATTGCCTGTGCCATGGGGCTGGGTGGGATAAGGCTTATGATATAGTGTTTGCCAAAAGCCGCGCCGGATACCGAGTTTAGCCTTTTTTAATTAAAATTTGGGAAGGGCTTTATTGTATTTTCCCGTCTATGATTTAGAATAAACAGAAAGCATGTCTTATAAATAATTGCGAAAAAGCGGGGTAATGGCAATGAAGGAGAAATTTATTCGGTTTATGCAGGGGAGATATGGTTCTTACGGGGCTGATTCGATGAATCGTTTTTTGTTGGGCAGCGCAATGGCAGCAATGATTCTTTCCCTTTTTACAAGATGGGAATTTTTATACATAATAGCTTTGGCGGCGCTTATATATGCGTATTTCCGGATGTTTTCCAAGAATTATCAGAGACGGTATGCGGAAAATCAAATTTTTCTAAGATATACTTCCAAAATACGGGGGAAATGGTCTGCAGAGAAAAATCTGATGAAACAGCGGAAGACGCATCATATTTATAAATGTCCTAATTGCCGCCAGAAGATAAGGATACCCAAAGGAAAGGGGAAAATTGCAGTCAGATGCCCTAAGTGCGGTACGGAATTTATTAAAAAAAGCTGAAAAGGTGTCTGAAATCTTTGCGGATTTTCAGACACCTTTCTTGCACATATTTTACAGCAGTTTTTAAAAGCTGCTTTGTGCTACAGGCATTTTACTTCCAGGTAGCCTAACAGCTGGCTCATGTCGTAGTGATCCAGAATGCCTAAGGTTGGATCATAGAAGACTCCGTCATAATGCACTAAATAGTGGCAGTAGCGTCCCATTTTCTCCATCATGATACAGCATTTCGGAAGAGTGGCTTCCTGGCCTTCGGTATACATGATGATATCCGTATGGTCAATGCCGTAATAGTTCAGTGCGGAGATGACCTGTCCCATGGTGCCCTGCCACTGGCGGCAGTCCATGACGCTGATGACTTCCGCAATGGTTACCCCTGCCAGCATGGCGACACAAGTCTGCCCGCACAGGCCGTCTTCCGGCTGTACGATAATATTTACGCTGTCAATGGTACGGATAGGATTTTCAAAGCTGTAGGGACTGTTCTGCCCAATCTTAATTACGCTGCCGGCTATATGGAGCAGAATCTTATGGGCTTTGGAGATATCCATATGGGATATGTCTTCTTCGTTTAAATGGATTTTATAATTTCCTTTTTCTTCCGGAAGCAATTCACAGGAGATAATCTTGTTGTCAAGCACAAGATCCCCTTGAATGACTTCTCTCTGCTTGCATACTTCCCATACATTGAACGGGATGCGTATGGTGTGGACACCGTCCAGTTTTTCGATTTTACCGCTGAAAAAATACCTCATCTTAAACCTCCTATTTCTGGCATATTATAAAATAAACTTAACAGATTTTCTCTCATAAGGAAACAGTTTCGTGAAAAAAATATGAAAGTTTCCGAAAAAAAACAACGGCAGGGAATAACGGTTTTCATTTTTTCTCTTTTTTGTTATAATAAAGCTAATTGAAATGCAGGGAATAGGGGGTGGCAGCGATGCGGAGCGAAAAGGAAATGATGGATCTGATACTAGGGGTTGCCGAAAGAGATGAGCGGGTACGCGGTGTTTATATGAACGGTTCCAGGACAAACAGCAATTCGCGCAAGGATATCTTTCAGGATTACGATATTGTTTATGTAGTGACGGAAACAGCTTCTTTTATTGAAGCCGAAGGGTGGATAGATGTGTTTGGCAGGAGGCTGTATATGCAGATGCCGGAAAAAATGGACGGCATAAGAGGGATGGAGACGGACTTTGCAAATTGTTACGGATATCTGATGCAGTTTGCGGACGGGAATCGGATTGATCTGCATATCGTAACATTGGAATATGCAGTCAAAGACATATGTCATGACAGGCTTTGCAGGATTTTAATGGACAAGGATAATATGCTGCCGGAGATTCCGGAACCTACGGATGAGGATCATTGGGTAAAGAAACCCTCCAAGGAGGAGTATCTCTGCTGCTGCAATGAATTCTGGTGGATGCAGAATAGCGTGGGGAAAGGACTGTGGAGAAAAGAACTGCCCTATGCAATGGAAATGCTGAATTTGTATATAAGGCCGCAGCTGATGAAAATGCTTTCTTGGTATGCCGGCATGCAGCAGGACTTTGCCTGCAGTGTTGGTAAGGCCGGGAAATATCTGCACAAATATTTATCCGAGGAGGAATATGGGAGACTGCTGCGTACTTACCCAAACAGTGACAGGGAATGTATCTGGCGGGCGGTCTTTGAAATGTGCGGTTTTTTTGACGAGACGGCGCGTAAGGTAGGGGAAAAACTGGAATATGTTTATAATGAAGAAGAAGCGGAAGGCAGCAGGCTGTTTCTGCAGTATACGCATGGGCTTGCAGACGACGCGCAGGATATTCGGATGGAATAGGAGAAAACGGTAAGTACAGCAGGATACTGCCGTAAATAATAGGGAAAGAGGCAGATATATTCTGGGAAAATTGTACAAACAATTTGCCTGCGGCATACATAAAATCTAACAAAAAATGTGAAAAAATTAAAAAGTATTAGCAAACCTTCCTTTTTTGGGTTAAACTGTATATAAAGGAATCTATTGGCTGATTTCTGTGAGGCAGCAAAACGGATAGTTTAGAGTGCACCCACGGAACTTTTGAGAAGAAGAGAGAAGGGATGTTGATGTTATGTTTGAGATAGGCGATTTTATCGTATATGGCAACAACGGCATATGTGAAGTGAAGGACATTACGACGATAAGCATGAAGGATGCCCCGAAGGACAGGCTATACTATCTTTTAAGCCCTCTCCACCGTAAAGAAAGTAAAATATTTACGCCGGTGGACAATGGCAAGACCGTAATGCGGGCCGTTCTGACGAAGGAAGAAGCGGACGCGCTGATTGACGATATTCCTGATATTGAAGAACTGTGGGTGAGCAACGATAAGCTTCGCGAAGAAAAATACAAAGAAACGATGCGCAGCTGTGAATGCAGGAATTGGATAAAAATAATAAAAACACTGTATCTGAGAAAACAGGAGAGAATGGCCCAAGGAAAGAAAACGACCGCAATGGACGATCGGTACCTGCGCATGGCAGAAGATAACTTATATTCCGAACTGGCCTTTGCCCTTGGCATTCCCAGGGATGAAATGAACCAATATATCTTAAAGCGTATGGTCACGGCGGACATACATTAACTGTTTTTGGAACGGATTAGCTGATGCCGGAGCGTGTTTGAAAATAGCTTTTTGGCGGATGTGCGTCGCACGGAACCATATATTTTTCGGACACGCTTTCGATCTGCGGCAAACGCAGTGGAACTAAGAAACTAAAATACATTAAAAATTGATTTCCGCGGAAATGTAAAAAAACTCTTGCATTATAAAATAAAATGTGATAATATCATACCTGTTGATAAACAAAATAATTCGGTTACGGATATAACATGCGGGTGTAGTTCAATGGTAGAACACTAGCCTTCCAAGCTAGATACGTGGGTTCGATTCCCATCACCCGCTTTTTTGCTGTCCTGACCGAACATTTTAAGGAAATTCCGGGGGTAAGGAGCAAAGATGGAAAGGGAAAGGTTAGGGTCGCGTTTGGGATTTATCCTGCTTTCGGCAGGATGTGCAATCGGGATAGGGAATGTATGGAGATTTCCGTATGTGACAGGGAAATACGGAGGAGGTGTGTTTGTCCTTTTCTACTTATTTTTCCTGATCGTAATGGGTCTGCCCGTAATGACAATGGAGTTTGCTGTAGGGCGCGCCAGCGGGAAGAGCGTAATCAAGAGTTTCCATGAATTGGAGAAACCGGGGCAGAAATGGCATATTCACGGATATATAGGGCTTGCGGGGAACTACTGCCTGATGATGTTTTATACGACGGTGGCAGGATGGATGCTGTATTATTTTTATCTGATGCTGACGGGCAGATTTGCCGGAAAGGATGCGGCGGGCGTTGGGCAGATTTTTATCGATATGCTGTCCGCGCCGCATATTATGATGGGTATGATGCTGCTGGTGGTCACAGTGGGGTTCGGCATATGCTCCGTGGGGCTGCGGAAGGGTGTGGAAAGGATTACCAAGGTTATGATGGTGGCTTTGCTGGGAATCATGCTTCTGCTTGCCGTCCACAGCATGCTTATGGAAGGCGGGGCAGAGGGACTGCGGTTCTATCTCCTGCCGGATTTGGAAAGGACGGCGCAGGTCGGAATCGGCGAGACTATCGTGGGAGCCATGAATCAGGCATTCTTCACATTGAGCCTGGGCATCGGGTCGATGGCTATTTTCGGAAGTTATATCGGCAAGGAACATACGCTGCTGAAAGAATCGGTAAATATTGCCATATTGGACACTTTTGTGGCGATTGTGGCGGGACTGATTATCTTTCCGGCATGCTTTGCATTCGGCATCAGCCCGGACAGCGGCCCTTCTTTAATTTTTATTACACTGCCCAATGTGTTTAACAGCATGCAGAGCGGCCGGGTATGGGGAAGCCTGTTCTTTGTATTTATGTCTTTTGCGGCTTTTTCCACAGTGCTGGCGGTTTTTGAAAATATTATTTCCTGCGGCATGGATATGTGGGGCTGGAGCAGGAAGAAATCCTGTCTGATAAATATGGTATTGGTGGCGGCGCTGTCAGTGCCGTGTGTGCTTGGGTTCAATCTGTGGTCGGGTTTTATGCCTTTCGGAGAGGGCAGCAATGTACTGGATTTGGAAGATTTCATTGTGAGCAGTGTGATACTGCCTTTGGGTTCCTTTGTATACCTGACATTCTGCGTCAGCAGATATGGCTGGGGATTCGGGAATTATTTGGAAGAGACTAATACGGGGAATGGGATGCGCATGCCGGGCTGGCTGAAAGGATATTTGAAATATGTGCTTCCGGTCATGATTTTGTTTGTATTTATAGAGGGGATTGTGGGGAAATTTTTTGGTTAAGAAAAAATTAAAGATTTTCTGCGTTTTTCCTCTGGCAAATGAAGTATATTTGTGATACGCTGAAAACCGTTATGAAAAACGGGAAACTTTCGGCAGGGCGGAAGTTTGTTTACAAAAGGATGCGGAGGAAAATGCGGATGAAAAAATGGAAAAGAGCGGCAGCGGCAATATTAGGTGTATGCCTTACGATAGGCATTGCATTGCAGGCAAGGGCTGTTTCGGCAGAAGGAGTGGATTATTCGGCAGTATTTGATGCGGAATATTATTACCGGGCATATCCTGATGTGCAGGAAGCAATCGGACATGATGCGGAGAAGCTTCTGAATCATTTCATTACTTCAGGGATGAAGGAAGGACGGGTGGCAAAAGCAGATTTCAATGTGCACGATTATATGAAAAATAATCTGGATTTATTGGCAGTGTTTGGGGTGAAAGATTTAAGTAAGTATTATTACCATTACATAGAATCCGGGAAGCAGGAAGGACGTATTGCCATTTCCGGCAAGACTTCGGGAAATGCGGATGAACTGGCCTCTTTTTCGACGAACTACAATACGGAGGAGGATCGGGCGGTGAATGTGGAATTGGCGGCACAGCGGATTGACGGCATTGTGGTGCAGCCGGGGGAAGTGTTTTCCTTCAGCGATTCCATTATGTCCCGGACGGTGGCCAACGGATATGTGGTGGCTCCTTCTTTTGCCGGCGGCAGGGTGGTGTCCAGTGTGGGAGGCGGTATCTGTCAGGTTTCCTCTACCTTGTATGTGACAATGCTGCTGTCTTCCATACCGGCGACGGAACGGTATGCACATTCACTGAATGTGGACTATGTGCCGAAAGGATTGGATTCCGCCATAGTGGAAGGGGTGAAGGACTTAAGGTTCCGGAATCCTTATGATTATCCGGTATGTATTCGTTCTTCGGCAAAAGAAGGGACGCTGACAATCAGCATAAACGGCATTTCCTAAGTTTATCCATGCAGACCCAGTAGTTACGTTCCCGGACGGAACCGGCTGTTCGGATATGGGTTTCTATTGTGTGAGAATCTGCCAGCCAGTCCGTTCGGACACGGCCCAGTTCCAGGCAGCGCAATATTTCTTTTTCTTGTTCTTTTTCCATTTGGGCTTGTTTTATCCGTTCCAACAAGCCGGCGGCAGCTTGGTCGTAGGATGGGTTGGAGAATGTCTTTTCGGCGGGAAGGTATTCCAGTTCAAAAATGCGGTTTTCTTCGGAATCGGGAAGGTAGCAGGTATCTTCCATGGTTTCGGCAATATGCAGATAGTAAAGCGTCGCTCTGTCTTTTCCTTCCTGCCGCCGGATGATTCTTCCCAGCCGCTGCATCTTCTGACGCTGTGCGGAGGTGCCGGAGAGGATGATTCCGATGGCTGCGTCGGGTACGTCGATGCCTTCGTCTATTGCCTTACATGCAATAAGAATGCGTATATCCCCGGAACGGAACCGGTCCAGGGCATTTTTATTGGCTTGCTGCCCTAACTGGGAGTGATATCTGCCTATTTTCTCGGGATACCGATGCTGAAGGAGCCGGAAGAGGGAATCTGCCTGTCGGATACGTTCACCGAATATGAGTATCTTGTGCCGGAGGCCGAGGCAGCCGATAAGGCTGCATGCACATTCCGGCCTGACGGATGCGGTGCAGACAAGGTTTCTTCTTTTATAGGTCAGATTCATATATAGGGAGGCGGTTTGAGCCACGGTTCTGTCTGTGCCGGCAGAAAGGCTTTGCAGCAGCTCAAAGCGTTCCCGCTGAGGCAGAGTGCGCAGTGCCGGGCAGGCGGACAATAGTTTGCCGTATAGGACGGACATCCGGTCCGTAAGTTCTTCATATTCCGTCCGTTCGTCCGACTGCAGGGAAAGGCCGATATGGAAGATGTCATATTGGCACACGGTATGCAGTGCCGCAGCTTCGCGTATTCCGTAACTGCAGATTTTGCTGCCAAGGACGGAGGAAAGATAATGTCCTGCCGGCCCGGAAGGCAGGGTGGCGGATAGCCCCATGGAATAGAAGCGGTCTTCGGAGGGGCGTATATAAGGCAGGAAGTCAAAAATCAGCCGGTTTTGGCCGCTGGCATAATGATGGCATTCGTCGGCGATCAGCAGTACCGGCTTTCCCTCCCGGAGTTCGGCCAAAATCTGGCGAGCCAGTTCATATCGGGCAGAATTAATGACATAGATGGTATATTTGCAGTCCGGCCTCGGTTTTCGCCCGCCGCTCCGAAGTCCAATCAGGCTCTGAGGGGAATCGGGAGGAAGAAAATTCTTTATTGCACGGTTCCACTGCTGCATTAAGGCGGTAGTAGGAACCACTATTTTTATGCGAAGGGCAGAACCTGCTTCTTGTTCCAGCCGGAGGGCGGCATTAAGGGCCAGCAGAGTTTTTCCTGAGCCGGTGGCTGCCTGAACGGTTCCCCGGCATTCATTGGCAAACCATTGCCGGAGGCAATTCTCCTGCCATTGATATAAGTCTTGTTTCATATGGTTTCCTCCTATCAGAACCTTTGGCGTGTCGGAAAAATCATTTAAGTGATTTATTTTATCATAGTTTGGCGAAGATTAGAACAAATTATTGAAAAGAGCGGATGTTTCGTATATACTTTTAATAGTTTTAAAAATTATGGATAAGTAAAGGATGAAAATTATGAATTACGAAGAGTTTTACCAAAACCTACAGCCGGGGCAAAAAGCTTTAAAGGACGGGTTAGCAGCTTTGCAGAAGCTGTTTAAGGCTGTGTGCCGTGAGGCGGAAGGCGGGGATATAAAAAGTCTTGCCAGGGACTTGGAAGCTATGACGGATGCGGTGTCGGCGGTGGCGGGGACCTTGGAGGATATGAAGGAAGACGTGACAGGGTTTGACACGGAGCGTTATTTTGAAAACGGGGAATTTGCGGAGCAGATGCTTGCGGCATGCGAGGAGAAGGGCGTGGATGTCCGAGGGGAATTTCCGGTATATGAGATGTTTCCTTATCGCGTGAGGCTGGATGTGGAAAATCAGGATATCTATCTGGACCGCAAGAAGATACAGTGCATGCGTCCGCTGAGTTTTGTAAATACAGTCAGGGAGGGACAGGAGAAGCTGAATAAGGCATCCTTCAATGCACTGGCTTTTGTCAGTGAACTGGCTGATGTTTATGAGACCGCGATTATAAAGGAGAGAAAACCGGCAGAGGCGGATGTTTATCTCACCAGCTTATATAAATTGCTGGCACCTATGAGCCGTTTCCGGAAAGATTACGATAAACAGAGTTTTGCTTTCGATTTGGCAAGGCTGTACAGTTCCGGGGTGGAAGAGACAAAGAACGGAAAGAAGTTCCAGTTCGGACCCAGCAGGAATAATGAAAAAGCCTTCCGCATCTTGGATAAGGACGGAAAACAGCAGTTTCTTGCGACCATTCGTTTTTATGAATAAGGGGTAGGGATATGGCAGAAGAATTTAGCGGTATTTCCGGCATGCCGGAAATGTACGACAGCTTTCCCGTGGAGAAGTTTACTTGCGGCATCCGGTTTCTTGCCGACTTCTGGAAGGAAAAATATCTACAGGAATATATTAAGGACGGCGGAAGTAAGATAAAGTTTGTCACAGGCCGTCAGGGAAGCGGGAAATCGCATTTCCTCCGTCTGCTGGTTTATATGGCACGGAAGGAGAATTATAAAACGGTATGGTTTTCCGCAAAGGATGTGTGGATGCATGATTTCAAGGAAATCTATGTGGAAATATTGCGCCAGTGTGATATTATGGAATGCTTGGAAGGGGTGAGCCGGCATCTGATTCGGGAGATGGGGTTTGAAGACCGTGACATTCCGGAAGGCATGCGGTTTATTGATTATCTTTCGCAGAACGGGGCGGGCGATGCCCTTACCAAACGGGAAATCCGTTCTCAGCTTCGGCAGATATTTTTGGACAATCCTTTGCTGGACAATAATTTTGCCATGGCCTGCAGCATGCTTACCGGCAGCATATTGGGGTATCCGGTTTTGGAAGAGCAGAATAAGGATTTGCTTCTTGCCTGGCTGGAGGGGGATCGTTCCGTAAAGCTGTCTCAGCTGCGGGCGATGGATTTTTATCCCAGCCGCATTACGAAATACAATGCCAGGCACATGCTTCGTTCCTTGGCGGAGCTGGTTCGTATGGGAGGCCGCTGCGGGCTGCTGATTGCCATTGACGATATGGAGGTCCTTATCAGCCGGTCCAGCTTGGAGCAGGTTCATTATACGAAGATGAAGCGGGAGGATACCTATGAGAGCATCCGCCAGCTGATTGACGATATTGACAGCATGAAGAATATTATGTTCGTATATGCTTTCGGGCGGGATCTGCTGGACAATGAAAATGCCGGGCTGAAATCCTATCAGGCATTGTGGATGCGGATACAGAATGAAATTGTGGGTGAACGCTTTAACCGTTTTGCGGATATGGCTGATTTGGATCGGCTGGCAGCCCAGGAATATACGCCGGAAGTGATTGTGGAAATTTCCGAGAGCATTGCAGAAGCCAGGAATGATGCAGTGGCTGCCGCTCTGGACAGGGAGACGGCAGAGCAGGTGACAGCCCGGGCGCGTACGGGGGCTGTGGGGATGCCGAAGCTGATTCAGATTGCTATGCAGGAGGTAAAAGCCGATGTATGATATAGAAGCAAGGCATATAATCGAAGCGCTGCGTTCGGGTGTCCCTTCCCGTGCGGTAGGCCAGTATTTTTCGGAGGCACGGCCGAAAATTATGAAGGAAATCTCGGGGAAACTGGATATGGTATGTGAGCAGGGAAAATCCGGCGGTATGGTTATCTGCGGAAAATACGGGGAAGGGAAGACGCATTTGCTGAATACGGTATTTAATCTGGCTCATTCCAATCACATGGTAGTTTCTTATCTTTCCTTAAGCAAGGAAACGCCCATGGATAAGCTGTATTTAGTATATCAGAAGATGATTCAGAATACCTATCTTCCGAAACGGCAGCAGCCGGGATTTATGTATGAATTGGAGAAGATTTCGGCAAACAGCCCGGTGGCTAACGAAATGCTCTTCTATGCTGCCAAGCATTTGGAGACGGATAAGCTGTATTATCTGTTTCGTTCCTATCTGAATACGGAGGATGCGGATGAAAAATTTCTTCTGCAGGCAGATTTGGAAGGGGATTTTATTGCAAATGCGCCGCTGAAAAAGATTTATCGCCGTATCTTTAATCAGCCTGTCAAATATAATGTCAATTTTACCAAGACAAAGCATTGCAGGGACTATATTTCTTTTATGAGTCATTTGTTTATGCAGCTGGGCTATCATGGTTGGGTTATTCTTATGGACGAGACGGAACTGATGGGAAGGCTGGGCAAGAAAGCGCGCCTGAATGCATACCGGAACATGGCGGATTTCCTTCTGCCGGACAGGTGCCCGGAAGCGGCGTTCAGTATTTTTGCCCTCAGTGCATCTTATGTGGAGGATGTCATTGAGGGGAAACATGAGTATGAGAATCTGGAAGAGATATATCCGGAAGAGCAGGAACCGGCAAAGACGGTTTTGGATCTGCTGGTCAGAGCCCCTCAGCTGCTGCCCCTGACAAAAGAGGAAATAAATGAAGTATTATGTAAAATACAGGATTTTCACGGAAGGGCATATGGATGGACTCCTAATTTATCGGCGGCATCGTTGGCGGAGTCCACACAGGCGGGAGGATATCTTCTCCGTACTAAGATACGGGCGGCAATAGAATTTCTGGATCAGCTGTATCAGTACGGAAAAGCCGGGCAGACAACAATCAATGAACTGGGCGAAGAGACGTTTGAGGAGGACGTACCGGCACTCGGAGATTTCTGATGATGTTGGGGTGTGTTCTATAGCGTGCGTTCAAATTGCGGAAATGAATTTTGAGATACGCCTAATGGTGTGTTAAAACGGAAAAGATGAAAAACCCGATGATGTTTATATCAGCATCATCGGGTTTTTTATGCACAGCCCTGTGCAGATGAATTATGCCGCTGACGCGGCGCACAGGGCACGCAGCGAGTAGGGGAAGAATGCTGACAACAAATAAGAATAAATTGAGAAATTTAAAAAATGAAACAATGATTGTCTGTATGGATAAGAATATGCTATAATCATATTGTTGGAAAAATTTGGCTTTTATAATATACTCTAGAATGTAATTTTCAAAAATTTATATGGAGAAATGGAAATAGGTGGCGTTATTGAGAGCCATTTCTTAACAGTTCCTAACTCTTTATTTGTAAAGTATGCGGCAGCATATGCAATTTGTCCGGGTCATTATTAATGATTGGCTGTATAACAAAAGTTTATTAAAAAATGCATAGGGGGGATTTGAGATGGATTTGACAATGCATAGCAATAGGCTCATGATGAATGCAAACCGCAATTTGAAAGTCAACACAGGAATGAAGTCAAAAGAAGCGGAAAAACTCTCTTCGGGGTACAAAATCAACAGGGCTGCCGACAACGCGGCAGGGCTTTCCATTTCCGAGAAAATGCGCAGGCAGATCCGGGGGCTGAATCAGGGGTCATTAAATGCACAGGATGGAATGTCATGGGTTCAGATTGGGGACGGTTCGCTGAATGAAGTGGATGACATGCTGCATCGGATGAACGAACTGACAATTAAATCGCTGAACGGCTCTTATTCGGACAGGGACAGGGCGATGATGCAGGATGAATTTGACCAGCTGCAATGCGAGATAGACCGGATTACCAACGGCACAAAGTTTAATTCCAAGCCGGTTTTTGACGAGCATAAGACACCGTTCTATCAGTTTGAAGGAAATAAGAGGTGGTATCAGAACCAAATACATGTGGTATCGGCCGGGGCTAATGATTTAGAGGTGGAGTACCGTGTGAAGGAGGGAGATGCGCCTAAAAAGGTATCTGTTTCCGTGCCGCCGGGGGAATATACCACACAGGAACTGATAGACGAGATAGACAGTGCCTTTGCGGCAGCCGGGCTGAAGAAGGACGGCCTTGTGATGGAGTACAACCAGCATGGCACATGCAATATGAATATAGAAGGCGGTGCGGCCATCGACGATGTGACGGGCGGGCTTTCTTACCTGCTCTATGACAGCAGCAACGGCGGCAGTCTGGGGGCTTTGATAGGCACGACTATCTTTCCTACGGAGGACAGCCAGTTGTTCATTTCAAGGGGGAACAATGACCAATTATCCTTTACCATAGAAAATACCACTGGGAAGACTACTAAGTCTATTACAATACCGCAAGGCTCTTATTCCAGAAAGGAACTCATTGACCTGCTCAATAAGGAATTGGCGGGCACTACCGTAACGGCTTCCGAATACGGCACGGGAATAAAGCTTGGCAGCAATGACAGCGTTATCTCGGGCTTTAAGGGGAATATGTTTAAAATTGACACAGGAAGTGATATATATACTTCTGTTTTTTACGATAATGTGAAATATGGCGATATTAACGTTACTCCTGGTATTTTCAGCGGCGGTACGGTTATTCCTACCGACAGCAGGGATGAAAAACATCAGTCTTTCCATATAGACAGTACAAATCAAAAATTAGTTCTTGCCCCTAATCAGGGGAAAGAAGTGGAATTGACAATTCCGGCAAAAGATTATACGCTTGCGGAGATGGTTCAGACATTACAGACATTGTTTGATGCCCATAATTTGGAACTTAAGGCTTCCGTGCATCCTGACACAGGAGTATCCGATTATGTAGGAATAAAGATTACTTCCGAAATATTGGGAAAATTCAGTGAAGTGGGAATCAATGAAGGAAAAAGCACGGCTTATGAAACTCTGTTCGTGCGGCACCCCTATACAAAATATAATGATGATGCGGTAGTTGATTATGAAAAAAATTCGGATATTCAGGCATATTTTTGGGGCAGTCAGTCATTTGCTTCCAACACCATGCCCCTTACGATTACAGAAGGAGTCAATGACAGTTTTCTTCTGAAACTGACCGACACCGGAGGTAACGTTTCGTCCTATCAGATTAAGCTGGATAAAGGAGTTTACGCAGATGCCAATGCGGTATGTACGGCCATTGATAATAAGCTTAACGGTGCAGGCGCTTTGCCCAGTTATAAGGGCCTGCTGAAGGTCAGCTTATCCGGCAATCGAATTTTGCTTGTGGAAACGGGGCGCACGCTGCATTCGGTGGAAGTATCTCCGGTGGCTAATAATAACGGATATTATGCAATCTGGGCATTGCAGGGGGAAACGATTACCCATGAGACGGCGTCAGGCATTGGGGGAACCACATATCCCGCGTCGGCGACTTTGAATACTGCGGTAGGAAATCCGGTAGTATTCAATAGCGGCAATAATACTATGGTGGTTCAGTTGGATGGCAGGAATCATACCATTACTTTTCCGCAGGGAAGTCTTACGCATGCGCAGATAATAGATGAAATCAATAAACAGCTGAAACCCGGAACAGGGATGGGATATTATCAATTTCCGGATGTGAATGTGTGGGGCACGCAATACGATAAGAATTTCAAACTTGAAAGTGCCGGTTATTCATCACCGAATCATCAGTTTTATGAAAGTACGGGTTCAAGTACCGGCGGGAATCAGGGAACGGCGGGGCCTACGATAAATACACCGGCAAAGATAACGCTTCAAGGGGCTGTGGTTCCGGAAAGCATGGTAATTGACGGGACTAATGACTATTTTCAGCTTGTTGTCAATGGAAAGGTACGGCAATTTAAGATAGATCATGGAGACTATAAGCGTGACGAACTGGTTCAGAAACTACAGACTTTGATGAATCAGTGCTGTGGTGTGTCATCGGGAGAGGAATATCATGGCGTGAAAGTAAGCTTGGACAGTGACAATCATTTGGTATTGACTGCCGGCTTGAAAAAGGGCGGAAATGCAGAGGCGATAGGAGAAAGTTCATCCATATCCTGCAGTTCCAGCAGCAGTACCTTTCTGGGAGATTTACATACCTATAAAAGTACGGTTACTGTGGTAAGCGATTATCCGTTGCAGGACTCCGTTGTCATTGACGGCAGCAATAATGCTTTATCTTTCAGCATGAAAGTGAACGGGATTATGCGGCCGGTGGACATAAAGCTGACGAACGGCTCCTACAGCAGGGCCGGGATAGTGGCGGAAATCAATAAGCAGCTGGACGGGCTCGGGGTCAAGGCCTCTTTGGACGGCGACAAGCTGCGGCTGACGGCAGATCAGAAGGGGGCGGGAAGCGAACTGATTTTCCGGTCGGTGGACGGCGGCAGCGCGGTAAAGGCATTGTTCGGCGAATTGGTGGATAAATATCCGGCATCGGCAACTTTGAACTGTGATATGCAGGAGAAGATTTCCATAGACGGCACAACGAATGAGATTACCGTAGCGGTAAACGGCGTAAGCCATACGATTCAGCTGGATTATCCCAGAGATTATACAAGGCAGGAACTGGTGGATCAGATTAATGTAAAACTTTCGGCCAAAGGCGTAGGGCTCAAAGCGACTCTGGTAGGGAAAAGAATACATTATGAAACAACCGCAAAGGGAAATACGGCTCACCTTTTCGTTACTTATGGCAGTGGCGGCAGTGCCATGAAAGCTATTTACGGAGGGGCGCCTTACAGTCATAAAGGCGTGACGGCATCCTTCAGCAACGGCCGTTTAGTGCTTACCAGAACGGAGAATGGCGGAAGCGTGTCCGTGTCGTCCGTGAACGGAAGTGTCTTTCAGCTGCCGGATAAGAAAATAGAGGATGTGCCGACTGACAGCCGGAACGGCGTGCATTCGCAGAAGAAAGCATATATTGACGGCGTGAACCTTCAGGAACCGATTACGATTGACAAGTGGAATAAGGATATGAGTTTTATTTTCTGCGACGAAGGGGTTCGGAGGTCTGTTCAGTTTGAACTGGATGAAAAAAAATATACTTTTGCGGAACTGGAAAAAGCAATACAGGAAAAAATCGATGCAAATAAAATCGATGCTGTTTCCACGCTGCAAGGGAAGCTTAAAGTATCTGTTTCGGCACAGGGCGTCAGGATAGAGGCAAACGCTCCCGGAAGCAAGAACTATATGGAAAAAGCATTTTGCCGGGGTGGGTTTTATGATAAGGTTATCTGCTCCAGCGAGGAATTGATTAAGGAGTCGATACCGAAAGATGAAATAGGTACTCAGTCCCAGGATACCGCATTTGTAGTGGGACGGAAGGACGTGAAGAACAATGAGACGAAAATACAGTCTAAAATAAATGACAGTTTGAGCTTGGATTTCACCTACGGCGGAAAAACTCAGAAAATTTCAATCACCCTTGATGCCGGCACATATAACGGGGATATGCTGAAGAATCAGATACAGAAGAAATTGAATGAGCAGCTGAAGGCCATGGGATTTTCGGAGAATCTGATAGAGGTAGGCATCGGAGACGTCAGTACGGGAATCAGCGGTTCCAATGACAGCAATGCGCTGAACTTTAAGGTTTCGCAGAATGTGGTGCTGCCGGGGAACGGGCCGTATGTTCTGGACGGTGTCAGCGGCACGGCGGCATTCAGTGTCTTTTATCAGACAGACGGTGAGATAGAGGTTGCCTATGCGAAGGGGAATAAAGATATCGGCAGCGGTGTGGAAATAAAACCGGGGGAGACGGATTTTTCCTTTGAAGTAGAAGGGAAGAAATATATTCTGGATATTCCGGCGGGGGCGTATACGGAGAAGGAATTAGTTGATAAAGTGAATGAACTGCTGACCAATGCAGGAGCGCCGGTCACGGCAGTGTCGGAAGAAGGGAGGCTGAAGATACAGCATACGATGTTCGGTGAGCGGAAGATTGATAATATATCCGGGGCGGCAAAATCACAGATCTTCTTTAATCAGACCGGCATAGACAAAAAATTGGACGGGATTCCTATTCAGTGCAGCAACAATAAGAATGACTATGTGGTACTGGACAGGCCGGTGCTGAATACCGTTTCATTGGGGATTAATTCCGTTGCGATTACAAGGCCGAAATATGGGGAGAAGGCACTGCTGCGGCTGAAAGAAGCATTGGAAAAGGTTACGGCGGTGAGAAGTTATTTCGGTTCTATGGAGAATAGGCTGGGATATACAATTTATAATAACGATAACCGGGCGGAGAATACTACGGCGGCGGAGTCCAGAATCAGGGATACGGATATGTCGAAAGCGGTGGTGGCAAATTCCAATTATAATATTTTGCTGAGCGCGGGGCAGGCGGTTATGGCGCAGGCAAGGCAGCATGCGGGGGATGTGCTGAAATTGCTTAGGTGACGGCGGCGTGCACGATTGGGAATTGTTTCGCAACAGTTCGGCCTAGTACATCATTGCGCTTGCTGCAAAGTCCGTGCGAATGTGTAAATTGTAGTAGCCAAGAGAGAATCTGCCCCTCGCTGCAGGCGACATGGAATGGGCAGATTCCGTAACAGGGATGCCGCAGGCTGAACTGTTATATTGTTTCATATATTGGCAAATAAAAACGTTTGACAAATGTTTTTTTTGTGCTATAGTTGACAATGGAGTACCGAAAAAGTTTGAATATGATAGGGAGAGGAAAAGTATGAAAAGAAAATTTTTAGCTTTGTTTTTAACGGCAGCTATGGCGTTGTCTGTTGCGGCCTGCGGCAGCGATGACGGCGGAAAGGCGGATGCGCCGGCAGCAAGTACCGCAGCGGCAGGAGAAGAGGCGGAGCTTCCGGAAGCGGAAGAGGAAGAGGCTCCGGAAGTGCAGGAAGACATAGACCCGATGGAAGAGGCTCTGAAAAATATGGAATCCGTTACCAGCATGGAGATGAAGATGGTAATGGATATGGATATGAAAGTGAGCGCAGAGGGAGAGGAGCAGACTGTTGAGAGTTCCACTACTATGGATATGGTATGGGTGAATGACCCGGTGAAGGTTAAGGCGGAAGTGGCTGTGGAAGCAGCAGGGCAGAGCACGGAGATGAGTGTGTACGGAGAGATGGAAGAAGACGGTACCTACATGATGTATATATATGACGGTACGTCTTGGCAGTCGCAGACAGTAGGCAAGGCGGATTTAGGAGAATTTGACGCACGGGAAAATATGGTGGCATCTATCGGTGACGGTTCCGCCTATACGGCAGAAGGCACGGAACAGGTAGACGGGGCAAATGCATATAAGTATTCCTATGTGATGACGGGGGATGAGATGAAAGAAGCAATGCTTTCTTCCGGCGCGTTGGATTCCGTAACTTCCCTTGGCATTGATTCCACGCAGCTGGACGGTATGCTGGATGGTCTGGGCGAGATTACCACATATGTCTGGATTGATGAGGCAACTTTATACCCGGTAAAATATCAGATGGATATGACGGAAGTTATGGATCAGTTAATGGTTAATCTGGTGGAAGCTATGGGCGAGCAGGCGCAAGGGATGACCATGAATGTGCCGAAGCTGGAAGTGACTATGACATGTTTCAATTATAATAATGTTGCCGATTTCTCGGTTCCTGAGGAGGCGAAGGCAAATTAAGGAATTGGGAGCTTATGTGAGAACGGAATGGCATAATATAGTTTAGGGATGTTAGGGCAGGGTGTGTCCGGGATTGATTAAGAATCTTAAGACGCACCCTGTTTTTGCTTTATGTGCCTGCTCCTGCAAGGGATGGAATTATAGGGGGATGCGTAATACCTGGCCGATGTTTAACCTGTCGCTGGTGATTCCGCTCGTTCTTTTGATGGCATCCACTGTGGTGTTGTACCGGCGCGCCAACAGCCAGAGGGTATCTCCGCTCTGCACTGTGTACTCGATATAAGAAGGGCTGCCGGCAGCAGGGATTTTCAATATCTGCCCGATGTTCAGCATGTCGCTTGTCAGCCCGTTCAGATTTTTGATGGCATCTACGGTGGTGCCGTATTTCCGGGCAATCAGCCAGAGGCTGTCTCCGGCGCGCACTACATATTGGAGGGTGCCGGTATCCGGCCCCGGCTGGGGAATGTTCTGCCCGATGCCATGGTAAGTGTCGTAGAGGGATTTCCAGGTGAGGGGGCCGACAATGCCGTCGGGAGTAAGTCCCATAAGCCGTTGGAAGGCGGTCACTGCCTGCAGGGTTCCGCTGCCGAAGATGCCGTCCTGCGCAGGGCTTGGAATGCCGGGGTAGTATTGGGAGATAATATCCAGAAGATACTGTAGGGTGATGACATCCGGGCCGGTGGAGCCTTGGCGCAGTACAGTGCCGGGCGGAACCGTGCCGATTCCCAGGGAGGTTCCTTCGCTGTCCAATTCCGCCAGACGGGTTACCGCAGCATATAGGCTGGAGATTTTGTACCAAGTGGCTTTTCCGACAATGCCGTCCGGCGTGAGATTGAAGATGCTTTGGAATTTCGTGACAGCCGCCTGCGTGCTGTCGCGGAAAACGCCCGGCGTATCGTCAATGGCGGGGATGGCGGGATAGTTGCGGCGTATTCGGTTCAGGTAAGTCTGGATAGTCTGCACATCAAGTCCGGTGCTGCCCATACGGAGAGGCGTTCCCGGATAGGAGGACAGGATTCCGGTAACGGCATTGGTCTGAACGATTTCTATGTCGTTCGGATAATAGGAACGGAGAATCTGTATGGGGGAAAGCCCTTGATTTGCCAGAGTGACGGTGCCCCATTGGGATAAGCCGTTGCAGGTTACCGTGGTGCCGTTGCAGAAGGAAGTGAAATAAGGGGAAATTTGTCCTTGGCGGCGTACATATTCGTTAAAAATACGGTCCACGATATTGCTGACGGAGTCATAAATCGGGCGGCCGTACACGAAAGCTTGGTCATAGGCAGTGCTGTTTGTGATGTCAAAGTGATATCCTTTGCTGCGGTACCATTCCGTGAAGACCCGGTTCAGCGCAAAGGTGATTATGGCATAGATATTGGCAGTTAGTGCGGCGGAAGGCCAGGTAGGATAGATTTCGCTGCTGGCAACATTTTTCACATAATCGGGAAAGGATACCTGTACATTCTGCGCGGAAGAACCGGGAGAGCCTAGGTGAACGGTGATGGGATTGGGGATTACAACCTGACGGAGCACCCGCGGTTCCATAGTCTCTCCTTCCTGACTGCGCATTTCGTGGGAAGCCACCGCGGGGCGTCCCACGGATATTTCCGTTTGGGTAGGATTGCGCTGCGGTTCCTGCATGGGCATAAGGTTCAGCGGTAAAACGGCTGTTTGGCCGTCGTAAATGGGGATATCCGAAACGTAGAGAGAATTAAATCCGGATGCCTGTGCCAAAACATTGTAACTCACATAAGGAATTCCGGAAAAATATTGGTTCTGTGAATAACTTTTATCCAATGTCTCTAACGGGACACTTTGTGTTTCGCCGTTCTCATCGGTGGAAAGTATATAAAGAGTGTTTCCCCAGGCATCCATCACCCTGACATGTATACCGCTGAGCGGAACTGCGTCATGGGCGGTTCTTGCCTGCATCTTTAAATAACCGATAGCCATACTCCAATTATCTCCTTTTATAATAGGTAGTGAAAATGATATGTAATATAAATATGTAGGAGAAGGGGAAACCGTTACATAGATAGCGGATACGGAAGCAGGCATGGGACTTTTGGGGCCGTTTTTTGACGAAAAGACAGATGCTGCTCTATTTCCGGCAAAATCAAATACCCCATACATCGGGGATGTGTGGGGCATTTGATTCCTGACAAGCTTCGGGTATGTGCAGATGCATGTACCCGATGCACGTCGGAAAAGCAGTATCCGGTTTTCAGATGCTTTCCGTATGCCTTTCTGCCAGCCTTAAAACCGAGGCAATGGGAAGGATTAATATGCCGCAGAAAAAATTGCTGAGTCCGTGGATGAAATCCCAGGGAAGACCGGCAATAATCCATGAAATCATGCCTTGCAGGTTCATTCCGTATAAAATTGCCTGCGCCGGGGCATAAAGCGTGCCGAACAGAAAGCCGTGGGCAGCGCATACGGACATATAGACGAGGGGCTGCACTTTTTTCGGCATATGTTTCGGCAGCAGCATGACGCAGCCCCATAGGACAGTCCATAAATATAAATAAGGGAGCCACCAAGCCGCGAAGCCGCTGAAAATCCCGTTTATGATGACATAAGTATAAATCGGGTACAGGGCCTTTTTTCTGTAAACAATTGTGTATGCTATGGTAAAAGTGCCCAGAAGATGAATGTTAGGGGCGAATTCCATAATTATCTTGGAGGCATACATAACGGCGCCAAGCATGGCAAATATTGCCGTCTCTTTGGTGGTGAGTTTCATTTCTCTGCCTTGAAGGAGTAGCGAACCCCTTCTTCCGCCGGCGTAGAGTCCACTCCTGTCTGGGCATATTCGCCGTTAACATAAAACGCCCAATATACGCCGTCTTTTTCATAATCGGCGGAAATTCCGTTGACTGTCTGAACGTAGAGGCCATATTCACTGTTTTCGCCCGAAATCAGCCCCAGTTCGGTCAGAGCCTCTCCTACGGTGGCTTTATCCGTATGGATTTCAAACTGTGTTTCGCCGCCGTCTTTGTCCGTTACGGTAAAAGTGAATACGGTGCTGCCGGTTCCCAGTACCGAACCGTCGGCAGGGGCATTTGCCTCCGCAGCGGAGGAGGGTTGGTTTTCCGTGTTGCCATTACAGCCGGTTGTCAACAGTGCCGCAGCCACAGTAAGCACTATGCAAAGGATGAATGACGATAATTTTCTGATACGTTTTTTCTGCATATTTCTGTCTCCTTTGATATTTATTTCTCCGGGAGCCGGCACTCGCGGCCACAAAGAGGAGAAGCGGGTTTGTCCGGATATTTCGGCTTGACATTCCGTCGGCCGGCCTTCTCGGATGACTCCAATGACAGTTCCCCGAATGTGGCTTCGGGTAAGGCCCACGGCATTCCATATATGTCTTACGGCGACGGGCTCGCACAGGATTTGCACCTGTTTCCCCGGACGGCCCGCTTTATATCATAATATCCGGCGGCAATTTCGTCAAGAGAAATGGATTTCCGTGATTGCGGTTTAGTGAAAAAGTGTGCTATAATAGTTAATGTTCAGGCAGGTCTGCGCAATTACCGCGCGGACTTTGGCAAAGCCTTGTAATAACCATTATTTTAGGAAATGCGGAGCCGCACGGGACGGAGGGCATGGTAACGGTATGTATACATTCAGCAGCCGGATACGGTACAGTGAGGTAGACAGTGAAGGGAACCTGTCTTTGGAATCATTATTGGATTATTTTCAGGATTGTTCTACTTTTCAGTCGGAAGATTTGGGAATAGGGACAGGTTATCTGCGGGAAAAGAAGATGGCCTGGGTTTTATCTGCCTGGCAGATTGTGGTGGAAAGGTATCCGGGACTGTGTGAGAAAGTTTCTGTCGGGACAATTCCTTACGGAATAAAGAATTTTGTAGGTTATAGGAATTTCCTGATGGAAACGGAAACAGGAGAACGTTTGGCATATGCCAATACCATATGGACACTGATGGATATGGAGAAGAGGAAACCGGTAAAAGCCCCGAAGGAAATGACGGATGCCTATGGGGTGGGAGAGCGGCTGGATATGGATTATGAGCCACGGAAAATTGCAATTCCCAAAGGGGAAGGGACGGCACGGGAGCCGGTGGAAATAAAACGTCATCACCTTGATACGAACCATCATGTGAACAACGGACAGTATGTGCGCATTGCCATGGAATATTTGCCGGAGGGGCACAGAATCCGTCAAATGAGGGCAGAGTATAGAAAGCAGGCAGTATTGGGCGATAAGATATATCCTTTGATTTATGCGGAAGATATGGTGACGGTAGTTTCTTTGAATAACGGAGACGGGGAGGCTTACTGCGTGGCGGAGTTTAAACAAAATCAGGAAAGCCGGGACGGAAATTGACAGTCCGGTTTCCGGCGGCCGAAAGGGGCAAGCGATGATTAAATTAGGTGAGAAACAGGATTTGACAGTGATAAAGACAGTGGATTTCGGGGTGTATCTTGCAGCCGAGGACGCAAAAGAGGAAAAAGTGCTTCTTCCGCGCAAGCAAGTGCCGGAGGGGACAAAGGCAGGCGACGTGCTGCATGTATTTGTTTACAGGGATTCCAAGGACCGGCTGATTGCCACTACAAATGAGGTTAAGCTGACACTGGGGCAGGTGGCTCTCTTAAAAGTGTCACAGGTAGGGAAAATAGGGGCTTTTCTGGACTGGGGGCTGGAAAAGGATTTGTTCCTGCCGTTCCGGGAGCAGACGAAACCCGTGCAGGAAGGGGAAGAGTGCCTGGTGGCGTTGTATATTGACAAAAGCAACCGGCTCTGTGCCACTATGAAGCTGTATCCGTATCTGAAAACGGACGGGGAATTTCAGGTGGATGACCGGATTATGGGGCGGGTATATGAAATCAGCAGGAATTTCGGCGCTTTCGTTGCCGTGGACGATATGTATTCCGGTCTCATTCCCTTGAAGGAACTGTATGGGAAGGTTGAAGTGGGAGATATGGTGGCCGCGAGAATTACTGCGGTAAAAGAGGACGGGAAGCTGGATCTGAGCATCAGGGAAAAAGCTTATCTGCAGATGGAAAAAGATGCCCGGGTAGTATTGGACATTATAAGAAGCTATGACGGGGTGCTGCCGTTTAACGACAAGGCATCTCCGGAGACGATTAAAAGCGAAATGCAGATGAGCAAGAATGAATTTAAGCGTGCGGTAGGACATTTGCTGAAAGAAAACCGAATTATCATAGGGGAGAAAAGTATCCGCCTGAAATAAAATTCTTGCAATTTCCGAAAGATGTCAGTATAATCATGGTGTAATTTTTAAGGATTTAAGTATGGAAAGGATTTGCGGGTTTCCCGACGGAATCGGGAAGCCTGTATTGGCAATCTGAAAGGAGATTAGTATGAAAGTACAGAATATCAGGGATATTGACAAATTTTTTAAGGTAGTGGACAGCTGTGCGGGAAAAGTAGAGCTGGTGACGGGCGAGGGTGACAGGCTGAATCTGAAATCCAAGCTTTCCCAGTATGTTTCTTTGGCAAATATTTTTTCGGACGGGACGATTGAGGAATTGGAAATCATAGCCTATGAGCCGGAGGATATTACGAAATTAGTCAATTTTATGATGGAGAGTTAAGAATACAGATGAACAGTAAAAAGGTAAATTGGATTTTTTTGTCGGTCATATTGATGCATTTTGCGGTGGTGGCGGCAATAACCCTGTTGGGGCAGTTTTTTACATGGACGTTGGATATTGTGCCGAATTTTATTTTAAGCCAGGGCATCATATTGATTCCGGCTCTTTTGGGAGTTTATGTCTCCAAAGAGAATCTGTTTCAATTGGCCGGTTTCCGGAAGATTAAGGTATCTACCGTCTTTAAGATTTTCCTTTTTACTTTTCTTTCCATGCCTCTGACGGCTTTGATTAATATGATATCCATGCTGTTTGTGGACAATACGGTGGCGGCAATCAGCGGGGAGGTGCTGGAAGTGCCGTTTCTGATTATGTGGTTCATTATCGGCATTTTCGGCCCCTTCAGCGAGGAACTGGTTTTCAGGGGCATTGTGTATCAGGGGTATAGAAAATCGGGCACGGCTTTTGCGGCAATGCTTCTCTCCGCGCTGCTGTTTGCGCTTATGCATATGAATTTCAATCAGGCGGCCTATGCTTTTGCGATAGGCGTGATGGTGGTTCTGTTGGTGGAGGCCACGGGAAGTCTGTGGAGTTCCGTAATTTTTCATATGGTCTTCAATTCGCAGCAGGTATGCCTGATGTATCTGTCGGACTCTCTGGCAGGCGGAAGCGGGCTGGAAGAGGCGGAAGAGATGCTCACTCAAAATGTGCTGCTGGTCATGATCAGCGGTTCGCTTATTTTTGCGGCAGCGGCGACCGCATTGGCGGCCTGTGTGCTTGTATGGATTGCAAAAGGGGAAAAACGTGAAAACGCTTTGCATGCCGTTTTTGCGGAACGGAAAAGCAGGATACGGACGGTGCAGGGGGAGGCAGGCAGCACAGCGGAATCTGCAGGCATAGGAAAAGAAAGTGCAGGCAGACCCGACAAAATGGTTACCGTCCCACTTGTCATAGGAATCGTGCTTGCACTTTCTTATATGATTTTAGAAACTATTCTGATGCATCTGTTTGCCTTATCATAAGGCAGCTTTCCGGCCGTCCTAAACATATAAATCTAAATTGCCGCCTACAGCAGGATTTACGGAAAGTTCCATAGATGACCTCATCATATCTACCATCTGCGCGCCGCTGGATTCCATGGAATCCAATGATTTGGAAAGAAGCGCGATGCCCACGTTGTTCATAGTCTGTGTCTGGGCAAGTGACATTGATAATTCGGGAATGTTCATAACTGCTACCTCCATTTTTCTTCCTTTTGTTGCAAGTATATCATATTTTTGGTATAATTGGCAAGTCGGTTGAGGTAATTACATCATATCCGGCATTATGCATGAAAGACAATTGCAATGATAAATAGATTTTAAACGGATTGGGACAGGTATGCAGAAAATAAATATTTTGGGAATCGGCCTAACGGACTATTCGCTGAAGGAATCTTTAGGGATAGTGGACGGGTATGTCAGACATGGAGGGCTGAATACCGTTTTATATGTTACGACGCCCATGCTTATTTTGGCCGGGAAGGACGAGGAAGAGAAGAATTGCATAGAGAAAATGGATCTGACTTTATGCGGAGATGCGGATATACTCCGTGTGGCGAAAATTGCTTCGGCGGGAAGGATTTATGAGGTGGAAAAGCGTGTTTTTCTGAAGGAGTTTTTGCGGCGGCTGGTGCGGGGGGAAAAGAAGGTGTATCTGCTGGATGATTCGGAAGAGGATCTGCATCTGCTGAAGGAGCAGCTTGAGACGTACCAAGAGGGGATTCTTGTGGGCGGATATGACATTCTCACGGAAAACGGAAGAAGCATGGATGAAATAATAAATAGAATAAACGATGTGGCTCCCACGGCCATTATATCCCGCATGGCACATGGGAAGCAGGAGAAATGCATGGTGCGTTCTAAGGAACTGATAAATGCGGAGGTGTGGCTGGGCATATCCAAGGATATGGCTTTGGGGGCAGGGAAGGAGTCTTTGCGCAGGAAGTTTGTGGGGCAGATTTACCGAATTATGTTTCATAGGCGCATCAATCATTTCAAGGATGAAAACAAAGAGTAGACAGATTTGGGATGGCAGGCATTTCAAGTCTGTTTATTTTGTATCCGATTGCTTTGGGAAAGGAAGGCTGAAATTTGTCTGAAATTGTCTGAAATTTAATTTTTTATAAATACATAAAAAATAAACAAATATATATACAATTAGTATGGATTTTTTTGTGATTTTGAATTAAAATGAAAAAGAGTTTTAAAAAACGGGATTTTTGCCAGCATATGATATTGTATATTTGTTACTATCCCGCATATGATTTTTTGTTAAAAAATTCCGATATTAGATATGGGACTTATGGGGTGATGTCAGATCGTCAGGTGCTGGTTGGCAGCAATGTATTTGACACGGCGGATAGGAGGAGAGGGGATATGATTTCAAATCAAATATTGCAGAACACAATTGACGGCCTAAAGGCGATTGCGCGTGTAGAGCTATGTGTCATGGACACGGACGGAAAAGAAGTGGCTTCCACAACTGCCGATATGGAGGGCTGCGCCGGGGCTGCGGTTGAGTTCGCGACTTCTCCGGCGGATTCTCAGGAAATACAGGGATACCGTTATTTTAAAATATTTGATGAGCAGCAGCTGGAGTATATTCTGATTGCAGGAGGCTCCGGCGAGGATGTGTATATTATGGGAAGGATGGTGGCATTTCAGATACAGAGTCTGTTAGTGGCATATAAGGAACGTTTTGACAAAGATAATTTTATTAAGAATCTTCTGTTGGACAATCTGTTGTTGGTCGATATTTACAGCAGGGCGAAAAAACTGCATATACAGACGGATGTGAAACGTGTGGCCATTATTATCGAAACGGAAAACAGTAAGGACAGCAATGTGCTGGAGTTGATGCGTACATATTTTGGAAGCAATAACAAAGATTTCATTACCGCAGTGGATGAAAATAATGTTATAGTAGTTAAGGATTTATCGGAAGGGGATGCAGGGAAGGAAATTGAAAAAGCTGCAAAAAATGCGGGGAGTTATCTGCGCAAGGAAGGGATACGCGGAATACGCATAGCCTACGGGACAATTGTAGGGGAAATTAAGGAGGTCAGCCGTTCTTACAAAGAAGCGAAGATGGCATTGGATGTGGGAAAGATTTTCTTTGACGAAAGGGATATCGTGGCCTACAGTGAATTGGGAATCGGACGGCTGATTTACCAGCTGCCGATACCGCTGTGCAAAATGTTCATTAAGGAAATTTTCGGGGGAAAGAGCCCGGATGATTTTGATGAGGAAACATTGACGACAATCAATAAGTTTTTTGAAAACAGCCTGAATGTATCCGAGACATCAAGGCAGCTGTTTATTCATAGGAATACTCTTGTTTATAGACTGGATAAGCTGCAGAAAAGCACAGGGCTGGATTTGCGCATTTTTGAGGATGCCATTACATTTAAGATTGCCCTGATGGTAGTAAAATATATGAAATACATGGAAACTATTGAATTTTAGCAATTTAGGCGGGTGAAATACATTGATTGAAAAGGAAAAGAAGAGACGGAGAGGGAAAAAGACAGTTGATTTAGGCAATGAAATCATTACACTGGAAAATGTGAGCAAGGCATATGCCACAGGGGCCCCGGCATTGAACGGCGTTAATTTACATATTAACAGAGGGGAGTTTGTCTTTATAGTGGGAGACAGCGGTTCGGGGAAATCGACTCTGATTAAGCTTTTGCTGCGGGAACTTACCCCGACTTCCGGTTATATAAATGTGATGGGATATGACCTTGTGAAAATCAGGCACAGGAAAATCCCGAAGTTCCGCAGAAATCTGGGGATTGTGTTTCAGGATTTCCGGCTGCTGAAGGACAGGAATGTATATGAGAATGTGGCGTTTGCCCAAAGGATTATACAGGTATCCAACAAGGAAATTAAAAGAAATGTCCCGAGCATCCTTTCGACGGTAGGGCTTGCCGGCAAGTACAAGGCAAAGCCCAGGCAGCTTTCCGGCGGGGAGCAGCAGAGAGTGGCATTGGCCAGGGCATTGATCAATAAGCCTACCATACTGCTGGCGGATGAGCCTACCGGTAACCTGGACCCGAAGAATTCCTGGGAAATCATGAAATTGTTGGAGCAAATCAATGAGAACGGCACTACCGTCCTTGTTGTTACCCATAATAGGGAAATTGTAAACTCTATGCAGAAGCGGGTGGTCACAATGAAGAAGGGCATTATTGTGAGCGATGAGGAAAAAGGAGGCTATATCGATGAGGATTAGTACATTTTTTTATACGATAGGGCAGGGCTTCCGCAATATTGTCAGGAATAAATGGTTTTCCTTGGCATCCATAGCCACGATAGGCGCATGCTTATTTCTGTTTGGTCTGTTCTATGCAATTTTATCCAACTTTGAGCATATGGTAAAAACAGCGGAGGAAGGGATATCCGTAACCGTTTTTTTCCAAGAGGGAACCAGTGACACGAGAATTGCGGAAATCGGAGAGATGATATGGAAAAGAGTGGAAGTTTCCGATGTGCAGTTTGTGTCGGCGGAGGAAGCATGGGCCAGCTTCAAGGACGATTATCTGGGGGAATATTCGGACGGTTTCACGGAGAATCCGTTGGCTCCTTCGGCTCACTATGTGATTTACCTGAGCGATGTGTCCCTGCAGCCTGCGCTTGTGACTTATCTGGAATCCATTCCGGATATCAGAAGAATCAATAAATCGGAAATTACCGCCATGACATTGAGCGGCATCAATGCACTGATTGCATACATATCCATGGGCATTATAGGGATATTGTTCGCGGTATCCATTTTCCTTATCAGCAATACGGTTACGATAGGAATATCTGTCCGAAAAGAAGAAATAAATATTATGAAGTATATCGGCGCTACGGATTTCTTTGTCCGCTCCCCTTTTGTCATTGAAGGGATTTTGATTGGCGTAATCGGCTCGCTGATTCCCATGGGAATTATTTATGCCATATATAATCAGGTCATTCTTTATGTGACGGAGCATTTTTCCATGCTGATAAAGCTTTTGGATTTTCTTCCCGTGGAAACGATTTTCCAGGTGCTGCTTCCGGTTTCGGTGGCCATGGGGGTAGGAATCGGATTTCTGGGAAGCATTGTAACGGTAAGGAAGCATTTGAGAGTATAGAAAGGCATGGCTCATGAAGAAGCGGAGAAAATATGTCAGCGGTATACTAGGTATTTCCCTGATGGCATGCCTGGCCGGAGGGGGAGGCGTACCCGGTGAAGTAAGGGCATCCGGGCTTACGAACGATCTGATTAAGGAAAAGGAAGCGGAAATCAGCGATGCAAAAAATCTGAAGAAGCAGCTGCAGGAAAATCTGACGGATGTGAAGAAAATAAAGGAGGAACTGGAACAGTCGAAAGAAGATCTGAAGCAGTATGTCGTGCAGCTGGACGGGGAACTGGCGACAATTCAGGAGAAAATAGCAGAACTGAAAGAGAGGATTACGGAGAAGGAAGAAGAAATTGTCCAGACGGAGGCAGAACTGGAAATGGCCATTGCGGATCAGGAGAATCAATATGCGGCAATGAAAGAACGTATCCGGTTCATGTATGAAAGAGGGGATACCCTATATATGGATTTGCTGTTTTCTTCCGAGAGTTTCGGGGATATGCTGAATAAGGCGGAATATATTAAAATGCTTTCCGCATATGACAGGAAGATGCTGGACGAATATGTGGCGACACGGAAGCTGATTGAATTATATATGGAGCAGCTGGAGGAAGACAAGGCATATCTGGAAGAGGCAAAGGCGGGGGTGGAAAGCGAGGAGGCTTCCCTGAATACCCTTATTGATGAGAAGAAAAGAACCATTGAGCAGGTGAGCGACGACATCAATGAGAAGGAAGCGGCCATTGCCGAGTATGAGGCGGACATTAAGGAACAGAACGATACGATAGCGATGCTGGAAAAAGTGGTCGCAGAGGAAAAGGCAAAGCTGGCCGAAGCAAACCGGATCAAGTATGACGGGGGTATCTTTACTTTTCCGGCACCCTCTTACACACGGATATCGGATGATTACGGCAATCGGATTCATCCGATTCTGGGCGTTTCTCAGTTCCATAACGGAGTCGATCTGGCAGCACCGGGGGGCTCGCCGATTTTGGCAGCTTATAACGGCAAGGTGGTGGCAGCCGATTACAGCGGCTCCATGGGAAATTATATTATGATAGATCATGGGGACGGATTGTATACGATTTACATGCATGCATCGGCACTTTATGTATCCAAAGGGGCAACCGTGACGAAGGGGCAGAAGATAGCGGCGGTAGGCTCTACCGGACGTTCTACCGGCAACCATCTTCATTTCAGTGTCAGGCTGAACGGAAGCTATGTAAGCCCGTGGAATTATATAAGCAAATAGTGAGCATATCAAATTTTTTGGGAGATGAAAAGAGTGGAATATAATTTAAACAATTACCCAAACGACTATCCGGATAATGCAAATCATCCTATGGGTAAGCCGCCGAAAAAAGAAAGCGGTACTTTTACGGGAGGCTTTGTTACGGGCATCCTGCTGAGCCTGTTGGTAGCATGTTTTGTATACACGGGCGTACGTTTTTATCAGATCAGCAAGCTGAGGGCGGAAAAGGAAACGGAGCAGCCGGGGCAGACTGTGGATAGCTTGGTCAACGATATGACGATGAGCAAGCTGCAGGTAATAGAAGAAACCATTGCCAAGTATTATTATGAAGAGGACGTGAATGCCGAGATGCTGGCGGATGGTATGTATGAGGGTGTGATTGCTTCGTTGGGGGATCCATATTCCACTTATTATACGGAGGAAGATCTGGAAGCGCTTATGCAGCAGACAGAAGGCGTGTATTACGGCATTGGAGCGTATGTGGGGATGGATGTCCAGACCGGGCTGGCGCATATCAGCGGCGTAATTGAGGATACGCCGGCACAGGCGGCAGGGCTTCGTGACGGGGATGTCATCTATATGGTGGACAATGAGCCGATGCAGGGGCTGGAACTTTCGGAAGTGGTGGCAAATATCAAGGGCTTGGAAGGGACACAGGTGCATCTCACCATATATCGGGAAGGGGAAAAGGATTATCTGGAATTTGACGTGGAGCGGAAGAAGATAGAAAGCCCCACGGTAAAGCACGAAATGTATGAAAACAAGATTGGATATATTCAGATTACGGAATTTGACGACGTGACGGTGGATCAGTTTTCGGAAGCGTTGGCGGTATTGCGCGGTCAGGGGATGAAAGGGCTGATTTTGGATCTGCGTGCAAATCCGGGCGGGAATCTGAGTGCGGTGGTGGAAATCGCCAGACAGATGCTGCCTAAGGGGCTGATTGTATATACGGAAGACAGGGACGGGAAACGCACGGAGTATTCCTGTGACGGCACGAAGCAGTTTGACCAGCCGTTAGTGGTTTTGGTAAACGGTTATTCGGCAAGCGCGTCCGAGATTTTGGCAGGTGCGATTAAAGATTACGGAATCGGACAGCTAATAGGGACTACCACGTTCGGAAAGGGGATTGTGCAGCGGGTAATCTCGCTGTCGGACGGCACGGCGCTGAAGCTGACGGTCAGTTCGTATTTCACTCCTAACGGGAATAATATTCACGGCATCGGCATAGAGCCGGATGAGGTTTATGAGTTTGACGGGGACCGCTATTATGACGACGGGTATGATAATCAGCTGGAGCATGCCAAGGAAGTAATGGCCGGAAAGATTGCCGGGCAATAAGTTTCTGTCCGGATGCAGATGACAAGGTATACATGACGCATGAAAGGCAGGGAAGCGGATTCCCTGCCTTTTTGTTTTATGCAGAACCCGTGCAGATGAAATATGCCGCTGACGCGGCGCACAGGGCACGCGGTGAGTAGGGAAGACGGCTCTTCTCCGCTTGATTGCGTAACGTTTCAGAAAAGTTTTCCGGCGGCGGCTTCCTTATCCAGGAACGGGCCTGCAATCGTTGCCACATCCCGTCGGCTGCCAAAGTAGTCTTGGCGGAAGGAGATGGGACTGCCGTCCGGATTTTCATATTTCTGTTCCGGCTCAAATGCCGTTCCAAGATCTTCCGTGGAGAGAATTCCCACCGTTTTTGCCGGCAGGATATCGTACAGGTTGGTGCGCAGATACCAGCCGTCTGCCGTTTCCTCCAATGTAACGGTAACTTGATTTTCCTTGTCTACGAAAGCATCCGTTTCTTTTTCCCAAGGTTTGGCTCCGTTATAATATAAGTTGCCGGAAGCCCAGACGGGAAGATGGTCATAATAGAGATTGCCGGTATCGGCTCCCATGCCGCAGTATCCGTCGAACCGGCGGTTCCATTCTTCGAAGGCAGGATATCCGTCATAGCGGAAAGTGCCGCTCAGTATGTTGCCGTCATCCCATTTGTTGCCGTCTTTTCCCATAATGTCCGCCAAGGCCTGCATACATGGCCGGATGGGTTTCTGAATGAAAATATTGTTGTGAAATCTTACGTCTCCGTGCAGGAAGGACATAAAGCCGGCAATCTCCGTGCCATGGGGGGTGTGGTACGGCGTATATCTGGGGGAAGGCAGGTCGGGCGTACCGTTATCCGTGCCGATGCCTACGGCTGCCAGGGAACCCAGTATCAGATTGTGTACAACGGCAATCCCTTGAGCCGCCAGTTTCAGGGCTCGGTCTGAAAGCAGGAGATTATGGTCGATGAGAGTGGGGCCGTGGGATACCTCCACAAAGATATCCTCGCCGGCACCGAAAATCCCGGCATTGATATCAAAGTCCAGAGGCAGGCAATTGTCATGGAATAAGTTGCCGGTTACTCTTGTGCCCTGCGCCTGCCAGTCCAGCCAAAGGCCGCGTGTACAGTTATGGATATGGTTTCCGCGGATAACCACATCGATGGCAGCATGCATCTTGATGCCGCCGATTTCCGCACCGGCAAGGTTCTGCTTGTTGTTAATGTGATGGATATGATTGCCTTCTATAACGGAAAATACACCGCCCAGATGGCCTACGATACCGGTTTGGCCGCAGTCATGGATGTCACAGCCGCGAACGATGTGGGAGCCGATATTTTCCTTGTTCCAGCCTTCATAGGAGGCTTTGCAGATACATTCCCGTTCGGTCTGGGTGCCGTCTTTGTATTTCTGCTTCAGCCATTTATTGTCATTTTCCGGCTGAAGGCATTTGCCAAGAGAGATGCCGCTGCATTTGGATTCATAGATTTCGCAGTCTTCAATTATCCAACCTTTTGACCAGTGGGGTCCCACCATTCCTTCCTGATAGGCAGTGGGCGGTGCCCATTGGGTGGCTGCTTTACTGACTTTAAATCCGGACAAGGTGATGTAGCCGATATGTTCTTCCGACGGATAAAAGCAGTTTCTCCGTACGCTGATTTCCGTATTTTCCTCATTGGGGTTCTTGCCTTGAAAATTTGCATACAGAATAGTTTCCTTCCGTTCCCTGTCTTGCTCTGCATACCAAGTGTACAGAGAGAAATCGGGGTCCCAGGAAATCTTGGATCTTTGAGGGTTCTTTACTTCGTCTAAGGTGAGGACTTCGTACATGGATTTCTCATTGAGAAACACGTCGCCCATATGTGCAAGGATGGATGCCACATACCAGTCGCCGGAAATCTGTTCCGTAAAAGGATTGAAGGAGCCGAAAAAGCTATTGGGTATCCGTACCGTCCATACAGTGCCTTCCAAGGGTTCCCAGCATTTCACCGTTTCGCTTCCGGTAATATGGGCGCCTCCTTTTACGGCGGAGCGGTAGGTGATTCTCTGTGCCGGGGTTCCGGCGTGCTTGGGATTGACGGCTTCCCGGTAAATTCCCGGCAGGACTAAGACTTCATCGCCGGGAAGGGCGGTATCCGCAGCTTTCTGAATGGTTTGATATGGTCTTTCTTCCGTGCCGTTTCCGCCGGCAGCGGCAGATGCATCAACGTAAATTGTCATTTTTCTACCTCCTATAAAATGTATGGTGTTAGCTTCCGTGGGAGTCGTATAACCAATGTGATGACATTGGCCGTCTGTCCTGCTTGTATAAGGCGCACCGTGCTTTGCCGTGCTGTGAGCCGGATATCCTTTGTCTGCAGAGGGGGCTGACAAGCAATTGGTTTAGGGATATTATAACAGGAAATTTTAGAAAAAGCATTATATTTTTGGCAGGTGTGCGGCACAACTGTAGCAGTTCAGCCTACGGCTTCCCTGTTACGGAATCCGCCCATTTCAAGTCGCCTGCGGCGAGGGGCAGATTCCGGCGGTGATTGAAGAATACAAACGCAGAAGGGTAATTTCCAACGCATAAGAGTTTATAATGAGAGGTATCTTAAAACTGATAGGATTTTATTGTTTGTACTATCTGGCAGATATCATAATAATATCGTCTATGTCACCCCCAAATGACACACAAACACAAATTAGGAGAGTTCCGCTGTTGTCAGCAGGAAAGCAAAATGTAATTTTCGCTTTTTATGGTAAGATAGGAAATAAGAAAGACTGCGCTGTAAATATCTTTTGCGTTGGATAGTGATCTACCCACAAATTATATTACCGGTATAATGACAATTCCGAGAATTAGTGTTATAGTGATTACAGTTAGAACAAAGCGGACTGGATGAGTCCAGAAAGGAAAGAATCATGGCAACAGTTAATTTCGCAGCGAATGCTTTCGCAACAACTTCAGTTGTTTATTATCTGCATAGCGAACATTATGAGACACTGTTCAGTAAAGAAAAAGAACAGAGTCTGGTTA
>CAJTVK010000016.1:0-226 GCA_910579645.1 uncultured Lachnospiraceae bacterium | reverse complement strand
CATGTAAGGTAAGGAAAAGGCGAAAAACTGTGTGATATCCGGAAGACAGGATTATAAAGATCTTGCCGGAAGCAGAACATGGATTTGTGTACCGCTTATCTTGTATGAGAAAATCTTTACAAGATTGGCGGTATTTTTACGCTCTATTAGCCCAGATGGGAGAGCACTCGGCTTTTAATCGAGTGGCCATGGGTCCGAGTCCCATATGGAGCATGACCGCCTGGGT
>CAJTVK010000015.1:47106-47325 GCA_910579645.1 uncultured Lachnospiraceae bacterium | reverse complement strand
CCCGTGGTCTATACCAATCCTGTAAACCTGTTCCATAATCTTCTCCTTCACCAATATAAATTTATTAAAAACTATCTTTATGTTCATGTGCCGTACAAGCCATAATTGGCCTCTGCCCGATAATGGCTATCCGCTATTACCAGGCGCACTATATAATTCTGTCATTCCTCATGATACAATTAGCTAATTGTAATCTCTAAACAACCCTCCTTTTTTATG